>JANMFL010000108.1:0-12941 GCA_031377945.1 Acidimicrobiaceae bacterium | reverse complement strand
GTCCCGGAACACCCTCGGTGTTGACGAGGCCCACCACCATCGGCTCGCCTGTCGGCGCGTCGAGCGTGGGGAACACGACGTACGGGTCGGCCGAAGGATCGGGCGTGGCCGTGCCGGCCGAGGACGTGGTGCTGTCGTCCGACACCGGTGGGGTGGTGCTCGCGACGGTCACATCGGCCGACGACGGCGTCGCGCCCTCACCTTCGTCGATGCCCGCACAGGCGACGAGCGAGACGAGTGCGATGAGACAGGCGGCGACGGCGGCCCGCCCGGAACGAGTGGTGCGATGGGTGCGATCGGTGCGGTGGCGCATGGTGGTCAGAACGACGGCGTGTCGGGGATCCAGCTGCCGTGCGCGCCGTACGGCACGCGCCGAGGCAGGTGCACGATCGCGACCGGTGAGGAGGTGAAGTCGCGGGCGTCGATGATGCGCAGCGTCGACTCGTCGGTGGCCGTGTCGTGAGCGAACGTGATGATCCAGCCGTCGTCCTCCGCAGCGTCGACCGACCGCGGCGCGAACACCGGCTCGGCACCGCGTACGCCGTCGCCCAATTGGTGTTCCCAGCACTGTCCCGTGTGCAGGTCGTACTTCCACAGTGCCGAGCCGTAGACCGGCTCCTCCGCCACGCCTTCACCGGCGAGCGCCATCAGGTAGCCGTACCGGGCGTCGAGCCCGACGAGCCGGTCGTCGACCCGGCCGAAGTCGCCCGGCCGGTCGTCGATCTGCTCCTCGGTGACAGTGCCGGCGACGAGGTCGATGGTCCACTTCCAGAGCCTGGCGACCTCGGCGTAGTCGTCGTTGCTCGTGCCGAACGCCTCGGTCTGGCGCGAGACGTGCAGCACGATGCTGTCCCCCACCTCGTGGGCGTTGACGGGGTGGAACACGTAGCACGGCTCGATCTCGAACCAGCGGACGTCGGCGTTGGTGCCATTGCGGGGCATGACGCCGAGGCGGGCACCGGCGTCGCGCTTGAACATGAACGGCATGCCGGTGGCGAGGGCGTCGAGGTCGAAGCACACGGGCAGGTCCATGAACACGACGTGGTTCCGGGTGACGTTGAAGTCGTGCATCATCACCAGGTTGGGGATCTCGATGCCCTCGAGCTGCTTGAGCTGGCCATCGGCGCCGATGCGGATGTAGTTCAGGAACGGCGGGTGCGGGTTGAGGTAGCTGAAGGCCAGAAGTTCACCCGTGATGGGGCACACCTTCGGGTGCGCCGTCATCCCCGTGGTGAGCGCACCGTCGAAGTTCACGTAGCCGAGCGTGTTCAGTTCGTCGTCGATCTGCCAGGGGAAGTGCACCTCTTCGAGGCAGAGGATCCGGTCCTTGTGGCGCATCACGTGCGTGTTGCCGGTGCCATAGGTGAGGTCGCCCATGTTCGCCATCATGTCGCCGCCGGGCTTGGTGACGTTGGGTGTCTGCAGGAACCGGTTTCGGTACCACTGGGCCTTGCCGCCGCCGAGGCGTACGCCGTGCACCATCCCGTCGCCGAAGAACCAGTGGTCGCTGCGGCCAGACTTCGGGTTCGGCCCGGTGCGCACGTACAGGCCTTCCAACTCCTCGGGCACCGCACCGGTGACGCGCAGGTCGGTGACGGTGATCTCGTCGAGCACCGGTGCCCAGTTCCCGCGCAGATGCCAGGGAGTGGCCTGCGCGGCGTGATGGTCGAGTGCGGTCATGGTGTCGCCTCCCAGATCCTTGTCGCGAGCACCCCCGATGCCCTGCGGGGTGGACCGTAGCACGGCAGCGCAGTGGAATCTACCCTCGGTAAGATTCTGCGGAGAGACCCGGCCAGACGAGGTCGGCGAGCCGCTCCGAGAGCTGTCGCACCGGCTCGTCGCTCGACTCGATCCACCACAGCGAGACCAGGTTCAACATGCCGATGATGCCGTACGCCCACGGTTCGGCCGAGCTGGGGTCGAGGCCGAGCGAGCGGCGCCACACGGTGAGCAAGTCCGCCAGCCGCGGCGCGGAGCGGCCGGCGAGGTGCAGCGTCCGCTCGGCCTTGTCGTCGCCGCCACGGCTCACGAACAGGAACAGCGGGCGATGCTCGCGGATCGTTTCGAGTGTGGCGTGGAAGAACTGCACCAGCGACTCGTGGCTCGGCTCGAGGCTCTTCACCCGGTCTCGCGAGGCCTTCTCGAGTCGAGCCGACAGGCGCATGGCGAGCGCATCGCAGAGATCGTCGCGCGCACCGACACGCGCGTACACGATCGGCTTGGTGACACCCGCTTCGACGGCGATCGCCTCGATCGACGCACCGCTGCCGTCGCGAACGATGACGCGCTCGGCCGCGTCGAGGATCAGTTCGCGGTCGACCACCAGCTTGCCGCCGATCGGCCGGCCGGGACCACGACGTGTCGGCGCTGTCATGGCCCCAGTCTGACGCGCCCGGCCGGCCCCGACGAGCCGCGCTCACCCGGAGAGCGGCTCGTCGGGCGAGCCGAGCAGAGGGATGAGCAGTTCGGCCGCTCGTGGCGCCCAACCCGGCGGCGTGGCGAACATCAGGCGATCGAGCTCTGGCGTGGGCGACGCATCGGTCGCTGCCACGACTGCGTCGAACGTGCCAGCGGCGCGCAGCGCGGGCACACTGCGCGAGATGGCTCGGCGCACTGCGGCACAGTCGACCGAAGGACGCTCACCCCGACAGTCCACATATGCGGCGCGCACTGCGGCGGGTGCCGTGGTGGGCGCACTACTCAGGTCAGCAGCCAGCGCCGCCTCCGCGTCGTAGGCCGCATCGCCACGCACGTAGTACTGGATCGCGCCTCCGTGCGGACAGCCCCCCTTCGCGCCGTCGGGGTCGGCGTGCAGCAGCCGGTACTGGGACCGGAAGTCCGGAGTGGCCAACCATCGCCGGTACACGTTGCATGCCCAGTCGCCATGGAGTTCGACGAGGTCGGGAGTGGCGATCTGATTGAGATACTCGTCGACCAGATCGGGGCGCTGTCGGTTGATCTGGGTGAGCAGTGCGTCGCCCAGGCGGCCGAGGTCGACGACGACCACCTGTTTGTCGAACGACAACTTGCCGAGATCGGGGGTCGCCACGATCGACGCGGCGAACCCCCGCTCGCCGGCGATGGACGCGGCATCGGCCAAGACCGTGGTGTACCCGTCGATCGAGCAGCACAGCGACTGCGGTCGATCCTGGCTCGACGCCCACACCGACGTACCGAGCCCGACGGCGGCCACGCCGACAACGAGTGAGCCCAACCCGATGCGCCGCCCGCCTCGGCGACGCCGCGGGGACTCGCCGAGCGCGTCGGCCCGACGAACCACAGCCTCGGCCGCGCTCAGCACGACCAGCGCCGCGCACACGCCGAGCAAGGGCAGCGCCATGGTCGAGATTCGCTCGGCGTCCAGCCGGGCCTTCCCGAACAGGAGTCGCTGCGCGATGGGCACCATCGCCGTCGCCGTCAGGACCGCCCAGACCGATCGCCTTCCAACTCCGAACATCCAACCGATGGCGACGACGGTCACTAGGCCGAGCACCGACATGACGACGAGTCGATCCACTCCAAGCACCGCGTATCGCTCGCCGCGCCACGCCGTCCACCACGCCCGCGCTGCGATACACACGATGACGGCGGAGACGGTCACTCGGCATCGCGGGTACCTCCACACCGACAGCATCGCAACGACCAGCAGCCCACACCCCAGCAGCCACCACAGCGCGGCCGTGTCGACCTCCACCTTGTCCTGCACCACGGCCGAGTTCGGGATGAACGTGCCGAACACGAGGTGCCGCCAGCCGTGCACCATCGTCCAGACGAGACCGGCGATGCCTGCGACGCGAGCGGCCACCTTCGGCCGATGGCGAAGGGCGACGACAGTTGCGGCGAGCGCGGGCAACAGCAGACCGGCCCACTCCACCCGGCTGATTCCGGCCAGGCCGAAGGCGGCTCCTGCCAGCCAGCCGTGGTTGTCCGGATCGGCGATCGTCGCCGCCGTGGCCGCCATGGCCAGCAGCAGCAACGCCACCGTGAGGCTGTTCTCCATGCCCGATGCGAACCAGCCGAGCGACCGCCACGCCGTCAGACCCAACACCGCGGCAGCGAGCACCGCGCCGAGCTGACGGCGCCACGACTGCCCGGGTGCGTGCACACGGCACAGCCACATCGCGCTCCACCCCGACAATGCGAAGCAGGCGATCACCTGCACGTCCATGAACCGTTGCCAGCCGCTTCCGCCCAGCCGGAAGTAGGCCGAGGCCAGGAACATCTGCAACGGCGCCGAAGCCGCCTCCACCCGCTCGCCCGCCGCCGACACCGCCGGATGGCCGAAGTCCACAAGGCCGCGGGCCTGCGACAGGGTGATCACTCCGTCGTCACGCCACCGCCACCACGCATCGGGCACCCGCGACAGCGCGTACGCACCGAGGGCGACCCACACGACAGCACCGCACCACCGCGGGTCGAGTCCGCGGAAGCGGCGCGGCCCCACCTCGACGACCGCATCCGGTGCGTCCGTCACGGCGGGGAGTAACTCTGGTTCGACGACCTGCATGACCTCCAGATCCCCAGCTGCGGTCATCGGTTGCACATCCGATCAGCGATCAGGGCTGCGTCGTCGCGAGCACGGTGTCGACCGAGGCGACGTCGCTGCCGTCGAACGTCATCGACCCGTCGAGCGGTGAACTGCCGACGACGCGGCCCGTCCGCCAGCCGATCTGTGGATCGGGTTGCACCACCACAGTTCGCCGGGTGCCATCCTCGAGCGTCACGACGAGCCGATCCACCGGGTCCATGGTGACGACGAGCCAGTGCCCTCCCGCGCTCCGCACGCTGATGAAGCCGCCCGGCACGAACCGGTCCGGCTGGCACTGCTCGAGGACCGGCGTGCGGAAGCAGAGCTGCGAATCGCCCTGTCCGCCGCTGTACCAGGCGACGTCGAGATCGGGCTGCAGGCGGTACCAAGAGCTCGGGCCACTCGCCTGCACGGTGATGGGCGCGGACGTCAGGTCGGCCGACTGAGGCAACGTCCGCTGAGGCCCTTCGATCGCCGGGACGGTCTCGCTGCCGCCGGACGTCGTCTCCACTGCGGCCGCGGTGGTCTCGGTGGCACCGCCCGACGTGGAGCCTGCTGCGGTGTTGTCGGGTGTCGCGGTCCTCGGCGCCGACGCGCTCTGGTCCGACGAGTCGCGAGACGACATCCACGCCACACCGCCCATCGCACCGAGCACCATCAGAACGGCAGCTGCCCGTACCCACACCGGTGGCCCGACGCGACGCGGACGCTGCGGCGACCAGTCGCGCAGATGGGCCGATGCCGGCTGCACGGCCGCGTGGTCGAGCAGTTCCGCCGCTCGACGCAGACGTTCTTCGACGGTGATCGACATCACTGCACCTCCCCGCGTCGCGGTTCCAGGTCGGCCCGAAGGCGACGCATCCCTCGATACACGTGGTTCCGTACCGAATCCTCGGTCACACCCATCACTCCTGCCGTCTCCACATAGCTGAACCCGTAGCCGTGCACCATCAGCACAGCGACGCGCTGATCGGTCCGCAACCGGCAGAGCGCGTCGAACACGTCACCAGGCAACTGCGGCGCGTCCCGCCACTCCGGCTCGATCGGGAACGAGGCACGCGTCGCTCGGCGTCGCGCGCGCTTCGCCGCGGTCTGCCCCACTCGATACAGGTAGCCAGCCGGGTTGGCGATCTGCTGCAACACCTCACCGTGCTCCCAGCCCCACGCGATGGCCTCGGATGCGGCCTCACCGCCGGCCTCAGCACCGAAGCGAGCGAGGAGCGCGCGGCGCACCAGAGGACCGACCTGCTCGAGCAGCGCTGCAGTGTCGGCTCGGAGGGTTGCCATCTCCGCTCTCCCGTGGGCGTTGTTGCTCATCGTCTACTGAGAGTCCCGAGCCGTCCCAATCCTCTCACACATTTCGCGACACCCTCCGGCGCGGCGAATGCCGGCGTACCGACCGTCAGCGTCGTGTCAGTGGTGCCAACCGTGGCGCATGCGACGCTCGACGACTCCCGTCTCGGGGTCGATGCGCAGCAGGTGCAGCCACTGACCGTCGACGAGGTCGCGCACCACCTGATGCGCTTCGATCACGGCATCGATCGACTCGGCCGGCGCCTCGATGAAGACCGACAGCCGCAGCGGGCGGTGCCGAAGTGTCGTACCGTCGTGCAGTGACTGCATCGGGAGCCCGATGCGCAGATCGCCACCGTTGCCCTCGAACACTCCGATGTGTCCGCCGACGACGTTGTGCAGCATCTTGTCGCCGCTGCCGTATCGGACGTTGTCGACGGTCGATGCGAAGTACTGCAGGTTGATCCAGTTCGTCACCACCATCGGTGCGGTCATGATCAGGGTGAGGACGGACAGGTCGGTGTCGAGCCGCCAGTCGTAGTCGTGCAGGAAGGCCCTGCCCTGCAGGTCGATGTGACGGGTGCGACTGCGAGGCGCGACCACGAAGGCGGCGTTGCCGGCGAGACCCCACTCGGGTCGAACCTGCGACCAGTCGTTCGACCGTTCGAGGATCGACCGCTCGAGCGCAGCGGCGTCGTCCACGAGCGAGGCCAACCCCAGCGCAGCGGCACGCTCCGCACGCGCCCGTTGCCCCGCCGTGCGCAGCGTGGCGGTCAACTCGTCGACCTGTGCCAGGTGGCCGGCCGGGACGAGGTCGGTGTCGAACAACTCGACGGCATCGGTGGTCGTGTCGTGCAGCGCGGCGACGAACCAGGTCGACTCGGGGATGTCGATGCCGAGCGCCGCGATCTCGCGTCGAACCGCTGTGGCGTTGAGGAGGGCAGCCAGGACCCGGGCGTTCACCTCGCCGGTCTGTCCGCCGCAGGCGCCGCAGTCGAGACCCGCCGCATGAGGGTTGTTGGTGCTCGTGCTGCCGTGACCACACAGCAGGACGATCGGCGCCGTGCCCCGCTGCAGGCCCATCGCGGAGAGGATGCGGTGGCCGATCGCTGCCGCGGCCGCCGGGTCGTCGTCGACCAGGCCGAGATGCGGGCGCGGGTGCTGGTGTTCGCGGTCGAGGCCCTCCGCCTCCCAGTCGCCGACGGTGTCGCGATGCGGCAGGCTGTCCTTCAGCAGTTTCGCGCCGTAGACCAGTCCCATCGACTCCACGAAACTGAACACCGATGACGGGTCGTGCCGGAACTCGTCCCAGCGGCCGTGGTCGTGCAAGCGCTCCGCACGCGATTCGGCGGCGCGGGCGTCGGCCGCATCGGTCACGTGCAACGCAGGGGCGAGCAGCCCCGGCAACTGCGGCCGGGTCAACGTCGTACCGGCCGGTGTGTAGTCGATGGGGAGGCCGAAGAACCCGGCGAAACCGCGTGTCTGCACTGCGTCGGACGCCGACTCGAGCGCGCGCCGGAACACCTCGGATCGCACGTCGATGCAGAACGCGGCCTGCACGGTGGGCGACGAGGGCGACGGCGTCGCATGCGGCAGCCGCGACGCGATGGTCTCCTGGAATGTCCGCTCGACCGCCATCTGCAACACCCAGTCGATGCGCTGGTCGGCGACGGTCTCGGACGCGGCGTCGTCGACGAGGGTCCACGACGCGGCCCAGCCCTCCACGATGTCGCTCCTACCCCCTCCACCGGTTGCGTCATCGGGGAGATCGGCAACGAGCAGCCACTCCCATGCGAGCCGAACGGCCAGCAGTTCGACGATCTCGTCGTCGTCGGACGAGGCCAGCCGCGCCTGCCACCGGCGATAGGCGCACCACGCGGCCCATCCGTTCACGGATGCGAGCAGCGCCGTCAGGTACGACTCGTGCCCGGCAGGGTCCACCGCAAGGTCGTCGAGCATGACCGCGATCGCCGACGGCGCCGACGGAGGCAGCGACTCGAGATGCGCTCGCGCCCACGCGCTGCCCCGGCCCCACGAGAAGCCGTGCGTCACCGAAGGATCCACACGCCAGGTGCCGAAGAGGCCGGTCGACCGGTTCGGCGACCAGGTGGCCTGCCACTCGTCGAAGTGCGACGCGCAGTGCTGACTGATCTGATGCAGCGCCAGATCGGTCCAGGTCCGACCTCGCGCCGGCCCCACCCCCGTGTCGCGCAGGTCGGTGATCAACGCCATGCGCTGCAGGGGTGGCTGGTCCTCCGCCACGTCAGCGGCGAGGAGGGAAAGGGCGCGATCGGCCAGTGCCGGGTCGCCCGACTCGATGGCAGCCGACGTGATCTGTTCGGCCGAGATTCGTCCGGTCAGCCACTCGTCACGAAACCAAGAACGCGGCATGGTGAGCGGGGTGCCGGCGAGCACACCCAACCTGCCGGCCGCGTCGGCGATGGACGATGAACGCCACCCCCAGTACGGGTTGACGGCGATGAACTGGTCGAGCGGCCACGTGGGGGCGATGCGCTCGCAGGCGGCCGCGATGGCCAGGGTCGGGGGTGTGATGTCAGGTGTCATGTCGGGCGTGATGTCGTTCGTGATGACAGGCGTGGCGGTCATGAGGCATCCGATCGTGCGGCACCGGTCAGGGCGGGTTCGCCGGGCAGCGCGGCGGGAGGCGAGTCGGCGACGACGGGGTCAACCGCGCTCCGACGTGTTCGCACCACCGGCGTGGACTGCGGCCGCGGGAGTGGCATCGGCCGGGCGTGCGGCGCTGGTGGCGGCGAGACCGCGAACGCCGCTCGAGTGAAGGTGTCGTCGAGGAACAGCCCCGAGTAGATCCACGGTCGGACGCGGCGCACCAACGTGCCGTCCGGGCGCGTCCGGCACGCCGACTGCACGACGAACAGACCGACGAAGCCGACTGCGGTGAAGACCAACAGGGCCACCGGTGCCGCGGCACCGTGCGGCGTCAACCGGGCGGCGCCCTCGTGCAGTGCCAGGTAGACCAGCGGCACCAGCAGCACGCCGCTCATCGACCGCGTGAGTCGACCGCGGGCGATGGGCTCGGCCAGCGGTGCAAGGGCCAGTGCGACGACGCCGAGCAGCACCCACACCGTCGCCGACAGGTCTGCGGTGCCAGGCAGCGCCTGCCACGCAATGCCGATCGCTGCGGTGCACACGCCCGCCACGACAACGCCGAACACGATCTCGCGCAGCCCGGGTCGATCGGCGCGCGGCGCCATCCGGTGGATCTGCGTGCGCCGAACCGTGCCGCCCGCGGTGAGGAACGCGTGCGCCTTGTACGCCGAGTGGGCGACGAGGTGGACGAAGGCCATCTCCCACAGGCCCAGGCCGCATTGCAGGAGCATGAAGCCCATCTGCGCGCAGGTCGACCAGGCGAGCGACACCTTCACGCTCACTCGGGTCGTCATCACCAGCGACGCGAGCACGGCCGTCGACACGCCGACCACGACGAGCAACGTCCGGGTGGGGACGGCCTGGTCGACGACCGGCGCGAACCTGAGCAGCACGAAGCCGCCGAGGTTCACCACGCCGGCGTGCAACAACGCCGACACGGGCGTCGGCGCCTCCATCACCTGGATCAGCCAGCCGTGGAACGGCAACTGTGCCGACTTCAGCAGCGCCGCGATCCCCACGAACGCGATGCCGATCTGAGCGCCGAACGGCAACGACGCCGTACTCGTGGCTGCGGCTCCCATCTCGTCGATGCGGAAGGTCTCGAAGGCCGACCAGAGCGCAACCGCGGCGGCGATCATGCACGCATCGGCGCACCGCGCCAGTAGGAACTTCTTGTGGGCCACCGCCACGGCGACGGGACGGTCACCGAAATGAGTGAGCAGTCCGTGCAGGGCCAGGCTGGTCGCAGCCCAGGCAGCGATCAGGAGCACGAGGTGGTTGGCGACGACGACCGTCGAGACGGCGGCCAGTGTCGCCAGCATCCGCGTCGCGTAGCGCACCTCGTGGGGGTCGCCCGCCAGGTAGGTGCTCGAGAACCGCACGACCACCCAGCCGATGAACGACACCAGCACGAGCATCACGGCCGTGACGGAATCGAGGCGGACCAGGTCGTCGGCCGACGTTCCCCCGACGATGCGTGCCACCCCGAGACCGACCGACAGCGCGGCGACCACGAGCGTGGCCATCCGCGCCGAACGCCAGGGCGAGGCCGGCGTGCCACGTCGCCCGGCGAGCACCGCCGCCAGCGCCAACACGACCGCGGGGGCGAAGGCGAGGGCGAGCGGCCAGGTGGGGGCGATGGCGACGAGCACAGGGAACTTCCTTCAGCGTTGGGCGTTGAGCGTTGCAAACCGTGTCATCGTGCACCGATCCCATTCGTTCCGTCCAATACCTGATCCGATACGATTCGTTCGTTTCAACAGAACGATTCGAACGGCCGATGACCACACTCAACTTCCATCACCTGCGGTACTTCTGGGCGGTCGCCAAGGAGGGCAACCTCACCCGGGCAGCACGACAGCTGCACGTCTCGCAATCGGCCCTGTCGGCGCAGATCAAGCAGCTCGAGTCGGACCTCGGACTGGCACTCTTCCAGCGTTCCGGCCGCACGCTCGTGCTCACCGAAGCCGGCCAGCTGGCGCTCTCGTACGCGGAGGCGATCTTCGCGTCGGGCAACGAACTGGTCGAGGTGTTGCGCGAGGGCCGGCGCGAGGAACGGCAGGTCCTGCGGATCGGTGCGGTCGCCACCGCCTCGCGCAACTTCCAGGAGAACTTCATCCGGCCGTTGCTCGCCCGCGACGACGTGGACCTCGTGCTCGTCTCGGGAAGCCTGCCCGAATTGCTCTCCCGCCTCCGCGTGCACTCGCTCGACCTCGTTCTGTGCAACCAGCGCGTGCACGCGAGCGCCACCGACCCGTGGCGCTGCCGACGCATCGCTCGCCAGCCGGTCAGCCTGGTGGGCCTGCCATCGGCCCAGCCGTTCCGCTTTCCGGACGACCTCGCGCACGTTCCCTTGCTCCTGCCGGGTCGCGACAACGAGATGCGTCTCACGTTCGACCTGCGCTGCGAACAGCTCGGCATTCGCCCCCGCGTGCGCGCCGAGGTCGACGACATGGCCCTGCTGCGATTGCTCGCCCGCGACTCGGGCAACGTCGCGCTGATGCCGACGGTCGTCGCCCAGGACGAGTTGCGCAGCGGTCGGCTGGTCGAGCTCGCGGTGGTGCCCGACCTGTACGAGAACTTCTACGGTGTCACCGTCCAGCGTCGCTACGAACCGGCACTCATCGGCGAGTTGCTCGCCCGACCGGATCGCGAGGTCCTGGAACCTCCGACGACGTCGTCACCGCTGGCGCGCTGATACCCGCGGCATCGTTCGGCCAACGCTTCCGGCGTCAGCCGCCGACGCGGATGAGCTTCTTGTTGACGAACTCGTCGGCGCCCCACCGGCCGAGCTCGCGGCCCGAACCCGAGCGCTTCACACCGCCGAACGGCAGCTCGGGGCTGTCGGCGCCGACGATGTTCACGTACACCATGCCGGCCTGGATGGCGTCGGCGACACGGGCGGCCTGCTCGGCATCGGTGGTGAACAGGTACGAGCCCAGACCGAACGGCGTGTCGTTGGCCAGGTCGATGGCTTCGGCCTCGCTGCTCACCTTGTGGATCATCGCCACCGGGCCGAACAGCTCTTCGTAGAACGAGGGGTTGTCGCGGGTGACGTTGGTGAGCACACCGGGCGGGAAGAACGAACCCGAGCGCTCACCGGCCGACACCAGCGTCGCGCCGCCGGCCACCGCAGCATCCACCTGCGCAGCGAGACGCTCGGCGGCACCCAGCGACGAGAGCGGCCCGATGTTGATGTCGTCGTCGGTGGGGTTGCCCACCTTCGTGGCCAGGATGGCCGACGTGAACTTCTCGACGAACTCGTCGTAGAGGTGGTCCATGACGATGAAGCGCTTGGCTGCGTTGCACGCTTGTCCGCAGTTGTCGACGCGGGCGACGACAGCAGACTGCACGGTGGCGTCGAGGTCGTCGGTGGACAGCAGGATGAACGGGTCGGAACCGCCCAGTTCGAGCACCACCTTCTTCAGGTGACGGCCGGCGATCTCGGCAACAGCCGCGCCGGCGCGCTCGGAACCGGTGAGCGACACGCCCTGCACGATCGGGTTGGCGATGATGTCGGCGACCTGCTCGTTGGTGGCGTAGATGTTCGTGTACGCGCCGACGGGGAAACCGGCGTCGAGGTAGATCTGCTCGATGGCGGCGGCCGACTCGGGGCACTGCGGCGCGTGCTTGAGCAGCACCGGGTTGCCGATGATGAGGTTCGGGCCGGCGAAGCGTGCCACCTGGTAGTAGGGGAAGTTCCACGGCATGATGCCGAGCAGCACGCCCAGGGCGCTCTTGCGCACGATGGCCGTGCCCTCGCCACCCATCAGGGTGATCGGCTCGTCGGCGAGGAACTCGTCGGCGTTGTCGGCGTAGAACTGGTAGATCGCGGCGCTGAAACCGATCTCGCCGAGCGCGTCGCCGATGGGCTTGCCCATCTCGCGAGCAATGATCGCGGCCAGCTCGTCCTGGCGCTCGTTGTGCAGCTCGGCCACGCGAGCGATCAGCGTGGCGCGCTCGGCGACCGTGGTGCGCCGCGACCAGGAGCGGTACGTTTCGTTCGCGCCGTCGATGGCCGCGACCAGTGCCTGGTCGGTGATGGTCGGGTACGTCTGGACGGTCTCACCGGTGGCCGGGTTCACCACTGCGTAGCTGCTCACGACAGTTCATCCTTCTGGGATCGTTCGCGTCCTCTGCGGACTCGAGTCGCTGCCACCGTACCCGTTCGAGCGAGGGCAGGTCACGGCCGGACACGGCAACGCCCGATTCATAGACTCGCACGATGAACGCCGCGGCCAGCCCCACCATGCGAGGCACGATCACCGTGCCGCCCGCGCAGGTCGAACAGTTCGCTCGGGACGGTCACACCGTGGTGCGCGGCCTCGCGACGCCCGACGAGGTCGAGTCGTTCCGACCCGGCATCGAGTCGGCGGTACGACGGGCCACCGGGCATCACCGGCCCCTCGAGTCGCGCGACACCTACGGCAAGGCGTTCCTGCAGGTGACGAACCTGTGCTCCGCCGACGACACGGTTCGCGGCTTCACGTTC
>JANMFL010000021.1:0-9218 GCA_031377945.1 Acidimicrobiaceae bacterium | reverse complement strand
CCACGAGATCATGACCCTGCCGGTGAGCATGGGACAGCCGCTGCTCTCGCGCATCAAGGTCATCGCCAACCTGAACATCGTCGAGCGGCGTCGCCCGCAGGACGGCAACTTCACCACAGAGACCCTCGGTCGCGAGATCGACATCCGCGTCGCCACGTCGCCCACCGTCTTCGGCGAGATGGTGGTGCTCCGTCTGCTCGACAAGCGCCGCAGCCTGTACGAGTTGTCGCGCCTGGGAATGCCGATGGATGCCAAGGCGCGCTACCGCGACTTGATCCGCCTTCCGTTCGGCCTCGTCGTGTGCGCAGGACCCACCGGTTCCGGCAAGACGACGACCCTGTACGCAACGCTCGCCGCGGTCAACGACCCGACGCTCAAGGTGGCCACCATCGAGGACCCCGTCGAGTACGTCATCCCGCGCATCAGTCAGATCCAGATCCACGAGGCTGCCGGCCTGACGTTCGCGACCGGCCTCCGTGCGTTGCTGCGACAGGACCCCGACACCATCCTCGTCGGCGAGATCCGCGACGTCGAGACCGCCCGGATCGCCGTGCAGGCCGCGCTGACCGGTCACTTCGTCATGTCGTCGCTGCACGCGACCGATGCCGCCGCAGCGCTGCACCGCTTCCTCGACATGGGCATCGAGCCCTTCCTGCTCGCGTCGTCGCTCACCGGCGTCGTCGGCCAGCGGTTGGTCCGCCGCAACTGCCCGCGTTGTGCCGAGCAGTACACGCCAGCGGTCGAGGAGACGGCCTTCCTCGAGAAGGTCGTGGGCGGCCTGCCGGCCGACGCGAAGTTCATGAAGGGTCGGGGCTGCAACTTCTGCCGCGACACCGGGTTCTTCGAGCGAGTGGGTGTCTACGAGGTCCTTGCGGTCAATGACACCATCCGTCGGCTGATGGTCGAGCACGCCAGCCAGACCGATGTGCGTCGCGCCGCCGAGCAGGACGGCATGCGCACGATGGCCAGGTGCGCGGTGGACCTCGCGATCGCCGGCACGACCACCCTGACCGAAGTCCTTCGTACCGTGGTGGTGATGTGATGCCGAGGTTCCAATATGTCGCGGTCGACGTGCAGGGCGCGACGACCAAACGGTTCATCGAGGCGTTGGACGAGGTGGATGCACGGAAGAAGTTGTTGCTCGCCAACCTCGCGGTGCAGACCATGGAGCTCAAGGAGCCGTTGCTTCGACGTGATCTGGCGCTGACCAAACAGCGCATCAAGCCGATGGAGATCCTCCACTTCACCAATCAGATGTCGTCGTTCCTCGGAGCGGGCCTGAGCATCATCGACGGGCTGGACCTGATCGCGAGAAACACGAGCAACCCGTCGCTGACGAAGATGCTGGAGCAGATTCGTGACGACGTGCGTGAAGGCATGCCGTTCGAAGATGCGTTGGCGGAACACCACAACGTGCTGCCCCGCTACTACGTCGGTGTCGTCCGTTCGGCCAGTCTGACCGGCCGGCTCGACGAGGCGCTCGAACAATTGGGCGGCTACATGGAGCGTGAGCTCGAAGCGAAGGCGCGGGTCAAGTCAGCGCTCGCGTATCCGATGGTGATCATGGGCATGTCGGTCGTCTCCGTGGTGATCCTGACGGTGTTCGTGCTGCCGAAGTTCGTCGACCTGTTCAAGTCGTTCGGAACCGAACTCCCGCTGACGACGAAGATCATGATCAACTTCGCCGAGTTCTCCAGCAACTACTGGTGGGTCTACGTGCTGCTGCTCGCCGGTTTCATCGGCCTCATGGTGTGGATGAAGCGCTCGACCAAGGGTCGTCGGTTCAAGGATCGCGCCATCCTGCGGATCCCCCTGGTTCGTGACATCGCGCTCTACGCGAGCGTCGAACGCATCTGCCGGATTCTCTCGACCCTGTGGAAGGCGGGCGTTCCGGTCGCCGACGCGATGACCGCAGCGGTGCAGAGCGCCGACAACTCGGTGTTCGAGGAGAAGCTCATCCCCGTGCAGGAAGCGGTGCTGGCGGGCGAGGGACTGGCGGAGCCGCTCGCCAGTATCGACCTGTTCCCCGACGCCGCCCTGCAGATGATCGCCGTCGGAGAAGCATCGGGCACGCTCGCCGAGCAACTCGAGAACGCCGCCAACTTCTACGGCCGCGAACTGGAGTACAAGCTGAAGCGGCTGACCACCTACTTCGAGCCGGCGATCATCATCTTCGTGGGCCTCATCGTCGGGTTCGTCGCCATTTCACTCGTGCAGGCCATGTACGGCTCGCTCGGTTCCGGAGGAGTGAAGTAGCCATGCGCACGCCACGCAGCGGCGATCACGGTGTCACCCTGATCGAGCTGCTCGTCGCTGTCGTCCTCATGGCCACTGCGTTCGGCGCTGTGTTCGGTGGGCTGGGCCTCTACTTCAAGATCCAGGCCACACAACAGGCGAACGCGACCATCGACGTCGAGCTCCGCAGCTACGCCGAGCGGATCCTCGAGCAGCCCTACGTCGCGTGCGCGACCGCATCGAGTTACAGCGCGGCCACGCAGCCGACCGGCCTCACCGCGTCGATCACCGTGACCTACTGGGACGGCAAGTTGCCGGCGGGCTTCGGCAGCACGTGCGCCACGGATCTCGGCCTCCAGCAGATCACCATCATCCTGGCGGCGCCACGAGGCGAGTCGGGCACCCTGCAGATCGGGAAGTCGCGATGAGCGTGCAGTGCTGTGAGCGCGACCGCGGCACCACGCTGGTCGAGATGATCATCGCCGTCGTGCTGTTGGGCATCATCGGCAGCGCGATCGCCGGCGCGTTGTACTTCGGCATCAAGACCACGACCAACAGCAGCGTTCGCCTCGACCAGAGCATGTCGGAGATGGCCGTGACCCGCTACCTCACGGGCGACATCCTGTCCGCCGAGGGCCCGGTCACGGTGAAGGGTTCGGACGCAACGTGCGGGTCGGCGACGCTGAAGTTCTCGTCGCGGTCCGACGCCACGAAGGCGACGAAGGACGTCGTGGTCGCGTGGGAGCTGTCGGGTACCGACCTTCTCCGCAGGACGTGCCTGAGCGGCACCCAGACCTCGCAGCGCGTCATCGCCACCGGTATCAGCGCCTTCGCGCCCGCCACCTGCGCGGTGTCGTGTACGGCGAACAAGATCTCGGTGACGTTCACGTCCGCCGCTGCACACGACGTGGCCGAAGCGAGCTGGACCCTCGCCGTCACCCGCCGAGGAGCCACCTCATGAGCGCACACCACACCCCAGAACGCGATCAGGGCTCTGCGCTGATCATGGCCATCGTGTTCGTCACCGTCATCGGCGTGGCCATGGCCGCGGGACTGGGCTACGCCTCGGCGACCATTCGCGCCCAGAGCACGGCGTACGCGCCGGCTCGCGACAAGCTGTACGCCGCGGACGCAGCCATCAAGGCGGCCGTCAACTACGTCCGCAACAACCCTTCCGAGGGCAGTTCGGCGACGAACCCGACGTGTGCGCCGGCCCGCGAGTTCGGCACCGTCCGCGACATGAAGGTCACGACGCAGGTCTGCCCGCAGGGGGGAGCCTCGCTGACGCCTTCGGGAGGGGGCTCGTCCTGGGGCCTGCAGACGCTGGCCGTCGGCAGCGAGACGGGCGTCGTCATCGACGGCAAGGTGGGCATCCAGGTGAACGGCAACGTGTCGGCGAACTCGGCCATCGACGTCGCCAACAACAGCCGTCTCGACGTCGTCGGCGGGCAGGTGAAGGCCGTCGGTGGGTGCAACCGCAACGTCTACGTCGCCGGGGTGCTGCTCGCGGGCTGCACCGTGTCGGCTGCTCCTGCCGCCGACCCGGGCTACACCTTGACGGGCTTCGACCCGACGAAGCTGGGCGGTGGATCCTGCAACACGGGCACCGACATCGCGACACTCACCGAGGGCAAGTGGACGCAGGCGACGCTCGATGCGGCGATCGGCACGTGCGCCTATGTGAATCTCGCCGCCGGCTATCACGCGCTCGAGAACGTCAACTGGGTCGTCACCGAACGCGTCGTGGCGGGGACGCTTGTCGGCAACATCAAGACGCAGCCGGTCGGGCAGGCGTGCACGCAGGGCAGCGGTGGAGTGACCATTGTGCTCGGGGGGACCAGCACCATCGCGATGCAGGGGTCGACGCCATCGCTCGAGGTGTGTGGCAAGGCGGTCGCCCAAGCCGGGGGCCCATCGGTCGAGCTTCCGCTCTACGGCGCGAAGGCCGACTTCGTCGGCACCGCAGCAGCAAGTGACACCTTCGCCACGACCACCGTGCCGGCCACGAGCGGATCGGGAACGGCGTGGAGCAACGTCTCGCGAGCCCAGACGGTGAACAGCAGCTATGCGACTGCTTCGGTCGCCGCCAACGCCACGACGAACAACCTGGACATCAAGGGCTTCAACGGCACCAAGGCGATCCCGTCGAGCACGACTCCGTTGACCGTCGACGTGTACGGATCGTCGAACCGTGCCGCGACCTTCGCTGTCAGCGTCCTCAACTCGTCGGGCACCACGCTCTGCGCTGCTGTGACCGGCACCTTCCCTTCGTCGGTGTCCAAGGTGACCGTCAACCTCACGTGCGCTGGCCTCCCCACCACCACCCCGGCGAACCTGACGGTTCGAGTCGTGGCCACCTCGGGAAGTTCACCGAACCAGGCGCGGTCCATCCAACTCGACGGCGTCGTCCCGAGCTACTCGGTCGTGGCCAACAAGGTCAGCGCCCAGTCGGGCTGCGTGATCGCGCCGAACGGGTGCGCGGCGCTGTTCAGCACCGGTAGCGGCAACGAGATCGTCCTCGACGGTGAGGTGTACCTCCCGAAGGCCATGATCGACGTCGCGTTGCCGAACACGTCGACCTCACTGACCACACTCGGGCTCACCGTGCGGGTGCTGAAGATCAAGGCGAACAGCACCAACATCGTCCCGATCGTCGCGGCGGAGAACGGAGCACTGAAGCCGGGCGACATCACGGTGGCGGCCAACGTGGGCAGCGATGTGTGGATGACCTGTCGTGTGTCGTTGACGGTGGCCGGGGCGTTGGTCACCGGCGCGACGATCCAGGGTTGCACCGTCCCGCGGTGATGCCGTCCGTCATCCACCGGACACCTGAACGTCGCCCTGCCGACACACTGGGCGCCGACGTACTACAGTCCTGTGACGGATGAGTGACCTGACTTTCACGCACCTCGACCCCATGGGTCGCGCCCGCATGGTCGACGTGACCCCCAAGGACCCCACCCATCGTCGGGCGGTCGCCCGCGGCAGGGTCTTCATGCAACCCGAGACCACCGCGGCCATCGCCAACCGCGAGGTCAAGAAGGGCGACGTCCTCGCGGTGGCCAGGGTCGCCGCGATCCAGGCCGCCAAGCGCACCAGCGACATGATTCCGTTGTGTCATCCCCTGCTCGTGGGGTCGGTGTCGGTCAACTTCGAGATCGGCGACGACTTCATCGAGGTCGAGGTGCAGGTCGACACCGTCGATCGCACCGGAGTCGAGATGGAGGCGCTGCACGCCTGCGCCGTCGCCGCGCTCACCATCTACGACATGTGCAAATCGGCCGACCGAGCCATGGTCATCGGCGAACTGGCCCTCTGGGAGAAAACCGGAGGGCGGAGCGGTACGTACCGCCGACCCGCTAACATTGCGCCGTCCGTTACGAATGTAGTAGAACCGTAATGAACTGCGCCCCGAGAGGGACCGGAATTCAGAACATGATCCATCACCATTCAGCACCGCAGGAGGCCCAGTAATGCAGCCCGTCGTCCTGCTCGCCGTCGCCGCCGTCTGGGCCGCCGTCATCATCCCGCCGCTTCTGCGTTCGCGGACCGAGAACCGGCCCAACTCGTCCGTGACCGACTTCCGTCGTCAGCTCTCCACCCTGCAGCGCGCCGTGCCCACCCGCACGATGGTGCCGATGCGGGGCATGGCTCGTCCGCTCACCCAGTCGCCGCAGGCGCATCGCACCCACGGCAACCCCGGCCAGGTGCGTCGGACCGCCACCGCACCGGCCGCACATGCGCCCATGCAGCAGGCCACGCTGCAGCGCGACGTCGCCGAAGGCCACCTGCACCACCGCCAGATGCACCTGCACAAGGTCAGCCAGCGCGAGCTCGTCCGTCGTCGGCGTGCCAACGTGCTGTTCGGTCTGGTCGTCACCGTCGGTGTCACCGGCTTCCTCGCCGCCACCACGCACGCCTCGGCCATGGTGTGGGCATTCGGGCTGTCGTTCGTCGCGTTGTGCGGCTACTGCTACAAGCTGGCCCAGATCCGGGCGCTCGAGCAGGATCGCCAGTACGGCGAGACGACCTGGTTCCACGCCGCCTGAGTCGCCCTCACCTGAGTAGCCCTCACCTGAGTAGCACGGCGGGTTCACCGCTACACTCGCGAACTCAACCAGGGGCTGTAGCTCAGTTGGCAGAGCGCTTCGTTCGCAATGAAGAGGTCAGGGGTTCAATTCCCCTCAGCTCCACCCCTAAAGGCCCAGGTCAAGCGACCTGGGCCTTTTCTGTTCCCGGAATCCGATGGCGCCAGTTGACCCCCGGGGGTTGATTGGCACGAGGGGGCGGCGGCGAGCCGGCGTTGCCCATCGCGTTGGCGTCGCCAAGCTGAGCCAGGCAGATCGCGACGGCGTTCCTTTTGGCATCCACCTCGGAGTCAGCAAGAGAACCATCAGGGCATTCTGCGCTACCGGGGCATCTCCGCAGGCCGCGTCTGCCGCCTCGCTCATGTCGCGCAAATCCGACCGTTTCGGTCGATTCGCCGCGACATTGAACGAGCGGAGTAGCACTCAGAGCTGCCGATATGGGCGGGTTGACATACCGGTCGAGAGCGCGCATTGGCCGCCCTCATCGTCCGATCACCTGTCGACTGGGGAAGACAGTGGCGAAGTGAGCTGGTTGTGGTGCAGAGTTCCGCTGGTGCAGGAAAGCCTCGGTTTCGCCGTTCTGGCGCGCTATTCGCTGGTGGGGCCGGTGAAGTGCGGGGGGCGCTTCTCGCGGTGGCTGGCCAGGCCCTCGGCGGCGTCGGGCCCGCCGAAACCGAAGAACTCGTAGGCGAGGCTGGCGTCGAAGATCGGGCCGGCCTGGCGGTACCAGTGGTTCTGGGTGTGCTTGGTCCACCGGATGGCCGACTGCGACATGCCGGCCAACTGCACCGCCACCTCGAGCGCCCGTGTCTGCACCTGGTCGTCGTCGACGCACAGCGACACCAGGCCGATTCGCTCGGCCTCCTCGCCCGTCAACGTGTCGCAGGTGAGCAGGTAGTACTTCGCCTTGGCCATCCCGCACAGCAGGGGCCAGCAGATGGCGGCGTGGTCGCCCGCCGCGACGCCGAGGCGAGTGTGGCCGTCGATGATCCGTGCGGTCCGCGAGGCCACCGACACGTCGGCCAACAGCGCGCACACCAGGCCGGCGCCGACCGCCGGTCCGTGAATGGCCGACACGATGGGCTTCGAACAGTTGACGACGTTCATCACGATGTCGCGAGCTTCGCGGAGCGCCCGCGTGCGAGCGGCGTAGTCGTTGGTGAGCTCGTCGAGCAGTTCGAAGCTGCCGCCGGCGCTGAACGCCTTGCCCGCACCCTGGATGATCGCGACTCGCACCTCGGGGTCGCGATCGACGGCCAACCACACGTCGGCGAGGTGCTGGTGGCACTCGGGAGAGACGGCATTCAGGCCGGGCGCGTCGAGGGTGATGCGCAGCACGCCGGGTGACGGAACGTCGAACGACAGCGAGGGAAAGTCTTCGGCATAGTTGGCCATGACTCGACTGTAGGGGGATAACTTGACCGGAGTCCCACAAGGAGGTCCGTCATGGATCGCATCCTCATCGAAGACCTGCGGGTGCTCACCATCATCGGTGCGCTGCCCCACGAGCGAGAGATCGCCCAGCCCCTGCGAATCGATCTGTCCATCGGTGTCGACCTGCACAACGCCGGACGCAGCGACGAACTGAACGACACGGTCCACTACGGCCTGGTGTGCGAGCGCGTCGTCGAGATGGCACGCGACTCGAAGGACATCCTGCTCGAGCGTCTTGCCGCCAAGGTGGCCGACGTCGTCCTCGAGTTCGACCTCGTCGAACTGGTCGAGGTGAAGGTCACCAAGCTGCGCCCGCCCGTACCCGAGCCGGTCGAGAGCACGTCGGTGTGCGTCACCCGTACCCGCGCCGAGGCCGCTGCGCCGCCGCTCGAGGACCACGAGGTGATCGTTGCCCTCGGCTCGAATCTCGGCGACCGCGAGGGCTATCTGCGATTCGCCGTGGGTGAACTCGGCAACGTCGTGGCCCTCAGCCAGGTCTACGAGACCGAACCCGTCGGTGGACCCGATGGCCAGGACGCGTATCTGAACATGGTCGTGAAGGTGCAGACATCGCTCGATCCGTACGCCTTCATCCGACGCTGCCAACGCATCGAGGCCAACGCGTTGCGTCAGCGCATCGTCCACTGGGGACCGCGCACGCTCGACGTCGATGTGCTCTTCTACGACGACGTCCACATCACCAGCGAGAAGCTCACCGTGCCGCACCCGCGCATCAACGAGCGCCGCTTCGTGCTCACTCCCCTCAGTGAGATCGCACCCGAGCGGTGCCCCGCCGACTGGCAGGCGGCGCTGCCGCCCAGCGAGATCCACGTGCGCGGTCCGTTGGCGGTCTGAACATGTGCTGTGGGTCAGTCGCCGAGCAGGCGGCGCTCGAAGTCGCGCACCTTCGCGGGGTAGTGCACACGCCCGAACTCCGGCCGCGCCTTGACGACGATCTCGAGCAGTTCGTCGTGCTGCACGGTCTCCTTCCAGGGCAGTGCGATGTACAGCGGCAGATCGAAGACACGCAGCGCGTCGAGGTTGCTGTACACCCGCTTCTGATAGACGTACCGCTCGTCCCACGGCCAGTTCGACGGCGCGAACCCGGTGCCCGGGTCGAGGACGCACCGGTGACGCAGCCCGTAGCGGTCGGCGTCGTGAAGTCGTGCGTCGAAGAACTCGATGATGGCCTCGACCGGGTCGCGGTCCACCATCTCCATGGCGCGCGGGTTGGGTCCGCTCAGGAACGGCACCACGATCGGCACATCGAAATCGACGGCCACCTCCCACATCGCGTCGGCCTGCATGCCGTCGGCAGCGTTGATGACCGTGGCGCCGGCCTGCAGGGCGTGGCGCAGCACCTCGGGTCGCCACGTGTCGACGCTCATCGGCACCCCCAGCGCGGCGAGCGCCGGCACCAGGTCGCGCAGACGTTCCCACTCGGCCTCCCACGGCACCACC
>JANMFL010000075.1:0-6227 GCA_031377945.1 Acidimicrobiaceae bacterium | reverse complement strand
GCGTGACCGAGGGTCACCCCGACAAGATGGCCGACCAGGTCAGCGACGCTGTGCTCGACGCCATCCTGAAGGAAGACCCGCATGGGCGAGTCGCCTGCGAGACGCTCCTCACGACCGGTCTGTGCGTCGTGGCCGGTGAGATCACCACGGAGGCCTACGTCGACATTCCGAAGCTGGCCCGTTCGGTCATCAACGGTATCGGCTACGACAACGCGCTCTACGGGTTCGACGGCAACACCTGTGGCGTCATCGTCAGCATCGACGAGCAGAGTCCCGACATCGCCCAGGGTGTCGACAAGAGCGAAGAGGCCCGCACCGTGGGCATCGGCGAGGACTACCTCGAGACCCAGGGTGCCGGCGACCAGGGCATGATGTTCGGGTACGCGTGCGACGACACGCCCGATCTGATGCCCATGCCCATCTGGCTGGCGCATCGCCTCAGCGAGCGCCTCACCGAGGTGCGCAAGGCCGGCGTGCTGCCCTATCTGCGCCCCGATGGCAAGACGCAGGTGACCCTCGAGTACGAGAACGGCAAGCCGGTGCGCATTTCGCACGTGCTCATCAGCACCCAGCACCAGGACGGCATCGATCGCGACACCGTCATCCGCCCCGATCTCATCGAGCAGGTCATCCTTCCCGTCGTGCCCGAGCAGTTCGCGGGCGATGGCTACGAGGTCCACATCAACCCGACCGGCAAGTTCGTCATCGGTGGGCCGCACGGCGACACCGGTCTCACCGGCCGCAAGATCATCGTCGACACCTACGGTGGAATGGGCCGCCACGGTGGCGGCGCGTTCAGTGGCAAGGATCCGAGCAAGGTGGACCGTTCTGCCGCGTACGCGGCCCGCTGGGTCGCCAAGCACGTCGTCGCCAGTGGTGCGGCACAGCGTTGTGAGGTGCAGGTGGCGTACGCCATCGGCATGGCACACCCGGTGAGCATCCTCGTCGAGACCTTCGGGACCGAGACGGTCGAGAACTCCAAGATCGTCGACGCCGTGCGCGAGATCTTCGACCTCCGCCCCGCCGCGATCGTGCGCGACCTGGACCTGAAGCGCCCGATCTATCAGCAGACCGCTGCGTACGGTCACTTCGGCCGCGAGCTTCCCGACTTCACCTGGGAGCACCTCAGCCGGCTCGAGTCCTTCATGCACGCCGTCGGCGTGTGACCCAGACGGGCGACGCCGTCCTCGCCCCGGAAGGGCTCGTCCTGGTGGCCCGGGTCATCCCCGACGTCACCGGGCTCGACAAGCAGTTCGACTACCTCGTCCCCGACGTGCTGCGCGATCGCGTGGCCGTCGGGACGTTGGTGCGGGTGCCCCTGCACGGCCGTCGAGTCGGTGGATGGGTGGTGTCGCTCGGTGCGCCGGACCCGTTGGTGCCGCTCGAGAAGTTGGTCCCGATCGCCAAGGTGTCGTCCATCGGCCCTTCGGCCGAGGTGGTCGAACTCGCCCGTTGGGCGGCCGTGCGATGGGGGGCTCCGCGTGTTCGCCCGTTCCTGGTGGCCGCGCAACCCCCGACGATGGTGACGCTGCTGCCTCGGCCACAACGCTCGGTGCCCGCCATCGGGAGCCCGGCGAACGATGCGGCGGCCCTGTCGAGTGGGGTGCGCCGGATCACCCCGCTCACCGACCCGCTGCCGCTGGTCGTCGACGTGGCCCAGTGCGGTCCGGTCATCGTCGTGCACCCCACGCCCGCAGCGACTCGGGCCATCGCCAACCGGCTTCGCAAACAGGGGCTGCGCGTCGCCCTGCTGCCCGACGAGTGGGCGCAGGCAGCCGCCGGGGTCGACGTGGTGGTCGGCACGCGTACCGCCGTCTGGGCCCCGTGTCCGGACCTGCGCAGCATCGTCGTGCTCGACGAGCACGACGAGGGCCTCCAGGAGGAGCGCACCCCCACGTGGCACGCTCGCGACGTGGCGGTCGAACGGGCCAGACGTGCTGGAGCCGCATGTGTGCTCGTCTCGCCATGTCCCACCATCACAGCGTTGCAGTGGGCCGGCGACCGGGTGCAGGGCCCCACCGCCTCGGAAGCCGTGAACGGGTGGCCGTTCGTCGACGTGGTCGACCGCACCGACGAAGAGCCGTGGAAGCGGTCGCTGATCACCTCGCAGCTGATCGTGCAGCTTCGCGACCGCTCGCGGCGGGTCGTGTGCGTCATCAACACCACGGGCCGGGCCCGCCTGGTCGCGTGTCGGTCGTGCAAGTCGCTGCAGCGCTGCGAGCGGTGCGCCGCGTCGGTCGGGCAGAACGATCGGGGGCTGCTCACGTGTGCCCGCTGCGGAACGGAGCGGCCCCAGGTGTGCCTGGTGTGCGGGTCGAGTGCGATGGCGCTGGTGAAGCCGGGCGTCACCCGATTGCGCGAGGAACTCGAGGCCGCTGCGAACCGCCCGGTGGTCGCGGTCACGGGCGACAGTGGCGACCTTCCCGACGCCGACGTGTTCGTCGGTACGGAGGCGGTACTGCACCGCGTCCGCAGCGTCGACGTGGTCGCGTTCCTCGACTTCGACGCCGAGTTGCTCGCTCCTCGCTACCGGGCCACCGAGCACGCGCTCGCGCTGCTGGTGAGGGCGGGACGCCTGGTCGGCCCGCGCGGCCGTGGCGGCCGGGTGATGGTGCAGACCTTCGAACCGCATCACGAGGTGCTGGCCGCAGTGCAGCTCGCCGAGCCGCAGCGGGTGACGCCCACCGAGACCGCCCGACGCGAGCTGTTGGGCCTCCCGCCGTTCAGGGCGTTGGGCGCGATCGAGGGTACCGACGCCGAAGTGTTCGCGCTCGCCACGGGGCTCGAGTTCGCCCCGACCCCCAAGGGCGTGCTCGTCCGAGCGGACACGTGGGACGAGCTCGGCGCGGCGTTGGCCGACACGCCGCGGCCCAAGGGCAGTCGCCTCCGGGTCGAGGTGGACCCTCCCCGCGCGTGACGGCAGATGGCCTCGGTCAGTCGGCGCGTTCGCTGCGCAGGATGCGATATCCGGCAGACGACGCCAACCGCGCGGTGGGGTACCCCTGGGCGCCCAGCCAGGTCTGCAGCGAGTCGCTGCCGAGGTGCTTGTGGACGACCAGGAGCGCGCTGCCCTGCGGTGCGAGGCGTCCGAACCAGCGAAGGAGCATGGCGTGCAGCGCGGGCTTGCCGATTCGGATCGCCGGGTTGCTCCACACGCTGGCGAACCGCATCGTGGCCGGCACGTCGTCAGGCGCACACACTCGCACGTTCGTGAGTCCATTCCGCTCGGCATTGCCCCGGCACAGGTCGCGGGCCCGCTCGTTCACGTCGACCGCCCACACGGTTGCTGCGGGGGAGCGGCTCGCCATGGTGAGGGCGATGGCACCGGTCCCGCAACCGATGTCGAGCAGGTCACCCCGCGGGGCCGGCGCAGGGGCCTTCACGAGCAACAACTTCGTGCCGGAATCGATCCGGTCGTAGCCGAACACGCCCCGATCGGTGCGCAGCGCGAACTGTGCATCAGGCAGCAACAACTGAACCTCTCGGGGAGCGGACTCGGTCGTGGGTTCTTCGTCGAAGTAGTGGGAACCGGGCACGGGCATCGCTCGCTAGCCTTGCAGGCATGGCGCAGCAGATTCGCACCTTCGGCGATCCGGTCCTGAAGACCAAGGCCTCGACGGTCACCGAGATCGATGGCAAGATCGCGCGTCTGGTCGACGACATGTTCGACACCTTGTACGAGTCCGACTCCGGCATCGCGTTGGCGGCACCGCAGATCGGCGTGCAGAAGCAGATCGTCGTGTGGGACATCGACGAACAGCCGATGGCCATCATCAACCCGACGGTCGTCGAGAGCGACGGCGAGTTCGTGTACAGCGAGGGCTGCCTCAGCATCCCCGACCTGTACGTCGACATCCTTCGGCCGAACCAGGTTCTCGTGCGCGGCTTCACGGTCGATGGTGACGAGATCGAGATCGAAGCGGACGAGCTCATGGGTCGCATGTTCCAACACGAGATCGACCACCTGAACGGCGTGTTGATGTTCGATCGCATGTCGCCCGACCAGCGCAAGGAAGCCCTCGCCGAGTGGCGCCGGCTGCAGGAGACCCCGCAGCCCGCGCAGCGTCGTCGCCTGCGCTTGAAGTGAAACTCGCCTACTTCGGCACACCCGAGATGGCGGTACCCCCGCTGCGTGCACTGATCGATGCCGGGCACGACGTGGCGCTCGTGGTCTCCCGTGTCGACAAGCGTCGCGGGCGCGGCGGCGAGTTCAGCCCCAGCCCCGTCAAAGCGGCAGCACTCGAGCTCGGGCTACCCGTTGGGCACGACGTCGACGACGTGCTCGGTACGGGCGTCGAGCTCGGAGTGGTGGTGGCCTTCGGACGGCTGATCGAACCCCACGTGCTGGCCGAGGTGCCGATGGTGAACCTCCATTTCTCGCTGTTGCCGCGTTGGCGGGGTGCTGCCCCGGTGGAACGTGCGTTGCTGGCCGGCGACGTCGAGACCGGCGTCTGCCTCATGCAGCTGGAGGAAGGGCTCGACACAGGGCCGATCTTCGACACCGTCCGGGTTCCCATCGAGGCGCACGCCACAGGTGCGTCGCTTCGGGCCGAACTCGTCCGTGTCGGAACCGAGCAACTGGTGCGGATGCTGTCGCAGACGCTGCCGACGCCGGTCGCGCAACGTGGTGAACCGGTGTACGCGGCGAAGATCCGGTCCGACGAGCTGCGGATCGACTGGACCCGCGAGGCGACCGAGATCGATCGGCTCGTGCGGCTCGGCGGCGCGTGGACGACGTTCCGCGACAAGCGGGTGAAAGTGCTGGCGGCCGCGGTCGACCAGGTCGGCGCCGACGACCCGCTGCAGCAGGTGCTGCTCGCGACGCCCGGCCTTCGCCTGGTGACGGTGCAGCCCGAGGGCAAGGGGCCGATGTCGTTCGCCGACTTCGCTCGCGGCGCGCGTCCTGAGCCTGGTGAGACGTTCGTATGAGCGGCCGCCGTCCCGTCCAGCCGCCTCGAGCCGCCGCCACGGCTCGCGGTGTCGCCTACCACTGCCTCTGCCGCGTCGACCAGGACGGTGCCTACGCCAACCTGGTCACCTCGTCGCAGTTGCAGCACAGTCGGCTCGACGACCGAGATCGACGGTTCGTCACCGAGCTCGTGCATGGCACCACCCGCATGCGCCGAGCATGCGACGCGCTCGTCGACCGTTTCGTGACCAGCGAGCCCGATCCCGAGATTCGCACCTTGCTGCGCCTCGGTGCGTATCAACTGCACTTCATGGGCGTTTCGGCCCACGCTGCCGTCGGCGAGACGGTCGAGCTCGCCCCGAAGCGTGTGCGCGGTTTCGTCAATGCGATTCTGCGTCGCGTGTCCACCACTCCCATGACGTGGCCGTCCGACGCGGTTCGCCTCAGTTACCCCGACTGGATCGTCGACCGCCTCACCGCCGAACTCGGCCGCGACGATGCGATGGCCACGCTCGAGGCGATGAACGAGGCGCCTGCGGCGACCACCCGCGACGACGGGTACGTGCAGGATCTCGGCTCCCAGTGGGTGTCGGCGGCGGTGCTGTCGCACCCGGGCGACCTCGTCCTCGACGTGTGCGCCGCTCCAGGTGGCAAGGCCACCGGCATCGCGTCGAGGGGAGCCGTGGTCGTTGCCGCCGACCTGCAGCCGCAGCGCGTCGGTCTGGTCGTCGAGAACGCCCGGCAGCTCGATGCCAGTGGCGTGTTGCCGCTGGTCGCGGATGGTACGGCGCCGCCTTTCGCTGCGTCGTCGTTCCAACACGTCCTCATCGACGCACCGTGCAGCGGGCTCGGCACGCTGCGCCGGCGGCCGGATGCCCGCTGGCGAATTCGTCCCACCGACGTCGACGAACTCGCGGTGTTGCAGCGAGCGATCATCGCGGCGAGTGCGCCGCTCGTCGCTCCGGGGGGCACCCTGGTCTACAGCGTGTGCACGCTGCTCGGCGCCGAGTCGTCCGCCCACCCGGTGCCGGAGGGCTTCGAACCGATCACGGATCGACCCGAGGGTGAGTGGCGACCGTTCGGTGACGGGTGGCGGGTGCTCCCGCACGATGCCGGCACCGACGGCATGATCCTGCTCCGTTACCGTAGGTCCGCATGAGCGACCACCCTGCTCCACTGTCAGCAAAGGTGCTCACCGTCAGTGACGGCGTCATCGCCGGGACCCGGGTCGACGCGAGCGGTGCCGCGCTGGTCGAGTTGCTCGAGGTGCACGGCTTCACCATCGCAGAACAGCGGGTGGTCGCCGACGGCACCGAGT
>JANMFL010000065.1:0-5533 GCA_031377945.1 Acidimicrobiaceae bacterium | reverse complement strand
CGTGGGTGCGACATGTCCCAGAACTGGGACGAAGCGCGCCCAACCCTCCAGGAATTCCGACTTGATGGGTCGGGAATTGCGGGTGTAGGTTCTGCGACCTATGAGCGACAACTGGGGTTTCGAAACACGTCAGATCCATGTCGGCGGCGAGCCCGACCCGACCACCGGCGCGCGGGCCGTGCCGATCTACCAGACCACGAGCTTCCAGTTCCGCGACGCCGAGCACGCGCAGAACCTGTTCGCGCTGGCCGAGATCGGCAACATCTACACCCGCATCATGAACCCCACCCAGGGTGCGCTCGAGGCTCGCCACAGCAGCCTCGAGGGCGGTGTCACCACCGCCGTCGGCCTGCCCGGCGCACTCGTGGTGAGCTCGGGCCAGTCGGCCGAGATGATTGCCATCCTCACGCTCGCCGAGGCCGGCGACCACATCGTGACCAGCCCGTCGCTCTACGGCGGCACCTACAACCTGTTCCACTACACGCTGCCGAAGATGGGCATCGAGGTCACGTTCGTCGACGACCCGCACGACCTCGAGCAGTGGGCCGCAGCCATTCGCCCGAACACCAAGGCGTTCTACGGCGAGGTGCTCGCCAACCCGCGCAACGACGTGTTCGACATCGAGGGCGTCAGCAAGGTGGCCCACGACAACGGCATCCCGCTCATCGTCGACAACACCGTGCCCACGCCGTACCTCATCCGTCCCATCGAGTGGGGCGCCGACATCGTGGTGCACAGCCTCACCAAGTTCATCGGTGGCCACGGCACGTCCATCGGCGGCGCCATCATCGACGGTGGCACGTTCGACTTCGGCGCCAGCGGCCGTTTCCCGAACCTCACCGAGCCCGACCCCAGCTACCACGGCCTGCCCTACTGGCCGGCCCTCGGACCGGGTGCGTACATCATCAAGGCCCGCGTGCAGATCCTGCGCGACCTCGGCGCAGCCGTGTCGCCGTTCAACGCCTTCGCCTTCATCCAGGGCCTCGAGACCCTCAGCCTGCGCATGGAGCGTCACTGGGCCAACGCCGACAGGGTGGCCCAGTTCCTGGTGGACCACCCGCAGGTGGAGAGCGTGTCGTACGCCGGTCTGCCCAGCAGCCCGTGGCACGAGCGTGCCAAGAAGTACGGCGGCGGCAAGGGCTACGGCTCGGTGCTGGCGTTCGACATCGTGGCCCCTGCCGGCAGCACAGCCAAGGAAGCCGGTCAGAAGTTCGTCGGTGGCCTGAAGCTGCACAGCCACGTCGCCAACATCGGCGACGTGCGCAGCCTGGTCATCCACCCGGCCAGCACCACGCACAGCCAGCTCACGGAAGAAGAGCAGGCCAGCACCGGCGTGCGCCCGGGCCTGGTTCGCCTGAGCGTCGGCCTCGAGACCATCGACGACATCCTCGCCGACCTCGAGCTCGGCTTCGCCGCCGCCAAGTAGTCAGCCGAGGTACGCCTTCACCGCAGCGTCCGTGGACTGGATGCATTCCGTCCACGCCGCGTCGCCGTCGGTGCTGAGGCAGGAGCGCATGGTGGCATTGGCGAAACCCGTGTATGCCTCTGTCGCCGCGCGGTCGAGATCGGCGATCTTGGTGACATCTACTGGCCCAGAGATGTCGACGGTCGACTCGGTCAGCGACGTGTAGTTGTGGTGAAGGACACCATCGTCAAGTTCGTTGCTGGAGAGGAGATGCGTCGTGGCCCATGTGGTGCGGGCGACTTCGTTGCCGACGCTGTCGTAGGCGATCATCGTGTCGTCGGGTGCGTGGGCTGTGGCGGGAAAGGCTGCGATGCCATCGACGGGTGTCTGCCAGGCGCTGTTGCCGGTGACAGGGAGGTACTCGACTCGAGCCGCAGAGGACGGGAGACCGGTCCAGAACGTGAGCGATTCAGTGCCGCCCAACTCGGACACTGGAATCAGCGGGATGTCGACGTCGGGGTAGGCGAACCCCGTCGAGTACGTGGCGTACTGGACCCTCGTCTCCTGGGCGTAGCCGTCGTAGTAGGGCGATCCGACGATGGCGAACGTGATGTGCTGGCCGTCGGCGAGTTCCAGCGCGACCGCTCCAGGTTTCGTGGGCTCTCCGGTGCGGATCGTCGCATCGGGCAGCCGCGTCAGCGGCGTTTCGGTCGGCGCGGCCGGGCCGGTCGACTGCGGGTCGCGCATCGCCATCACCGCTGCACCGAGCCCGACGACGATACCCAACGCCATGGCGCCACGAGCTGCGGTTCGACGACGGCGGCGCTGCCCGGCGCGTGCGTCGATCTCGTCGATCCGCAGCATCGGGGCCGGGGCGGTCGCGGCGCTGCGGCGGAGGTGGTCTTCGAGGCGAGACTCGAGGTCGGTGCTCATTCGAGAGTTCCCTTCAGCTGGGCCAGAGCCCGGTGCAACGTGGATTTGACGGTGCCGACGGAGATGCCGAGCGTGTCGGCGATCTCCTCGAGCTCGAGCCGGGCGTAGTAGCGCAGCACGATCACGGCACGGCGCCGAGGTGGCAGCGCCGCCAGGGCGTCGGTGAACTCGTCGGGCTGATCGGCGTACGTCTCGGCGGTGGCGACGCGAGACTGGCTGCGTTGCACGACCGCACGGTGTCGGTGCCATGAGGTGCAGCGGTTTGCGACCGCCCGGCGCAGGTAGGCACCGTGGTCGTCGATGCGGGTCCACCGTTCGTAGACACGCACGAACGACTCCTGGACGGCCTCCTCGGCCTGCGCCGCCGATCCGGTGAGCAGGTAGGCCAGTCGGTACATCGCCGACTTCGACTCGGCGAAGAACACGGTGAATGCCGCGTCGGTCGACAGGGGGACGTCGACCGCGGTTTCGTCACCGCTGAGGTTCGTGATCGCCTCTGGCACCATCACACACTCTGACGCACCACCGTGGCTTCGGGTTGCTCGGCCGGCGGCGAAATCATCCTGAATGGGTCGAGGGTGTGTCGGCCCTCAGCCGGGGGTCGGCCACCTCGACGACGTGGCGCAGCATCGCGGTGAGCCGAGCGAGGCCGACTGCCGTGCCGAGCACCACGAGCATGTCGCCGGCGTGCAGCGGCCCGTCGGCCTCGTGCCACCGGCGCACGCCCAGGATGTGCACATTGGGCGCGCTGTGCATGACGGCACGGAGGTCGAGTCCCTCGGCTTCCGAGCGCGCACCCACTTCAATCTCCTCGACGCGCATGTCGGTGCCCGGGATGGCCAGCAGTGGACCACGCAGTCGGTGCAGCAGCAGCGCCCTCATGCGGCCAGTGTGCGCCGCGCTGGGTGTGCGGCACAGAGTACGTTGGCCCCCGTGACCAGGGACGTTCGTGTCGACCTCGTCGCGGCGCATCGGGCGTCGCTGGCCCACGTGGTGGCGCCAGGTGCTCGGTTCACCGGGGCCCTGCGGCGAGAGATCGCCGAGGTCGCCATCGCGGCGGCCCTCGATCCCGACCCTCCGCCGCCCTGGGTGCGGCCCTACGGCGATCCGGCACTCGACCTGGCGTTCCGGTTGGGTCGCCACGCCGGCACCATCACCGAGCAGTGGTACGAACAGCTCGTCACCGAAGGGTTGCATCCGCTCGAGTGGGTCGAGGTCGTCGGTGTCGTCATTGCGGTGCTTCCTCCGGTGTTGTTCGCCCGGGCCGTTGGTGCACCGTTGCCGCAGCTGCCACCGGCGGCCGACGGTCCGCCACACGGCCGCGAGGCGGAGGAACTGGCCCGGCCGATGTTGAACTTCGTGCCCGTCGCGGCGCCTGCCGATCGCACCGCCTCGGTGGTGCAGGCGTTGAGTGCCCTTCCCGACGAGTGGGACAACCTGTGGCGACTCGCCCAGGCCCAGTACATGGGCGACCGCGACATGGACGACCCGCTGTGGAGCCGCGGCACGCTCAGCCGTCCGCAGATGGAACTGGTGGCAGGTCGGCTCTCCCTCATCCGCGAATGCTTCTTTTGAACGACGTCCCACGCAGGCATGCTCAGTTGGAGCAGCCACCAGGACGGCACCCCGGCCGACATCGACGCGCTTGCCACCGGCGCAGGTGACGCCGGGCTGCCTCATGGCGCTGCGCTGCTGGCGTTCGCCGAGGCCATCGCCGGCTGGGACGACGACGCCCTCGCCGCGGCCCGCGCCCGCCTCGAGGACACCGCCGGCGAGGCCTTCATGATCGACGCCGCGGCGGTGGCCGCGAACTTCGAGATGATGACCCGGGTGGCCGACGGCACCGGAGCCCGACACCCCGCCGAGGCGCTCGAGGCCCGCCGAGCACTTGCGGCCCGGCTGGGCATGGTCGAAGGCCCCTGACGGCGGACCCCCTCACTGTCGTAGCGTCGGTGACGGGTGATCTCGAGGGAGGCTCGAATGCGTTCATGGTGGCGTAGCGTCGGAACCTGGTTGAGTCGGCACACGGTGCTCGTGCTGATCGGTGTGCTCGCGTTGACCGGAGTGTTCGGGATCGGCCTGGCGCGGTTGGACTTCGCCACCGGCCAGGACAGTTACATCGAGCCGAGTTCGCAGGTGGCCAAGGACAACCGGGCGTACCAGGAGCTCTTCGGCGGCGAGAACATGGTGGTGCTGTTCACGGTCGATGCGGGCAAGAACCTGGTCGACCTGTTCACCGCCGGAAACATCGACCAAATGGGGCAGGTCGAGGCGACGCTCGCCGACGACCCGTCGATCGTGTCCGTCGTGTCGCCCGTGAAGTTGCTGCAGTGGACCAACGATCTGATCGCCAAGGGGACGGCCAGCGAGATCCTCGCCCGCACCATCGAGCGCGATCCCAGCGACGCGGCGAAGGCGTTGCGCCAGGCCGACGCCACCCTGACCACGCTGCGCCTCGGCGCGGCGGGTGAGCAGTCGCTCCAAAACCCGGACTGGGTGAAGTTCCTCCTCTACGACAACACCGGCTTCAGTGTCGACGCCAACAACACTGTGGTCGCGCCGGCCGACGATCAGCTGCAGGTCCGCAAGGCGTTGCGGGCGTTCATGCCCGACCGCCGGCACGCAGTGATGGCGGCCGTGCTCGTCGGTAACGCCCCGCTCGACGCGCTCGCAGCCGGGAGTGATGCGGTGAAGGCGGCGTACGACGGCCGCACGTTCGACAACAGCGCTGTCGTCATCACGGGGACGCCCACGTTCCTGACCGACATCAACGACTACCTGCAGGGCGGGATGCTCGCGCTCGGCGGCATCGCCGTCGTCGTGATGATGGTCATCCTCGTCGTCGCCTTCCGGGTTCGCTGGCGCCTGCTGCCCATGGTCGGCATGGTCGTCGGCGTGCTGTGGGGCTTCGGCGCATTCGGTTTCAGCGGCACCAAGCTGTCGTTGGTGACGATCGCCGGGCTCCCCATCCTCATCGGGCTGGGCATCGAGTTCTCCATCCAGGTGCACAACCGCATCGAGGAGGAACGGACCATCGAACGGGTCGCCGACCCGTACGGTCAGACCCTGTCGTACATCGGGCCACCGCTGCTGGCCGCGACGATCGCCGCAGTCATCGCGTTCTTGACGGTGAAGATCTCGAAGGTGCCGATGGTGCAGGACTTCGGCGTGTTGCTCTCCATCGGCATCGTGGCA
>JANMFL010000061.1:0-2531 GCA_031377945.1 Acidimicrobiaceae bacterium | reverse complement strand
CGATCATGCCGCCCATCGAGATGCCGACCACGTGCGCCCGATCGTCACCGAGCAGTGCGATGAAGTCCGCCGCGGCACCTGCCAGCGCTCGGAACGTGAGTGGATCGTCGGCCAGCGGAGCGGAGTCGCCGTAGCCCGGCATGTCCCACGCGGCGACGCGGTGGCGCACGCTCAGATCCGACAGTTGGGGTGCCCACGAGCAACGACTTCCACCGAGGCCGTGGAACAGCACCACGAGGTCGCCATCGCCGGCCTCGCGCCAGGCGAAGCCACGGCGACGGTCATCGCTGGGCACGGACATCGCCACAGTCTGACCAGCGTCGATGGGCGTGTCAACCAGTTCGTCAACATCGTTGACAAACAGCGCTGTGCTCTGGTCTGATGCCGCAATGGCAGCGATGACACGCGACGAGATGGTCGGACTGGTCCGGGCGATGGGCCCGGCGATGAAGGAGCGGGCGGTCACGTACGACCTGCAGGCCAGCTTCCCGTTCGAGAACTTCGCCGACTTCCGCGCCAACGGCCTACTGGCCGTCAGCGTGCCCACCCACTACGGCGGTCTGGGCGCCAAGTACGCCGACTACATCCGCGTCAGCGAGGAAGTCGGTCGACACTGTGGCGCCACGGGCCTCACCTTCAACATGCACAACGCCACCATGCTCTGGTGCGGGCAGGTGGCCGACCTCCTGGACATGAGACCCGAACAGCGTGAGCGACACGAACGGGTACGCACCGAGATGTATCGAGGTGTGGTCGAGCGCGGCGACATCCACAGCCAGCCCTTCTCCGAGGGACTCGCCCCGGGAGCCACCGCAGGGGTGGCGACCAAGGCTGTCCCCGTCGATGGCGGTTGGTTGGTCACCGGTCGCAAGATCTTCGCCTCGTTGTCGGGCGCGGCCACGTTCTACAACGTGACGTGCCAGGTGCCGGGCGAGGACGACATTCGACTGCTCGGGGTGCCCTCGAGCGGCGATGGTGTCGAGATCGTCGACGATTGGGACCCGCTCGGCATGCGCGGCACCGTGTCGCGCACGCTGCTGATGAACGACGTCTTCGTCCCCCACGACAACGAGTGGATGCCGTCGGGCATGTACAACCAGGCGGCCAACCGGTTCCCGTGGCTGTTCCTCTCGCTCTGCCCAAGTTACCTGGGCCTCACCGGAGGAATCCTCGATGCGACGCGGCTCTATCTGCGTGGCGAGCTACCCGGGCAGGTGGCCGGTTCGCGTCGCGACCATCCGGTGAAGCAGATGGGGTGGGCCCAGATGCAACTGCGCCACGAGCAGTCGCGCGCCATGCTCTACCGAGCCATCGACGAAGCGAACATCGACCCCACCGAGGACGACCTGGTGCGTGGTTGGGCCGCAGCGGTCACGGTGATGGAGCACGCCGCCGAGGTGGCCAGCACGTCCATCAAGGTCTGCGGTGGCCAGTCGATGCAGAAGAGCCTTCCGCTCGAGCGGATGTACCGCGATGCGCGCCTCGGGAGCACGATGCTGCCCTGGAGTGCCGAGGTGTGCACCGAGCGCCTCGGTCGGGCAGGGCTGTTCGACTAATGGGCCGCCCTGCCACGCTCAGTCGAGAGCGCATCGTCGAGGCGGCCGTGGCGCTCGTGACGCGCGACGGAGCCGAGCACCTCACGGTGCGCTCGCTGGGCGACGCGTTGGGCTGCGATCCGTCGGCGCTCTACCGACACTTCCGCAATGTCGAAGACCTGCACCGAGCGGTGGGCGACCACTTCCTGTCCGACGTCGACATCGTGCCGCACCCCCGGGAGGGCTGGCGCGCCGCGGTTCGTCGACTCTGTGTCGGGCTCCGAGCGGCGCAGTTGCGCCAGCCCCGTCTCGCCGCACTGGTGCACGCGGCGCCTACCCGACTCGGCAACGAACTGGCGTTCACCGAAGCGTTGCTCCGCGAACTGCGCCGAGGCGGGTTCCGCGCCCCGGCAGCAGTGAAGGCCTACCACTCGCTCATCGAGTTGACGGTCGGTTCGGCGGCGATCGACGCGGCGATGGCCGCGTTGGCGCCGGACGACCGGTCGGCCGAGTACCGGCGCTGGCGAGAGGACTACGCCGCGCTCGACGCCCAACAGTTCCCGACCGTTCGCGGGGTGGCGACCCACCTGTACCGGGGTACCGCCGACGAACGGTTCGAGGATGCGCTCGACCTGATGCTGACCGGACTCGTGGCCCGTCGCTGACCGAGACCACCACGAGCGTGTCCCGCAGACCGCAGACCGCAGACCGCAGACCGCAGACCGCCCGACCGCCCGACCGCCCGACCGCAGACCGCCCGACCGCCACGACCGGCAGCTCTGCGTGCACGAGGTTGGGCGCGATTCGTCCCAGTATTGGGACGAATCGCCCCCACGGGCGCGGAGTGACCCGGATTTGGGACGTTTCGCGCCCAGTGAGGCCGGTCGCATACTAGCACTCTGTGTTTCCGCAGTTTGCTTCTCCAACTCTGTCGTCAATGAACGCACGGTTTGCTTATTCACCTCAAACGCTGCAGCCAAATCACCCAAAGGTTTG
>JANMFL010000027.1:0-4022 GCA_031377945.1 Acidimicrobiaceae bacterium | reverse complement strand
GTCGTTCTCCGAGCACCAACGGGTCCTGGCCGCGCTCGACGCCGGCGCGGAAGGGTACGTCCTCAAGCACGCAGATCCCGAACAGATCCTTGCGGCGATCAGTGCGGTGCATCGTGGCGGCGCACCCATCGATCCGCAGGTGGCACGGGTGTTGCTCGACGTGAAGCGTGGCGGTGCCACTGCAGCTCGCGGTCCGCTCACGGACCGCGAGGAAGAAGTACTTCGGTTGGTGCAGTCCGGACTGGCCAACAAGCAGATCGGCCGCCAGTTGGGCATCAGCGAACGCACGGTCAAGGCGCATCTCACGAAGATCTTCTCGACGCTCGGTGTCACCGATCGCACGCAGGCCGCGCTGTGGGCGGCCGAGCACCTACCCGGCGGCGCCTGAGGCGAGTGCGAGGCGGTGCGCCTCGCCCATCACCAACTCGGTGGCTGCAGCGTGGTTGCGCACCGACGACCACGACATGGCGATGCGCATCAGCGCCGATGCCCGGTGGAATCCGCGGGAGCGAGCGAGTTCGACGGCGGTGCCAGGTCGGCGCGTCGAATAGCTGGCCTCGAACCGATCGCCGAGGTGCCAGCCGGCGGCGGGGTCGGCGCGACCGGCGGTGACCTCGGTGACCCAGACCCATGCCGCCATGTGCTGCACGTCGCGTCCTGCACCCGCCATCTGCAACCGGTCGAAGTCGATCAGTGCCGGTCCAGCGGGCGTGAGCACGATGTTGCGGGGCGAGAAGTCGCCGTGCGACACCACCGAACGTTCCTCGACGGAGCGAGCGGTCTGGTCGAGCAGTTCGATGGTTGGTTGGCGCTCGCCGCCGAACTTGCGATCGAGTGAGGCGACCAGTCGTGGCGCGTTCCTGCGGCGCGGCACGGTCACGCCGCTGCCGTGGAGATCGGCCAACAGCCGAGCCACGTCGTCGAGCAGATCCGCCAGTCGACCGGTGTCGCCCCGTGTGCCGAGCATCGGTCCGTCGACGACCGACATGTCCATCGTGGTGCCGTCGTCGTGGAGTCGCAGCGGTTGTGGGAGACCGGGAGGTAGCCGTGTGGACCCGAACGTTGAACGCCACAGCGCGCTCATCGACTCGAACACGTCGGGGGCGTTGCCGTGTGCGTAGCGCTTGCGGATGACCTCGAGTTCGCCGCTGCGGACGCGGCGCACCAGACGGTCGTCGTGCCCGCTGTTGAGCACGTCGGTGGCGTGGTCGGTCATGAGCGGGCGACCTCCCACAGCCGAAGATGGATCGTCTCGATGATGGCGTCGCGTTGTTCGGTCGACCGGTGACGGGTCTCGGCGAGGCCGGCCAGGCGAGCGAGGCTGAGCAACTCCCAGCGGTGCAGTTCGCCCTCGTCGTGTTGCCATCCGTACGCGTTGCGAAATGCGAGGCTGGCCGCCGCGACGAGCGCGCCGCTGCGGGCGCCGATCAGCTGCTCGCGGGTGAGGTGGGCCAGCATGTTGCCCACGTCCAGCCCCGGTGCCGACATCGCGCAGTCGTCGAGATCGATCCAGAAGACGTCGTGCCCATCGGACACGAGCTGGCGAGGGTGGCAGTCGCGATGTGACGGAACCGCGGGAATCGTGTCCGGGGCCGACAGCCGGTCGACCACGTCGTGCACCAGATCCACGCACGACGCCGGGGTGAGCGCAACGAGCTGGCGGAGCTCGTCGTCGAGTGTCCACTCCCGGTCCAATCGCGCCCCGCAGCGGTGCATCCGTCCCAGCGCGTTGCCCGCTCGCCGGCAGGCCGCGACGAACAGTTCGTCGGGCAGCTGATCGAGCACCGTGCCGGGTCGGAAGTCCAACACTCCCACTCGTCCCGACGCGTCGTGGCCCAGGGGGGAGGGCACGAGACCGCCGATGCCTGCAGAGTGGAGCGCGGTGAGGCGCCGCTCGTTGCCACGGGCACGCGGGCCGTGGAAGATCTTCACGATCACCGCCCTACCGTCGTTGGTCGTGGCCATCGCGGTGATCCGCCGCCCCTGCACGTGGCGCAACACGCGATCGACGGTGATGTCAGGCGCGAACGATCGCGCGCCGTCGATCGCATCGACCAGTCGCTCGTCGGTCGGCATCGACCCGTCAGCCCATCGCATGACACGCTCCGGCGTGCTCGACGATTCGGCGAGCACGATCGTCCCATCCGTGGTGCGCCAGGGCGTGGGCGCGACCGACGGCAGCGCGTGTTCGGGCCGCAGGGTCGTTGGTGACGATGGTCAAGGCGGTGGCGAGCGCTCCGGCGTCGCCGGGAGCGACCAGGGTTCCCCATTCGCCGTGGCCGAGTGCCGCTGGGATCTGACCGATGGCGCTCGCCACGACGGGTGTTCCGGCCGCGAGGTACTCGTAGAGCTTGAGCGGCGAGAACGAGAACGAGTCGAGTGCCGGGTAGGGGGCGACGGCGGCGTCGCACGATGCGAGGAGCGAAACGACACCGTCATGGTCGCGGTGCCCGAGAAAGTGGACCCGGTCGGTGACGCCGAGGAGTTGGGCCTGGTGCTCCAGATCGCTGCGGACGGGACCGTCGCCGACGATCGCGAGGTGCAGGTCTGGGGTGCGAGCGATCGCCGCAATGGCGACATCGACGCCGTGCCACGGTCGAAGGGCGCCGACGAATCCGACGATCACGGCGTCGGTCGGCAGGGCGAGTGCCTGCCGAGCGGTTCCACGCCGCGGGAGTGCGCGGAACCGCTCGACTTCGGCGCCGTTCTCGACCACCACGCAGCGGGCGCGCGGGGCGGTGGAACGGACCTTGTGTGCGACCTCGTCGCTGACGGCGACGACGAGGTCGGCCGACGCGAGCACGTCGCGCTCGACTCTGGTTGCCTGCTCGACGTGGTGAAGGCCGCGCCACTGCGCTTCCTCCTCCGCGAGCAGGGCGTTGACCTCGACGACGTGCCGCACGTCGGGAATCGTGGCGGCGAAGTGCTGGCCGGCATCGCCGAACAGGGCGAGTCGTTCGTACAGCACGTGAGGAGCGAAATCGCGAACGACCTCGACCAGGTGGGTGCGAACGTGTTCGACGAAGGCGAGCTTGTTGCGTTCGCGCTGCGCTCCCTCGGCCCGCCCTGGATGGGGCAACAGGTGCATCGATGCGAATCCGGTCGGTGGTTCACCGTGTCCGGCGACGCCGATCAACTGCACCTCGTGGCCGACCTGGGCGAATGCCCTGCTGATGGACTGCAGGTGCATCGAGGCGCCCTTGTCGCCGGGGACGCGGACCCCGAGGTCGGTGCACAGCACGGTGATCCTCATCGCGTCAACGCTTCGTCGAACACGTGGAGCAGCGCGGCGGTGGCGTGGTGGGGAGCGAACTCGCCGACGACGCGATGCCGAGCCGCGGTGCCCATCAGTCGGGCTGCCTCGGGGTCGTCGAGCAGGGCGTCGATGGCCTCGGCCAGGGCAGCGGGGTCCTCCGGCGCGACCAACACGCCGTCGCGACCGTTGGTGACCAGTTCATCGAGGCCGATGACGTCGGTGGACACGACGGGCAGGGCCCGTGCCATTGCTTCCACCAGCACGGTGGGCATGCCGTCGCGATCTCCGTCGGGGTCGATGCGGCACGGGAGTGCGAGCATCGAGCAGCGCCGGTACGCCATGTCCACCTGGGCCGACGTCAGCGCGCCGCGGAAGTGAACGCGGCCGGCGATGCCCAGTTCCTTTGCCAGCGCTTCCAGTTCGCCGCGGCACGGCCCGTCACCGACGATCTCGAGCGGGTGGTCGTGGCGGGTGTGCGCCATGGCCCGCACGAGCAGGTCGATGCCCTTCTTCGGCACCAGCCGCGCCACACACAGCACCGGTCCGGCAGGCTGGGGCTGGACCGCCTCCGGAATGGGCAGGCCGTTCGGGACGTAGCGCACGCGCGCACCGGGAAGGGTGTCACGCAGGTGACGGACGTTGTAGTGCGAGACCGTCACCACGGTCGACGCCTGGCCGAGGCGGTGGGGGAGGTGGTCCACGTTGTCGACGTGGAAGATGTCCTTGGCGTGCGCGGTGACCGAGCAGGTGACCCCTGCGAGCCGGG
>JANMFL010000014.1:0-9044 GCA_031377945.1 Acidimicrobiaceae bacterium | reverse complement strand
ATGTCGGCGCGGCCTCCCGACAGCTGGTCGATCGTGGTGCTGGCCAAGGCCATCACTGCCATCGACCAGCTCAGCGGCGGCCGCGCCGACATGGGCATCGGTGCCGGGTGGGCGAAGGTCGAGTACGACGCCTACGGCATTCCGTTCCCGGAGATCAAGACCCGCATGGACCAACTCGAGGAAGGCATTCAATGCCTTCGCGGCCTGCTCCACGACGACGTGACCTCGTTCGAAGGGCAGCACTTCACACTGCACGAGGCACGCAACGAGCCCCGACCCGTCCAGTCGAAACTGCCCATCTGGGTCGGCGGTGGCGGCGAGAAACGCACCCTGAAGATCGCAGCGAGGTACGCCGACGGCTGGAACGTGCCGTTCATCGCCCCCGACGCGTTCGTCCACAAGTGCGCGGTGCTCGATCAGCACTGCGCCGACGCCGGGCGCGACCCGAGCGAGATCAAGCGTGCGGTGAACCTGGGGCTCGCCTACACCGACGAGAGCCTTCGCCAACAGTTCGGTGCGCTGGCCGACATGGTGCGTCCCGGTGTGCTCAGCGGCAGCGACGACGAGATCGTCGACAGGATCGGCCAGTACGTCGAGGCGGGTGCCGATCAGGTGAACATCGCGCTGCGCGCACCGTTCCAGTTGCAGCCCATCGAACGATTCGCCGAGGCCCTGCACCTATCGACGGCAGATGCCGGATGAAGGTCCACGTCTTCGCCCCCGGCCGGGTGAACCTCATCGGCGACCACACCGACTACACCGGTGGACTCGTGATGCCGATGGCGGTCGACCGGTACACCGAGATCCAGGGCCGTCGAAGCGGCGATCGCGTGCAGCTCACGTCGTTCGACGAACCAGAACCCGTCGACCTCCCACTTCGCCTCGACGACCCCCAGCACGCCGAGCCCGCATGGGCCCGCTACGTGGCCGGGGTGGTGGCCGAGATGTCACCCTCGGTCGGATTCACGGGTCAGGTGAGCACCGACATCCCCATTGGTGCCGGCCTGTCCAGTAGCCATGCCCTCCAGGTCGCGGTCGCGTTGGCGTTGGGCTACGACGGCACCACGACCGAACTCGCGCAACTCACCCAGCGAGCCGAGAACCGATCGTCGGGCGTGCCCACGGGCATCATGGACCAGCTGTCCATCGTGTCGGGCGTGAAGGGCCACGCGCTGCTCATGGACTGCGGGGCACTCACGGTCGAACCCGTGCCGCTGCCGCCCGACCTCGAGGTCGTGGTGCAGTTCATCGCCCATCGAACGCTCGTCGGGAGCGCGTACGCCGATCGCGTCGCCGAATGTTCAGCCGTCGAGCAGCTCATCGGCCCCCTGCGCACGGCCACGGTCGATCAGGCCCGCGCCATCGTCGACCCCGTGCTACGTATGCGAGCCCTGCACGTGACCAGCGAGAACCAGCGCGTGCGCGACTTCGCCCAGGCGCTGCGCAGCGGCGACCTCGTGGAAGCCGGGCGGATCGTGCGCGACGGTCACGAGAGTCTCCGCCTGCTGTACGCCACCTCGACACCCGTCATGGACGCCGCCGTCGAACAACTGTGCGCGACACCTGGCGTGTACGGCGCGCGGATGACCGGCGGCGGCTTCGGTGGCTGCGTCGTGGCGCTCGCCGAGCCAGGCGCCCTGAGCCAGGGGTGGGTCGTGCAGGCGGTCGACGGGGCCCGGGCCATCGTCGGCGACTGAGCTGCGACCCACACGCACTAACCTGCGGTCGACATCAAGGAGTTCGAGATGACGGTCAAGGTCCTTGCCGACGGGTTGCACTTCGCAGAAGGCCCGCGCTGGCACCAGGGAAAGCTGTGGTTCAGCGACTTCCACGACCATGCGGTGAAGACGGTCGATCTCGATGGCCACATCGAGACCAAGGTGGTGCTCGAGGACCAGCCGAGCGGCCTCGGGTGGTTGCCCGACGGGCGGATGCTGATCGTCTCGATGCACCAGCGAGCCGTGTTGCGAATGGAGTACGACGCACTCGTCGTTCACGCCGACCTCTCACACATCGCGACGTTCCATTGCAACGACATGGTCGTCGACCGAATCGGGCGCGCCTACGTCGGCAACTTCGGCTTCGACCTCGACGCCGCCCTCACCGGTGGCGATTTTCGAGGCGCGCTCGGCCGCTACGAGGGCGCCGCCCTCGCCCGTGTCGATCCCCATGGCGCCGTGCATTCGGTGGCATCAGGTCTGAAGTTCCCGAACGGCATGGTGCTGTCGCCCGACGGCGGCACGCTCATCGTCGCCGAGTCGCTCGGTCGACGATTGACCGCGTTCGACGTCGGCATCGACGGCAGCCTCACCAACCAGCGCCTGTGGGCCGACGTCGATGCAACCCCCGACGGGATCTGTCTCGACGCCGACGGTGCCGTGTGGTTGGCCGACGCCTCCGGCCCGCGCGCCATCCGAGTCGCCGAGGGCGGCAAGGTGCTCGACGAGGTGACCACGAGCCGGCCCTGCTATGCGGTGATGCTCGGCGGCCTCGACGGCCGCACGCTGTTCCTCGCCACGGCGACCACGTCGTTGTCGTCGCTGGCCGCGGCGAACCGCGACGGCTGCATCGAAGTCACCGAAGTGACGGTGCCTCACGCCGGTCTGCCCTGATCGGGCGCGTGGCGCGACGCGACCTCACTCGAGCAGCTTGCGTTTCTGCGAGTCGTACTCGTCGGGGGTGATGCTGCCCCGCTCGAGCAGGCCTTCGAGGCGTTCGAGTTGCTCTGGCACCGACAGCGTCGACGACGACGAGGCCGGGCCGCTGCTGGCGCGACGGCCACGCACCTTCTCGACCTCGCGGTGCAACAGGTTCTGCACGCCGGCGGGGTCCTTGATGTCGGTGAAGCGCTGCTGTCCGTCCTCGCCGCCCGACTCGATGAGCAGATCGCCGGCACCGAGCATGCGCTCGAAGATGCCCTGACTGAAGTTGACGTTGTTGACCCGGTCGAGCGGGATCTCCATACCACGCTTGGCGATCAGGCCCTGGCGGAAGATGACCCGCTGCGACGTGATGACGAAGTTCGTGGTCTGCCAGGTGGCGGCCCGGAACGCCAGCCAACAGCCCGTAGCGACGAGTGCGACGAGCACGACCGGGGTGAGGATGTTCTCCGGCGTCGAGTCGTCCTTCATCGAGATCACCCAGATGCCCACCAGGATGGTGCCGACGAGGGCAAGCGCCGGCTCGGCGAAGTACCACCAGTGCGGATGCATGTCGAGCGCGATGGTCTCACCGTCATTGAGATGCTTCTTCGGAAACGTCATGGTCGGGACTGTAGCCGCCCTCGCTGCGCAGCCCAGGAACACCGTCACACCCAGCCTCTAGGGTGACGGCGTGCACGGCGACCACCTCCTTTCGGGCCTCGACCCGGCCCAACGCGAGGCCGTCACCACCGCTGCCGCGCCATTGGCAGTCATCGCTGCGGCCGGCTCGGGGAAGACGACCGTGCTCACGCGCCGCATCGCCCATCGCGTCGCGGTCGGCTCGGCCATCCCCCGTCACGTGTTGGCACTCACGTTCACCCGCGACGCGGCGGCCGAGCTGAAGCGGCGGCTGCGGCGACTCGACATCCGCGAGCCCATCGAAGCAGGCACCTTCCACAGTGTCGCCCTACGCCTGCTCCGCGATCGAGCGCTCGCACGGAACGAAACACCACCTCAGGTGGCGAACGATCGCGTCCGCCTCGTGCGCGAGTCGCTGACCGCACTGAAGCTCCGGGCCGAGGCGTACCAGGCGATGACCGACATCGACTGGGCTCGAGCCCGGCTCATCGAGCCGCGCCGCTACGACGCTGCATGCCGTGCCGAGCGTCGCCGCAGCGGTGTGCCGGCATCGCGGTTCGCCGAGCTCTTCGACACCTACGAACAGCTGAAGCGACGTCGCGGTGTGGTCGACTTCGACGACCTGCTCGTGCATCTGCTGCACGCGCTGCGCGACGACCCCACCTGGGCCGAAGCGGTCCGGTGGCGGTACCGCCACCTGTTCGTCGACGAGGCCCAGGACCTCAACCCGCTCCAGCACGCCGTGCTCGAGGCCCTGCGCGACGGGCGCGCCGATGTCTGCCTCGTGGGCGACCCGCGCCAGGCCATCTACGGCTGGAACGGCGCGGATCACACCACCCTCGCCAACGTCGAGCAGCGCTACCCCGGCATCACCGTGGTGCCGCTCACCTCGAACTACCGATGCTCACCGCAGGTCGTGCGGGCCGCCGCGGCAGCGTTGTCGGCCGCGGGTCAGCACGACGACTCGCGCAGCGAGCTGCCCTCGGGTCGATCCGTGATGGTGCAGCAGTACGCCGACGACACCGCCGAGGCCGAGGGCGTGGTGCGGCAGGTACGCGACCTGCTCCACCAGCATTCCGGCCGACGTCTCGCGGTGTTGGCTCGCACCAACGACCAGATCACCGCCATCCAGAAGGTGTTCGCACGGCATGGCCTCGCCACCGAGCGAACCGCCGGGCGTTCACCGCTCGAGATCGCCATCGCCGACGCCGCCCGATGCACCAACCGCGAACAGCTGGCGGTTTGGGTCGACGGCATCTTCGCCGACGCCGGCGACCCCATTCGCCTCCGCGTCGCCGAGGAAGCCGACCGCTTTCTCACGTCGGGCGAGACCGGCACCTTCCGCAACTGGGTCGAACTCCGCAGCCCGTTCGACGACCTCGACGACGGCCCGTCCGACGATGCCGTGTCGCTCCTCACGTTCCACGCCGCCAAGGGGCGCGAGTGGTGGGGGGTGTTCGTCATCGGCGCGGAGGATCAGCTCATTCCCCACTCGTCGGCCAACAGCGCCGACCAGCTGGCCGAAGAGGCACGCCTGTTCTACGTCGCGCTCACCCGCGCCGAACAACACCTCGTCATCACCCACGCATCGCAGCGCGGCGAACGGGTGGTGGCACCGAGCCGGTGGCTGCCGTCGGTGCTCGAGACCGTCGACGACGACGCGCCCGTTCCTCCGCCGCCCGGTCGTACGTGGCGCCATGCCCCCGCCGACCCGCTCGCGCCGTACCGCGAGTGGCGTACCGCCATCGCCCGCGTGTCGGGCCAGCCCGAGCGGTCCGTGTGCACCGATCGGGTGCTGCGATCGTTGCTGGACTCGCCGCCCGCCGACGCGCACGAGTTGGCCACACGCCTGGGCATCACTGAGTCCGCAGCCGCCCGGCTGCGACCGCTCCCCACCCCCTGAGACCAGCCGAACAGCACCCGGCACCACACGAGTCACCATGCCCGCCCCTCAGTCGGACCGGCGGCCGCCCATCAGGCGGTCGAAGACTTCTGGCGGCATCGACAGGAACAGGCCTCGGGCCTCTGCGCAGAGTCGGCCGTCGGCCGCGACGCGCAGTTCGCCGGTGACATGGATCTTCCGGCCGTCGATCCGGTCGATGTCGCCCACCAATCGCAGCTCCTGGCGCAACGGCGTCGGCGACCGGTAGTCGATGGTCAGGCTGGCGGTCATGCCAGGGTGCCCCGACAGTCCCTGGGCGAAGCCGAGCACCTCGTCGAACGCCGCCGCGATGACCCCGCCGTGCACACAGCCGGGCGGGCCTTCGTAGGCGCTGCCGAAGGTGACCACACCCGTGACACGGGTACCGTCGGCGGTCATCACGATGGGTGGGGCCAGCGGGTTGAGCGGTCCGACGAGTGGGCTGTGATCGATGAACAACGACCCCTGGTAGTTCGCCAGCGACGCCTCGCCGCCCTCGTAGGGACGGCCGTGCGACGACGCCTCGAGGATGCCGACCGCCTGCTGCACCAGATCACTGGCCGCGGCGAACGACCCCGAGTCCGCGGTCGACGAGGCGAGCTCTTCGATGATGGCTCGGCATGCGCTGGCCAGGCGCTGGCGGGTGTCGCCGGCCAACCGATCGGTCTGGCCATCGTTGCTGATCACGCGAGGTCCACGATGACCGGCGCGTGATCGCTGGGCGACTGCCCTTTGCGGGCGTTGCGGTCGACCACACTGAACGTGCACCGCTCGGACACCGATCGTGTGCCGAGCACGAGGTCGATGCGCAGACCGCGACCCTGGTGGAAGTCGCCGGCGCGGTAGTCCCACCAGCTGTACAGCTTGGCGTCGGAGTGGTGCTGGCGGAACAGGTCGACCATGCCCCAGTCGCAGAGGGCCTGCAGCTCGGCCCGTTCGGCGGGGCTGACGTGGGTGGCCCCGACGAACTTGGTCGGGTCGTACACGTCGAGATCGGTGGGAGCGATGTTGAAGTCGCCGGTCACGACCACTTGTTCGGCCGGGCTGCTGAGCGCGGCGACGTGCCGACGCAGTTGCGCCAACCAACGCAGCTTGTACTGGTAGTGATCGTTGTCGAGTGATCGACCGTTGGGCACGTAGACGCTCGAGACCTTCACTCCCCCACACGTCGCCGTGATGATCCGTGCGTCGGGGTCGGGGTCGCCGCCATCGGCGAAGTTCGACACCACGTCGGTGAGCCCCACCTTCGACAGGATGGCCACGCCGTTCCACTGGCCCTGGCCGTGATGTGCACTCTCGTAGCCCATCTCGGCGAAGGTGAGCGCCGGAAAGGCGTCGTCGGCGAGCTTGGTCTCCTGCATGCACAGCACGTCGGGCTGCACGTCGGCCAGCCACTCCTGCACACGTGGCAACCGTGCCTTGAGCGAGTTCACGTTCCAGGTGGCGATGCGCATGCGGGCCTCAGGCGTCCTGTTGTGTGGCGGCGGCCTTTTTCGCTGGGGCCTTCTTCGTGGCCGCCTTCTTGGCCGGGGTGGCCACCTTCTTGACCGGGGTGGCCACCTTCTTGACCGGGGTGGCGACTTTCTTGGCCGGGGTGGCCGCCTTCTTGGCGGCGGCCTTCTTGGCCGGCTTCGCCGCAGGAACAGGCGCGGGCTCGACGGGCACCACGGGCGCCACCTCGGCTGCAGCGGCGGCGGCTTTCTTCGACGTTCTCCTGGGCTTCGCGGTCGGCTCGACCACCGCCGCGACCTCGACGACCGGAACAACCGGAACAACCGGCTCGGCGGCCTTCCTGGTCGCCCTGCGCGGCGCGGCAGCCTTGGTGTCCGTGGTGTCCTTGGTGTCCGTGGCTGCCTTCGTGGCCCGTGCCGGCTTGGCGGACTTGGCCGGCTTGGCTGGCTTGGCTTCGACCACCAGGGCCTCGCCCATGCCCGGCACCGACAGATCGATGCTGCGCTTCTCGGGAACGAACTTCTCGACGACCAACGTGATCGCCTCGCCGAGCTTCATGAACTCGCGAGCACTGCGCGGCGTGGGGCTGGCCATGAGGCGCAGCGGCACGTAGCCCATGACCTCGCCGACCTTCACGTAGGCACCGTGCGACGAGTAGTGGTCGACGATGGCATTGACGCTCGTGCCGACGGGGTGATGCTCGACGAACGACAGGAACGACAGGAGGTCGTTGACGCCGCCACCCCTGGGTGCGGCCGCCTTGGCGGCCTCGACGATGGGAACCTCGGTCGCTTCCGGAGCGGGCACAGCGACCTCGGCAACGGGCTTCGACGAGCCGCGCCCACGACGGCCCGATGGCTTCGCCACCGCGGCAGTTGCGCTGGCCGCGGCTGCTGCTGCACCAGGCAGCACCGCTCCGGGCGGCGGTGCGGTGGGAACTGGCATCGGCAGGCTGGCATCGGGGCTGCCGACGCGCACGGTGCCCGGTGCCTCGGACTTCGGGCCGCGAACGCGACGCTTCGCCTCCGCCGTCACCTTTCGACTGAGCGGGCCACGGACCGGCAGCCGAGGAACGAACACCCATCCGATGTGTGGCACGGGCTTGCCGCCGATGAGCCGACCTTCCTCGAACAGCCAGTCGTACTGACCGTGGAATTCCTGGTAGCTGTCGTTGGTGAGGATGATCGCGTTCACCTTGTTGGCAATGCTGAGCACGAAGGCGTCACCACGGCCGATGGCGCCGGCGGGCGGAGCCACGAGCTCGTTGTTGTTCACCGCCTCGTCGAACTCGGTGACCTCGTTGGCATCGATGCGGTGCCCGAAGGTGGCATCGACCACGACGGTGATGAGCGCCTCGGGGTGCTCCTGCATGAAGGCCAGCACCGCCTCGTTCAGTTGCTTGAGGCTGGGTTGCGAACGACCCTCGGTGGCGATGTTGGAACCGTCGACGACGACATGATGCGGCATAACGCATCCAGCCTACGATGCGCCGGTGTCCAATGCTTCCTCGCAGTTCACGGCGGTCCTCTGGGACTTCGGTGGCGTCATCCTCAGCAGTCCCTTCGAGGCGTTCAACCGCTACGAGCACGAGCAGGGGCTGCCCCTCGACTTCATTCGTACGGTCAACGCCACCAACCCGCACGACAACGCGTGGGCGAAGCTCGAGCGGAGCGAGGTGAACGGCCGGGAGTTCGACGAGATCTTCGCCGCGGAGTCCGACGCGCTCGGCCATCGAGTTCCTGGCGCCGACGTGCTCGCCTTGCTGTCGGGCGACGTGCGGCCCGAGATGGTCGACCTGCTCGACCGTGTCAAGGACGCCGGTTACCTCACGGCGTGCCTGACCAACAACGTGCTCGGCGATCACCCCGACGGCGAGCGGGCCGCGCAGATCGGGGCGATCATGATGCGCTTCGACGCCGTGGTGGAGAGCAGCAAGGTGGGCGTCCGCAAGCCCGAGCCGCGCTTCTACGAGATCGCCTGCGAACTGCTCGGTGTGCAGCCGAACCAGTGCGCGTTCCTCGACGATCTGGGCATCAACCTCAAGCCCGCCGCGGCGATGGGCATGGCCACCATCAAGGTGTTGAGCGCCGAGCAGGCGATCCGCGACCTCACCACCCTGCTCGCCCTGTAAGAGGTGGCACACCGCTCGCCCACATCGGCAGGTATGGCGCGTCTGGCCTCGTTCTTGTCGCGGCTGGACCACCAGAGTTGGTGGTGGCGACGCGACAGGAAACGGTCCACGTCATTGGTGGTCCCGTACGTGTCACGGATGGATCACCAGTGATGGTGATGGGGCCGCGACAAGAAGGATGCGAGATAGTGGGGAAGAATCCCGCCCAGACGCCGATTTGGGAAGATTCCCGCCCAGAACCCGGCCGCTCGGCGAAGCG
>JANMFL010000533.1:0-17036 GCA_031377945.1 Acidimicrobiaceae bacterium | reverse complement strand
GCCGCTGGCGGCACCGGCAAGACCCGTCTGGCCCTCGAATTGGCCGCGACCGTCGGCCACCGTTTCCCGGTGGGAGCGGTGGCGGTCGAGTTGGCCGACGGCGGCGAGAACGACGTCGTCCCCCGACTCGCCGAAGCAGTCCTCGGCAACGATGCCGCTGCCCGCACCGAGGCCGCCACCGACCTGCTGCACGCGATCACTCGCCACCTGGCCGGCCAACGCGCACTGATCGTGCTCGACAACTGCGAGCACGTGCTGCCCACGGTCAACCGGGTGGTCGCCGCGCTCACTCACCGCTGCTCCGAGGTGGCGGTACTGGCCACCAGCCGCGAACGACTGGGCGTCGACGGCGAACGAGTGCTGCTGCTCGAACCGTTGTCCACCGTTCGCCGCAGCCACATGGTGGCGCCGGCGACCGAACTGTTCCTCGACCGAGCCGTGACCGCCAACCCGGGCATCGTCGTCGACGATGCGGCGCTGCAGGCCGTCGAGACCATCTGCGCCGCCGTCGAGGGCTCACCACTCGGCATCGAACTGGCGGCGGCACGGGTGCGCACGCTGACACCGCGACAGATCGCCGACCGGCTCGGCGACGACCTGCACCTGCTGCGGCAGCGCCATTCCAACGCCCCCGAGCGGCACCGCTCGCTCGACGCCGCGATCGCCTGGTCGTACGAGCTGCTCGAGCCCGACGAGCGCCGCCTGCTGGCCTGGAGCTCGGTGTTCGTCGGCGGGTTCGAAATCGCCGCGGCCGAGACCATCGGTTCGGCGGCCGGCATTCCCGACGTCATCGACGTCATCGAGTCCCTCGTCGAGAAGTCGCTGCTCACCTCACAACACGTCGGTGCGCACATGCGCTACCGCCTCGCCGAGCCGATCCGTCAGTTCGCCCGAGCGCGGCTCGACGAGTTCGGCCAGCTGGACCTCGCCCTCGAATCGCACTTCGATCACTGCCGCAGCGCCGCACGCGACGCCGTCACGCAACTGGACGGTCACGTCGACCCGCCGCTGTTCACCAGCCTGTCCGCCGAGCTCGAGAACTTCCTCACCGCGATCCATCGCGCCGCGGATCGTGGCGCCCACAAGAGCGCGATGTCGCTGGCGTCGTCGCTCGACCTGTACTGGGCCGAGACCGGGCACATCGGTGTCGCGATGCAGGTCTTCGACCAGCTGGCCCGACGCCACCCAGACCACCCCGACACCTCGATCATCCACGTCCCGATGCTGTGGGTGGCCACCATGGCAGGCGAGCTGCCGAGGGCGCAGGACATCCGCGACCTGCTCGAAGCGCAGATGTCCGAGGGGTTGCTGAACCCCATCGCGGTGGGCGGCGCGAGCTTCGGCATCGGGTTCGTGGAGTCGGGCGGCGGTGACGCGATGGCTGCCGCGAAGGCGTGGAGCCTGGCCGCCCGCGGCGCAGCGCCGTTCGTGCCGGCGCTGGCGCGACAGGCGTACTGGAGCGCCGGCCAGTCGGCCACCGCTGCGGGCGACAACGAGCTCGCGCTCGGCCTGTACCAGGCGGCCGATCGACTCGACGCTCCCACCCCCGGCTGGTGGCCCACGTTCGTGGACACCATGCGCCGCGTCGCTCGTACGTACCAGGGTGAGGACCACGTCGACGCGTTGCACCGCGGCACGCTGGCGCTGGAGGACACCGGACTGAAGATGCGCTTCGTCCTCGCGTCGGCGTTCGTCAGCCTGGCCTTGTTCCACAGCGAGGCGCCCGATCGCGCCGACCACTGGTGGCGGCGGAGCATGTCGACCGCTCGCGAGATCGGCAACCTGTGGGCGTGCTGGGTGATGCTCGAGTGCGCGGCATGGTCGGCGATGGAACGCGGCGACGATCACGCCGCGGCGATGCTGTGGCACGCCGGCGACGCGTTCGGCGGCCACCGCGGCTACGGGCTGTGGCCCGTCGTCCGCGACGAGACCGACCGCCGTCGAGCCGTCGTCCGCGCCCGTACCCCCGCCGCGTTCGACGAGCTCGTCGGCCGGCCACCGCTGACACTGACCGAGGCCATCGACATCGCCCTGCAGCCATGACCCACGATGACCCACGCCACCCGTCCCCGGAGAGCCCGTGAGCACACCGCAGAAGATCGTCATCGTCGGCGCAGGACCATCGGGCCTCGCCACGGCCTTCGCGCTGACCGACCAGGAGGGCTGGCAGGACCGCTATTCCATCGACGTCTACCAGTTGGGGTGGCGGGTGGGTGGCAAGTGCGCCACGGGCCGGAACCCGTACGCCAACGAGCGCCTGCAGGAGCACGGCATTCACGTGTTCGGCAACATGTACTTCAACACCCTGCAGATGGTGCAGCAGGTGTTCGACGAGGTGCAGTGGGACCCCAAGGACCTGCATTGGCCGATGGAGGAGGCGTTCGCCAAGTCGGTCGTCACGTGGAACACCGAGTACTTCGACCACGCCTGGCACCCGTATCTCGGCTACTTCCCGATGAGCAACGGCGACCCGTGGACGGTGGCCGACGGCAAGGCGGGCACCGAGACCATCGTGCAGAACGTGTTGTTCCTGGTGAGCCAACACCTGGGGCTGATGATCGAGACCCACGAGAAGGCCCACGGCTCGTGGTGGCATCGGCTCTGGCACCGCGCCGAGCAGAAGTTCGCCGACCTGCTGGAGGGGTGGTTGAAGGACGTCGTCGACCAGCTGGAGCGCGAGGCCACCAACCCGCGCCACCCCGAGCGCGCCGCCCACTCGGCGGCCATGACCATGCTCGACACGCTCGTCGAGTTCCTGCACTGGTGGGTGGACCAGGACCCGAGCAACGTGCAGCGTCGGTTGTCGTTCACGCAGATCGATCTGGTCGTCACCGCGATGCGGGGAGCGTTCGGCGACGAGATCTTCGCCAAGGACGTCGATCGCATCGACCGGTACAACTACCGCGAATGGCTCATCCATCACGGACTCACCGACTACACGCAGGTCGCATCGCTCCCCCAGGGCCTGCCGAACACCGCGCTCTCGTACGACCACGGCGACACGACTGCCATCCCGACGATGTCGGCGGCGGCGTTCATGACGTTCTTCCTGCGCCAGTTGGTCGGTGCCGGCGCCGGCGCGTACTTCTTCAAGGAGGGCACCGGTGAGACGATCATGAAGCCGCTGTTCCGCCTGCTCGAGCAGCGAGGTGTGCGGTTCCACTTCTTCCACAAACTGACCGACGTTGAGCTGGCTGGGGTGGAGCTGGCCGAAGTTGGGGGGCCCGAGGTGGAGTTGGCCGGCGCCGATCCGCTCATCAGCGCGCTGCACTTCGACGTGCAGGCCACGGTGAAGGGCGACCGGTACGAGCCGCTACGGCCCAAGCACGGCACCGGCGAACCGGTGTGGCCGGACCGTCCGAACTACGAGCAACTCGAAGAGGGCGACCGTCTGCGCGACGAACAGATCGACCTCGAGTCGTGGTGGACGCCGTGGAAGGCGGTCGAGACCAGCACCCTGCGCGCCGGCGTCGACTTCGACCAGGTCGTGCTCGCCACTCCGGTCGCCACCCTGCCGTACACCTGCGCGCAGATCCTCGACCACCCGGCCACCCGCGACACGTGGCAAGCAATGGTGACCAACGTGCGCACCGCCGCCACGCAAGCGGTGCAGATCTGGCTGAACGAGCCGCTGTCGACCCTGGGCTGGACCAACGACGGCATGGTGTTGCCGACCGATCGCCACGTCGGTGGCATCTACGGACAGGAGCTGACGTCGTCGTGCGACTTCAGCGACCTCATCCAGTACGAGGACTGGCCCGACGACAACCGGCCGAAGGGGCTCGTGTACTTCATCGGCGCGCTCCCCGACCCGGAGGTCATCCCCGACTTCGACGACCACACCTACCCGCATCGGATGAAGGAGCGGGTGCGCTGGACGACGGTGCAGTTCCTCCGCAACGTCGACGGCCTGTTCCCCCTCACCCAGGGCAGCGAGATCGATCCGCGCTCGCTGAACTTCGACCTGCTCGCCCAACACGACGGCGGCACCCGTCGGGGCGTGAACCAGTTCGACACGCAGTACTGGCGGGCGAACATCGACCCCAACGAGCGCTACACGCTGTCGGTCGCCGACACGGTGCAGTACCGCCTGCGAGCGTGGGAGAGCGGCGTCGGCAACCTGGTGCTGGCCGGCGACTGGACCTACACCGGTTTCAACGTCGGCAGCTTCGAGGGCTCGGTCATGTCGGGCAAGCTCGCGTCGCTCACACTCACCGGTGCGCCGTCGCTCGACCAGGTGATGGGCTTCGACTTCCTGCACGAGAACGTGCAGCAACCGCCGCCGCCCCGCCTCGGCCGACCGCGGCCCGATTCGACCGCGGTCACGTCGCCGGAAGGCTGAACCCGGCGACCTGCTTGTACTGCGCCGCGATGGCTTCGCGTTCGCCCTCGGCGAACACGTCGAGCACGTCGCGGAAGCCCTCCGGGGCACGTTCATGGGCCAGGTCGAGCATCCGTTCGGGCCCGTGTTGGCGGTTGGACAGCACGATGGCCGCGGTCTTCGGCCGGCGCTCGTCGTCGTAGCCGCGCAGCGCTGTGTCGATGTCGCTGGTGCCGCAGAGGTGATCCGCCAGCGCGAGTGCGTCGAGGATCGCCTGCGACGCACCGTTGGAACCGATCGGGTACATCGGGTGCGCGGCGTCGCCGAGCAAGGTGACGCGCCCGTGCGTCCACCGCTCGAGCGGGTCGCGATCCACCATCGGGAACTCGTAGGCGGCGTCCGCGCCGCGCACCAGCGCGGGAACGTCGAGCCAATCCCACACCCAGTCCTCGAAGTGCGGCAGGAAGTCGGCGAGGTCGCCCCGCTTGTTCCAGTCCTCACGCTGCGGAAGCCCGACATGGCGGCGATCCAGCTCCGCGATCCAGTTCACGGTGCACTTGCCGTCGGCCCCGACGTCGGAGAGCGGGTAGGCGACGAACTTGTGCGGCAGGTGCCCGGCCATGAACATCGACCGCCCGGTGAGGAACGGCTCGACCCGCGACGTGGCGCGCCAGAGGATGTTGCCGCTCCACCGAGGAGGGCCTTCGCCGGGATGGAACGTGGCGCGAATGGTGCTGTGGATGCCGTCGGCGCCCACGAGAACATCGGCGGTGTCGGCCACCGTGGCCCCGTCGTCGCGGCGTAACAACTCGACGTTCACTCGGCCACCCGGGGTCTCGGTGAAGCGTTGCACGGCATGGCCCGCCACGATGCGTTCATCGCCAAGGCGGGCGCGCGCCTCGGCGAACAACGCCATGTGGAACCGGCCGCGGTGCACCGACAACTGCGGCACCGAATACCCGGCGGCGAGTCCACGGGGCTCACGCCAGATGCGCTGACCATGCTGGTTGAAGAAGCACAACTCCGCGGTCTGCACGCCGAGCGGCAGCACCGTCGGCAACAGGTCGAGACGGTCCAGTTGCGCCATGGCGTGCGGCAACACGTTGATGCCCACACCGAGCGGTTGCAGCTCCTGCACCGACTCGTACACCTGCACGTCGATGCCTCGGGCGTGCAGCGCCATGGCTGCCGTCAGCCCACCGATCCCGCCCCCGGCGATGATCACCCTCATGCCCGGCGACGCTACCCGCGAGCTCGCGCGAACTTAAGTTCCTGGTGAACGCGCTGGGCGGGCCGCTGGGCGGGTCAGCCGGTTGCGGGGGACGCGGGTGGTGGTGGGGGTGACCTCGCCGTGGCACGCAGTGCAGGTCAGCTGCGCCGGGCCGGCGTGGCCACAGTCGTGCAGCACCACGCGCGGCGCACCGTTCGGCGCCTGCCACGTGTCGCCCCACTGCATGATCGCGATGAGCACCGGGTACAGGTCGCGGCCCTTCTCGGTGAGGTGGTACTCGTGATGGCCACCCTCGATGGGCACCCGCACCAACACCTCGCCCTCCACCAGCGTGTTCAACCGATCGGTGAGGATGTTGCGGCTGATGCCCAGGTCGTCGCGGATCGCGTCGAAGCGGTGCAGTCCGAAGAACACGTCGCGCACGACCAGCAGGGTCCACCACTCGCCGACGAGATCGAGCGACTGGGCGATCGAGCAGTCGAGGTGCTGCAGCGAGCTGCGTTTCATCCGTCACAGGCTAGTTGCTTGACGCAACTGGTGCACGCGTGACAGGGTTGGTTGCATGACGCAACCTGATCCGGCCGCCACCGACACTCTCTCCAGCGAGCCGTGGGCGAGCACCGCGTGCATCCTCTGCGAATGCAACTGCGGCATCGAAGTGCGCCTCGGCGGAACCGCCGGCCGCACGTTCGAGCGCATCCGAGGCGACAAGGCGCACCCGGCCAGCAAGGGGTACACGTGCGAGAAGGCGCTGCGCCTCGACCATTACCAGAACGGCGGTGAACGCCTCACCACGCCGCTCCGGCGAAGGGCCGACGGCACGTTCGAGGCCATCGACTGGGACACCGCGGTGCGCGAAGTGGCGGCGGGCCTGGCCCGCGTCCGCAACACCCACGGCGGCCACACCATCTTCATGTACGGCGGGGGCGGCCAGGGCAATCACCTCGGCGGTGGGTACGCCTCGGCCGTGCAGCGGGCCTTCGGCGGCCAGTTCCGCGCCAGCGCCCTGTCGCAGGAGAAGACCGGTGAGTTCTGGGTGAACGGGAAGATGTTCGGTGGGTCCATGCGCGGCGACTTCGAGCACTGCGAAGTGGCGCTGTTCATCGGCAAGAACCCATGGCAGTCGCACGGCATCCCCCACGCGCGCACCACGCTGAAGGAGATCGCTCGCGACCCGAACCGCGCCATCGTCGTCATCGACCCGCGACGCAGCGAGACCGCCGAGATCGCCGACTTCCACCTCGCCCTCAAGCCCGGTACCGACGCATGGTGCCTGGCCGCACTCGCCGCGGTCATCGTGCAGGAAGGTCTCACCGATCGAGCCTGGTTGGCCGACCACGCGACCGGCGTCGACGAGGTGAGCGCAGCGCTGGCCGCGGTCGACGTCGACGCGTACGCCCAGATCTGCGAACTCGACGCCGAACTGCTGCGCGCCACCGCCCGCCGCATCGCTGCGGCCGACAGCGTGGCCGCATTCGAGGACCTCGGCATCCAGATGAGCCTGCACTCCACGCTCGTCAGCTGGCTCGAGAAGCTGGTGTGGGTGCTCACCGGCAACTTCGCCAAGCCCGGCGCGCAGTACATGCCCACCGCGCTCGTGAACCTCACTGGCTCGAAGAAAGGTGGCAGCGGCAGCAGCCGACGCTCACCGGTCGTGGGTGCGCCCATCATCAGCGGCCTCGTGCCGTGCAACGTGATCACCGAGGAGATCCTCACCGATCACCCCGATCGGTATCGGGCGATGATGGTCGAGAGCGGCAATCCGGTGCACTCGCTGGCCGACAGCACGAAGATGCGCGAAGCCCTCGATGCGCTCGACTTCGTGGTCGTGGTCGACGTCGCCCTCACCGAAACAGGGCGGCACGCGCACTACGTGCTGCCCGCGGCATCGCAGTACGAGAAGTGGGAGTGCACGTTCTTCAACTTCGACTTCCCGCACAACGTCTTCCACCTGCGCAAGCCCATTCTCCCGGCACTGGAGGGAACGCTGCCCGAGCCGGAGATCCACGCCCGCATCGCCGAGGCCGCCGGATTCCTGAACCCCGACGACCTGGCCGCGTTGCGCGCCGCCGCGGAGGAGAGCCGGCTCGCGTTCGGCGCAGCGTTCCTCGAGTACATGGGCGCACACCCCGAGCTCGGTGCGCTGGCACCGATCATCCTCTACCGCACCCTCGGCCCCACCCTGCCCGAGGGCGCTGCCGCCGCCGCAGTGCTGTGGAACGCCGCCCACCGCTGCGCCATGACCTACCCCCAGAGCGTCCGCGCCGCCGGCTTCCAGGGAGAAGGGCTCGAGCTCGGCGAGGCGCTGTTCGACGCGGTCGTCGCATCGCACAGCGGCCTGACGTTCACGATCGACGAGGCAGAGATCAGCTGGAGCCGCATCGGCACCGACGACGGGCGCATTCACCTGGCGGTGCCCGAACTGATGACGTGGTTCGCCGAACTCGACCACACCGGCCCTGTCGCCGACGACGAATACCCGATGGTGCTCTCGGCGGGTGAGCGTCGTTCGTTCACGGCCAACACCACCTTCCGCGACCACACGTGGCGCAAGAAGGACGCATCGGGCGCACTTCGAGTGTCACCCGACGACGCGACACGGCTGGGACTGACCGATGGCGGGCGCGCCCGCATCACCACGCCCACCGGAACCGCGCAGGTCACCGTCGAGGTGTCGACGATGATGCGCCCGGGGCACGTGTCGCTGCCCAACGGCTACGGCGTCGGCGAACCCGGTGCCGACCCGGCGGTCGCCGGCGTGGCGCCGAACGAACTCACGAGCGTCGGCCACCGCGACCCCATCGCCGGCACGCCGTACCACAAGCACGTCCCCGCGCGTCTGGAGCCCGTCGCCGGTCAGTGAACGTCGCGCGGGGTGGCCGCCTCGTGCGGGGTGGACGTCACCTCGAGCGGTGCGGTGGCGCCCGCCACCACCAGGCCCACACCCAACAGGCCCGCGGTCAGCGTCAGCGCACGCAGCACTCCGACGTGATCACCGAGCAGGCCCACCAGTGCCGGGCCGGCCAGGAACGCCGTGTACCCGATGGTGGCGACGGCACTCACCCGACCGGCGGCGAACCTGGGGTCGTCGGCCGCAGCGCTCATTCCTGTCGGGAAACCGAGCGAGCAGCCCAGACCCCACAGCACGGTGCCGATCATCGCCGTCACGAGCGTCGGCCCGAAGATCACGACGACCACCCCGGCCAACGACATCGCGGCGCCGGCGCGCAGGGTGAGCACCCGTCCGTATCGGTCGAGTGCCTGAGGGCCGAACCAGCGGCCGGCGGTCATGGCCACGACGAACAGCACGTAGGCCATCGAGCCGAGCACGTCGCTCGCGCCGTAGCCATCGATGGTCGCCACGCCGAGCCAGTCGTTGCCGGTGCCTTCGGTGAACGCCATCGTCAGCACGAACAACCCGATGAGGAGGGTGCGCTTTTCCTTCCAGGCAGCCATCGGGTGGCGCGTCGGCGCGTCGGGGTCGGCGTCAGGATCGTGGTGTTCGGTCACGTCGGCGGGAAGGAAGTCGCGGGTGGCCCACGGAACGCCCACACCGACGATGATGGCCATCACGAGCAGATGGGGCGTGATCGGCACGTCGAGCGCGTTCATCGCTGCGCCGATCAGTGCTCCGGCCACGGTACCGATGCTGAACCCGGCGTGAAAACGAGACATGATCGACCGGCCCAACTGCTGCTCGACGGCCGCGGCTTCGACGTTCTGTGCGACGTCCCAGAAACCGTTGCCGAAGCCCAGCAGCAGGAAGCCTGCGCCGACGACGTACGCGTTCACCAACACACCCACGGCGGCGATCGCCACGCCGACCTGGCACACGATCGCGGTCACCACGATCGTTCGAGTGACGCCGAACTTGTGGACCACCGCACCCGACAACGGCAGCGAGATGAGCGAGCCGATCGCGATCATCAACAGCAGACGACCCAGCGGCCCGGGCGTCAGGTCCAGTTCGTCACGGAACTGCGGAATGCGCGACAGCAGGCTGGCGATGCCGAGGCCGCAGAGGACGAAGACGAAGGAGACGGCCCGCGTGGCCTTGAGCAGCACTCGGACCACGCTACCGATGGCGGCGTATGGTGAGGCGATGCCCACCGTGCACCGAACTGCGGGGTCGAACTTCGCCGACGTCCCGTTCCACACCGCTCACCCGGTGCGGGTGCTCGACTGGCACGCTCCGGACATCGACGGGCCACTGGCGTTGCACGTGGTCGACGCACCCGCGGTGGGCACCGAGCGCGGCACGTTCCTGTTGTTGCACGGCGAGCCGTCGTGGAGCGTGCTCTACGAAGAGTGGATCCCGCGACTCACCGCACGCGGCTACCGCTGTGTCGCACCCGACCAGCCCGGCTTCGGTCGCAGCGACAAGCCGACCGACGACGACTGGTACTCGTACGAACGCCATGTCGCAGCCGTCCGCCACGTCATCGATGCGCTCGACCTGCGCGACATCCATCTGGTCGTGCAGGACTGGGCCGGCCCGATCGGATTGCGACAGGCCGTCGACCAGCCGCAGCGCTTCGCGAACCTGTTCATCTTCAACACCTGGCTGCACCACGACGGCTACGAGTACGGCGATGGCGTGCGCTGGTGGCGGCAGGCGGCACTCGACCCCGAGCAACTCGGCGGCGACATGCCCACCGGCCGCATCGTCGCCGGTTCCATGCGACGGGATCACCACGACCGCGCCGTCGTTGTCGCGGTGTTCGATGCACCCTTCGACGGCTACGACAGCAAGGCCGGCGCACGCGCCTTCCCAGGGATGATCCCCTTCGGCAAGCCCGACGTCGGCGGCGCACTCCAACAGCAACGCTGTCACGAGGCGCTGCTGGCCTGGACGCACTGCCCGGTGCACGTCGCGTTCGGCGACGCGGACATGGTGTTCCCCTACGAGAAGGGTGAAGCGTGGGCGGCGTCCATCCCCGGCGCCACCATCGATCGCACCGAACAAGCCGGCCACTTCGTGCAATACGACGCGCCGGCCGACTGCCTGCGCATCATCGAGACGCACCTCGGCCTCGACTGAGCGCACCGTCGCTGGGCGACGGTCCGGGCTCGGGCTCGGGCTGGGGCTCAGGCCATCAGCCCGGCGCGACGCTTGATGTCGAGCACGACATCGGTCTTCGCATCCGCGTAGTCCTGCACCTGGACCCACTCGCGTTCTGCCAACTCGCGCTTCGTGCGCTCGTACAACTCGCGGTCCGCGGGATGCGTGCGCAGCCAGTCGCGGAAACCGGTCATCTGCGCCACCTCGCTACAGCGGACCTGGAACACGTGCAGGTTGACCACGCGCGGTTGCCGCTGGAACAAGCGGTGCGAGAACCACTCGGGCTCGCGCAGCAGGAACGTGTAGCCGGCCGCCTCCAGTTGTGGCAGATACGTGTCCTCGTCGTCGATGTCGATGACCGCGAGGGTGATGTCGATGATCGGCTTCGCGGCCAGACCGGGCACCGACGTGCTGCCCGTGTGGTGCACCTCCACGGCGACGTCGCCGAGTGCAGCACGGATGAGGTCCCGCTCGCGCTCGAACATCGCCGGCCACACCGGGTCGTAGGGGTGCAATTGCACGAGGCGTGCAGGACGCGCATCCTCCGTCATCCTTCGGCCTCCGTCGGCTCCGTCGTCAGCACCGAGGCGTCGGCCGCGCTCGTCCGCAGTTCGGTGAACGAACGGCACACCGGCTTGCGCCAACCGACGCCGGCGATCTTGCCGTGCGGTGGCCAGTACGCGTCCCGGCTGTACGCCCACCACTCGAACGGGTTCAGGTAGTAGGCGCACGTCTCGACCACGTCGCCCAACTGTTCGCGCCGACGACGCAACAGCCACACGACGATGCCGACTCCGGCGCCCGCCGCTGCCCACAGGCCGTACAGCGGCAGGTACAGCGGGCCGAACCAGCGGGCCTGCCAGACGTGCACCCCCTCGTGGTCGCGCACCAGTTGGGCACGGCGTGGTCGTTCGACATCGGCCGCGCCCGAGATGACATTGCCCAGCGTCAACGCGTACCCCTTCTTCAGCGCCGCACCGCGTCGGTACGCGTGGTGGCCCTCACGTTCGCTCATCGCCGGCAGGTACTCACCGTTCGTCAGCGCGGCCACGGCATGCGCGACCAGTCCCGATGCGACCGGCAGCGCCGCCCAGGTGCTGTCGAGCGCGAACGCCGCGATGCCCTTCCGCGTCCGCCACGAGTAGATGCGGCGGCGGCCGCTGATCCACCCGTTCACGGCACCCACGACCGCCATGGCCACACCGAGCCACGGGGCCAGCCATGCGCCGCCGAGCCAGCCGAGTCCTGCGCCGGCGAGCGCCACTGCGAGACCTTCGAGCACCTCCCGAGGATACGGCACCCCTCGGCCAGACCCCGACGACGCAGGTGCTACGTTCCCCGGCCATGGGAGGTCCGAACGTGGGGGTGTGCTTCGATCGCACGTTCCCACCCTCATCGATCATCGAGTTCACCGAACGCATCGAGAGCGGCGGTCTGGACCAACTGTGGATCATCGAGGACTGCTTCTACACGTCGGGCATCAGCCTCGCGGCGACGGCACTCGCACGCACCCACCGCACGACGGTCGGCCTGGGCATCCTTCCGGCGGTGGCGCGCAACCCGGCCATCACGGCGATGGAGATCGCCACCCTCGCCAACTTGGCCCCCGGCCGGCTGATCGCCGGCATCGGCCACGGCGTGCAGTCGTGGATGGAGCAGATGGGGGCACGCACACCCAGCCCGCTCACCACCCTCGACGAGGTGCTCACCGTCGTCCGGCGCCTGCTCCGCGGTGAACGGGTCAGCTTCAAGGGCAAGCAAGTCAGCCTCGACGCGGTCCAGTTGGACCAACCGCCCGAGCGAGTGCCTCCCGTGCTCGCCGGTGTTCGTGGGCCGAAGTCCATGGCGGTCGCCGGTCGCTCGGCCGACGGTGTGGTGCTCGCCGAGGGTGCCAATGCGGCCTACGTCGCCGCGGCCCGCGAGCAGGCCGGCGACCCGATCGGCTTCCGTATCAGCGTGTTCGCCGCGCTGTGCATCGAGGCCGACCGAACGGCCGCCTATCGGTGGATGGCACCGGTCGTCGCCGGTTGGCTGAGCGGCTCGAACCCGGCCATCGACGCCCACCCGAACGGTGCCGAGATCCGCGAACGATTCGCAGCCGGCGGCATCGAGGAACTGGTGGCGATGCCCCGCGAGTGGTGGGTGCATCTCGGACCCATCGGCACGTTCGACGATGCGGTCGAGCACGTCTACACACTCGTCAATGCCGGGGTGCACGACGTGGCGTTGTTCCCCTGTCCCGAACTGGTGGTCGCCCGTGAGCAACTCGACGACGCCGTACGCCTGAAGTCCGTCCTGCGTTAGCGGGCGATGAGCGCGGCGAGCGCCGCGACCGCCACGACCAGACCGATGGCGGCCATCGTGATGCTGCGGCTGCGCGGTGCCTGTTCGAGGTCGGCATCGCCACGTCGAATGTCGGGCGGCTTCACCAGCGCCATCACGTTGCCGGCGAACATCGCGCCGCCGAGTGCCAGCAACAGCCACACGATGAGGTCCTTGCCCAGGAACATGGCCACAGTGTGCCGGAGGCGTCACCCCGTTGCACGCCGCGCTGGTTTCGGCTGCTGGGCCCAGCTGGTCGCCCAGCTGGTCGCCCAGCTGATCGGCTCAGCTGGCCGACGCGACCGCCACGGTGTACGACCACAGTTCGGCCTGGATGGGCATCGCAGCTGGCGCCGCGCCGCCATCACCACGGTGACCGTGCGCGAACGACGGCGAGGCCTTCCACGCTTCGAACGACTCGTCGTCGCGCCAGCGGGTGACCACCAACCAGGTGGTGCGCTCGTCGGCCGGCTGCAACAACTCGAAGCCCTCGAACCCGTCGTGCCCGTCGACGGCGCCGACTCGAGCGGCGAAGCGGCGGGCGACTTCCTCGCCCATCTCGGCGGGAACGGTGAGTGCGTTGATCTTGATGACGGTCATGGGATCAGTGTGCCAGCCGATCGGCGACGACGGACCACACGTCGGGGTCGAACCCCATGCCGATGTGGGTGCTGCGCACCTTCACGTGCTCGACCTGCGGGGAGTGTCGATCGATGCAGGCGTCCGGGCTGACCACGCCGTCGTTGGGGCTCCAGATCGCGGTGATCGGCACGGCGATGGGCGTCGCCTCGCGGTCGGCGATGGCCTGGCGCACCTGGGCCAGCATCTCGGGCGGGTAGCGCCCGGCGAGCGCCGTGTAGCTGGGACCGCCGACCACCGGGCTGCCGAACGTGATGACGCGCGACACCAGGTCCGGTCGGTCGCGTGCGACCTCGCGCGACAGGACGCCGCCGATGCTCCAGCCCACCAGCGCAACCGGTCGACCAGTGTCGGCTGCGATCCGGGCGACGCGCTCGCCCAGTCGTTCGGCCAACGCCGGGACGTCGTCACCGACGCGTCCGAGCCGCGCCGAGTACACCCGATGCCGGCGTGAGCGCAGGAACCGGCCGAGCAGCGCCAGCGAGTGGTCGGTCGCACCGAACCCGGGGACCAGCAACACCGGCCCCCCGTCGCCGAACGGTGCAGAACCCAGGAAGGGGGCACGGACCAGCAGGCGAGCCAGGTCCGCACCGAGCAGCAGCTCCCGGCTGCGCTGACGCAGGTTGGGCGGCCCCAATGGCCGTGACCGCGGAACATCGTCGCTGTGTGCCATGCGTCATCCTCGCGGTTCGGAGCGGCGCTCGCGGGTCACCGTGCCGCCGGGTGAGGGAGTTCCTGGTGACGGCCCTTCAGACGCCGCGGGCCGCGTTGCCGAACTTGGTGTACTGGCCGCGGAACACCAGCCGGGCCACACCGGTGGGACCGGAACGGTGTTTGGCGATGATCAGCTCGGCCGAGGCCTTGTCGGGCGAGTCGCGGTTGTACACCTCGTCGCGGTACAGGAACATCACGACGTCGGCGTCCTGCTCGAGCGAACCCGACTCACGGAGGTCGGCAAGCATCGGCCGCTTGTCGGCGCGACTCTCGAGTGTTCGGCTGAGCTGGCTGAGCGCGACGATCGGCACGTCCAGTTCACGCGCCAGGATCTTCAGGCCACGACTGATCTCACTGACCTCCAACTGGCGGTTCTCGGAGTTCGCCCCGCCGCTCATCAGCTGGAGGTAGTCGATCATGATCAGACCGAGGCCACCATGGCGCGACTTCATCCGGCGAGCCTTGGCGCGAATCTCCATGACCGTGACTCGCGGGTTGTCGTCGAGGTACAGGGGGATGTTGTCGATGCGGTTGATGGCCCGACCGATCTTCGTCCAGTCGGGCTCCTGCAGTCGGCCGGTGCGCAGCTTCTGCGACTCGACCTCGGCCTCGCTGGACAGGATTCGCTGTGTCAGCTCGGCATGACCCATTTCCAACGAGAACACGAGCACCGGTTTGTGCGTGTTCTTCGCCACGTTCGTCGCGATCCCCAACCCCAACGCGGTGTTGTGCACGTACAGGTCCGCGGCGACGAAGTTGTGCAACCCCGGCACGGTGAAGTCGATGACTCGCTCGCTCCCTGCGGGCGTGATGGCGGTGATGCGGTCCCAGGTAACGGCGGGAGACGCCCACCAACGGAGGCGATCGTCGTCGAGTACATGCGCGAGCAAGCCGATGGTCTCGCGCCGCGGTCGGCGACGATACGCGTGCCAGTTGTGGCTGCGCGGCTTGCCGGCAGCGGCATTGACGTCCGCCCAACTGCGTTCACCCTTGGCCTTGATGACGTCGTCCCACACCTCCATCGGCAATGTGTCGACAGTGAACTGACCAACCGGGGTCGCTGCTGCTTTCGCTGCGACGAGATCGACAGCGAGCTGCTTTCCGATGATTCCGATCTCACCACAGAACGTCGACATCGACGCGCCATCCATGATTTCGACCTCGAACGCGCGTCGACGTGCCCCGGCATAGGCGATGGAACGAGTCCGACGCTTGGACCGGATTCCGAACCTCAGCAGCAGATGCATGACGTCGAGCGACAGCTGCTCGCTCACCGTCGCGAAGCCGATGCGGGCGTAACCGGCCTTGGCCACCCATGCAGTGCCATCCGTGGCGAACAACAGGTTCAAGAACCGGGCGATCTGCTCGCGGGGAGCGGTGAACACCGCCGCAGGGACTCGCTTGTCGTGGGCATTGCAGCCCCACGCCCCGTGTCGACGAAGCATTTGGGTGACGGGGTTGGGCCGACCGCCCGACCGTCCGGCCGAGATTCGGTAGGTCGTCGCCTTACCTGCGGGTGCGTTCCAGTTGACCGTCGCGCCAAAGAACGCCGCCGCCTCCTGCGCGACCGCGAGTACCTCGGGGAGCGCACAGGTGAGCGCCGGAGTGGTGACGTTGGGCCCGATGGAACCGTCGCCGATGAGGAGCGCAAGGAGATCGATCTCGGCGGCGGGAAGCGCTTGGTCGCCGAACACCGGAAGGATCGCTGGCGCGGCGATGTAGTCGCCGACCTGCAACTGCTCGAGCGGACGCCAACCATGCTGTGACAGCAGCGGGTGTGGCGCGGTGATGCGGATCCGGCGCCCGGAACGGGTCTCGACGAGAAACAGCGGTTTGACGCCATCGTCGAGCAGATGACTCGCTTCGGTCTCCACCAACGACGCGTCGTCGGCGAGCGAGAGCAAGGGAATCGTCCGCTCCTCGAGCGCGCCGTCGAAGACCTCGGCCGCGGTGCGAATTGCGCCCGTACGTGGATCGACCATCGGGGTGTCCCAGGCCACACACTTGCCCATCGCGGGCCGCGCTCCGATGATGTTCAGGGTGCTCGGCTGCAGCCCCGACAGCAGTTCGTCGAGATCGTTGAAACCGGTGGCGACACCGGTGATGCTGTCGCCGCGCTCGAACGTCTCCTGCAGCTGATCCATGGCGATGGGCAACAACTCCGACAGCGGTCGAGTCGAGTCGACGACGCGGTCCTCGGCCACCTCGAACACCTTGGTCTCTGCCTCGTCGAGCGCCTTGGTGACGTCGTCGGGCTCCATGTAGGCGATCTCGGTGATCTCGCCGGCGACGCTGATGAGCTTGCGCAGCACCGCGGTGTCCTGGACGATCTTCGCGTAGCGGTGCGCGTTGCTGATGGCCGGCGTGGCGTTCTGCAACTCGTTCAACGCCTGCGCGCCACCGATGTCCTCGAGCAGGCCGTTGCGCCGCAACTCGTCGGCGACGGTGACGATGTCGATGGCGTGACCGTTGGTCATCAGTCCGCGGATGGCCGAGTAGATGTGCTGGTGCGCGGGTTTGTAGAAGTGCTCGACCTGCAGCCCCAGCTCGGCCACCTGGCCGACCACGTCGCGCGACAGCAGCAGCGCGCCGAGCAGGCTCTCCTCGGCATTCAGGTTGTGGGGAGGCACTCGGGCCTCGATGCGACGGGGCTGGTTCCGGTCGCGACCTTGGTCGCGCCCGTTGCCGTTCTCTCTGCGGAAGTCGGACATGGTGCACTCACCTTGCCGTGCGCGGCCTGTGGATCG
>JANMFL010000499.1:0-12935 GCA_031377945.1 Acidimicrobiaceae bacterium | reverse complement strand
TGAATATTTTCGCGACTCGCAAACTCAAGCCCAGATGGAACTTCTCGCCACAATTGTTCAGACTGATATTGCTTATCCTTGGAATCCGGCACAGCTTGAATCAGAATCTTATTTGACGGATCTCGAACAGGAATTTGCCCTGTGTGATTCCTTGAGTGACAGCGATATTGCCGAGAAGTCGCAAGTTTTATTCGCTCAATATGATGGACCACGAGATGTTCGTGCACCAGGTGGCAGCGCTGCGCGATCAGTATCGAGTGATCACGTGGGACGAACGCGGTTTCGGCCTCACCGAGTACGACGGCCTGCCGTTCACCTACTGGGACTCGGCGAACGACTGTCTCGCGTTGCTCACCCATCTGGGCATCGAGCGCGCCGTGGTGGGCGGGATGAGCCAGGGCGGCTACCTGTCGCTGCGCGTGGCACTCACTGCTCCCGAGCGGGTGCGTGCGCTCATCCTGCTCGACTCCGGTGCGGCACTCGACCACCCCGACACGCTTGCCGCGAACCAGGGCATGGTCGACATGTGGCTGGCGGTGGGGCCGGTCGACGACCTCGCCAACGCGGTCGCGACGATCATCATCGACGACCCCGACGAGAACCCGAAGTGGGTGGCCAAGTGGCAGGCCCGTCCGAAGGAACTGATGGTCGAGCCGGCGCGCTGCCTGCTCACCCGCGACGACGTCAGCCCGCGCCTGGGTGAGATCACCTGTCCCGCACTCGTCGTGCACGGCACCGAGGACACCGCCATCACCATGGAGCACGCCGAGGAGATGGCGGCCGGGTTGATCGGCTGCGGCGGCGTGGTGAAGGTGGGCGGCGCGCACGCAGCGAACCTCACCAACCCCGAGCCCGTGAACGCGGCCATCCTCGAGTTCCTGGCCGGCTTGCCGGCGTGAGCTCGTTGGAGATCTTCGGCATCCCGGGTCTGCCCGAGATCGTCGAGGGCACCGACCTCGGCGTCGCCGTGCTCGAGGCCGCAGCCGCGTCGGGTACCCCGCTGCAGTCCGGCGACGTCGTCGTGGTCACATCGAAGATCGTCTCGAAAGCCGAGGGGCGAACCGTCGAACTGGCCGACGTGGTGCCGTCGCCGTGGGCGCGCACATGGTCCGAGCAGTGGGACAAGGACCCCGCCGTCACCGAGATCGTGTTGCTCGAAGCGAAGCGCATCGTCCGCCAACTCGGGCCGATCCTGATCACCGAGACGCACCACGGGTTCGTCTGCGCGAACAGCGGCGTCGACCAGTCGAGCAGCGGCGCGCACGGTCGAGCGGTGCTGCTGCCGGTGGACTCCGATGCGTCGGCTCGCGCCATCCGCGCCGCGTTCCTGGAAGCCGGGGTCGATGCTGCCGTCATCATCTCCGACACGTTCGGGCGCGCGTGGCGCGAGGGTCAGACCGACATCGCCATCGGAGTGGCCGGCATCCAAGCGATCCACAGCTACATCGGCCAGGTCGACCCGCACGGTCACGAGTTCAAGGTGCAGGCGCTGTGCGTCGCCGACGAACTGACCGGTGCCGCCGAACTGGTGAAGGGCAACACATCGCGGGTCCCGGTCGCGGTGGTCCGCGGATACGAGTGGGACGCCGACGAATCGGCCACCATCGCCCCCGTGCTCCGCGACCAGTCGCGCGATCTGTTCAGATAGGGGCATGAGCCCTCGTATCGAAGTCACCCGCGTTCTTCCCGCCTCGCCCGAGCAGGTGTACACGCTGGTCACCGACCTGCCGCGCATGGGCGAGTTCTCGCCCGAGAACACGGGTGGCAAGTGGGTGAAGGGCGCCACCGGTCCGGCCGTCGGTGCGAAGTTCAAGGGCACCAACGCCAAGGGGAAGAAGAAGTGGTCCACCGACGTCACCGTCACCGTGGCCGACCCCGGCAAGGAGTTCGCGTTCGACGTCACTGCGGCCGGCATGGCGGTGGCGTGTTGGGGCTACCGCCTCGAGCCCGTCGACGGGGGCACCAAGGTCACCCAGTACTGGGAGGACCACCGCAACCCGGTGGCCAAGAAGGTGACCGGTTGGTTCCTGAGCATTCCCGACCGCGCCGACCACAACAGCGCCGGCATGGAGGCCACGCTCGAGAAGATGGCCGCCGCGCTCTGACCGCCGGCGGTCACCCCGCCAACGGGTGGGCCCGGAAGAACTGCCAGATCAGCGACGTCGCGTCGATGCTCGTGGTCGTCGGCCCGACGAGCGAGGCGATCGTCTGATCGAACGCGCTGCCCGGCCAGGTGTGGCCGCCGCCGTCGACGGTGTAGAGCTGTGCGGCACCCGCCTCGCAGCCATCCCATTGGGTGAGGATCACGTCGTCGGCGATCGCCGAGTCGGACGGCTCGCCGTCGCATCCGTTCCTTCCCGCCCACGACGCGGCGCGTTCGGGCACCGAGCCGGTCATCTCGGAGGGCAGCGAGGCAGCCCCGGTGCCGGTCTGCTCGCCGATGGTGCCACTGCCGTCGGCTGCGGGCAGTTCGAGGGCCTTCGGGCCGACGCCGCCGTCGTAGGCGAGGAACGGGTCGTCGGTGCCGTGGAACGCGACGACGGGTACGGCGCGAGTGGGAGCGCATCCGGCCGGGTCGGTCATGCCGGCGACCGGCGCTGCGGCGGCGATGCGATCGGCAAGCGCGCACGACAGCGTCGAGCTCATCATCGCTCCGTTCGACATACCCATCACATAGACGCGATTGGTGTCGATGCACGTGGTGGTCTCCACCTGGTCGAGCAGTGCGGCGACCCACTCCACGTCGGCGCTGTCGATGGCGGTCTCCCAGTGGGCGACGTCACGGGTGATGTCGGGCGTGACGCCGACGAACCGGTAGCGAGCACTTCGTGCCGGCAGGTCCGACTCGGTGGCGAGCAGCGCCGCCGGCTGGGTCCAGCCGTGCAGGCCGAGCACCAGCGGCAGGGGAGTGGCGCCGTCGTAGGCGGGTGGCAGGTACGACGTGTAGGTGCCATCGAGACCGGCCGCGGTGAGGGTGGCGGGGTAGGTGCCCGGCGCCGCGGGCGTCTCGGTGTCGCAGCCGGCCGATGCGGCGGTCTGCACCTCGTTCGCGGCGACGAACTCGTTCACCGCCTGCACGCCCTGCGCGGGGAAGTTGATGTTCAGGCCGACGATGCCCTGCTCGAGGAAGTCTTTGTACGACGCCAGGTTCTCGAGCTCGCGCTGGTTCGGCCACACCCAGATGGGGTTGCCGTCGGCGGTGGCGCGAGCGACGAGTTCGGGCGTGATGACCTGCAGGCCGGAGAACTCGGGCGGCAGCTGCAGGATGCGCATGCCGTCGGGGATGGGCGTGCTGTTCAGCACGTAGGCGGTGAGCACGTTCAGGCCCGGCGACACCTCGGTGTCGGGGTCGATCGAGTGGTAGTAGCTGACGACGTCGTCCTGGAACGATGCGACGACCGACGCCTCGCTGCGGCCGAGTTCCTTCAGTTGGACGGCGAGCACGTCGGCGGTGCGCTTGGCGACGTCGCCCTCGCCCTTGATCTCGATGTTCAGCGGAATGTCGGGGAACCGCTCGACGAGTTGTCGCAGCGTGGGGAGCGCGAAGTCATCGGCGGTGTAGCCGGCCGGCGGGTCCTGCTCGCCCGTGCGAATGCCGCGGTAGAGGTAGTCGGCCTCGGGCTTGTCGCGGCAGTCGCTGCAGTCGGCGCTGAACCAGTACGCGGCATCGAGCACGCTGATCTCGGCCATGGTGAGGTCGGCGGTCTTGCCGGTGCCATCGGTGTTGCGGTCGACGGTGTCGTCGTGCTGCACCACCAACTCGGCGTCCTTGGTGATGTTGATGTTCAGGTCGAGCATGTCGACACCGGCCTTCACGCTCTCGCCGAACGCGAACAGCGTGCTGGCCGGGAACTCGTCCTCGCCTGCCGTGTGAGCGAGCACGATCGGTCGTCCGATGTTCAACAGCTCGTCGATGGTGGCGGCGTAGGTGACCGGGGGTTCGGTGGTCGTGGTCACCAGTTCGGTGGTGCTGGTCGCAGCGGTGGTGTCGACCGCGGTGGAGCTGACGGCCGTGGTGCTCGCGGTGGCACCGCCGTCGCTGCCCGAGCAGGCGGCGAGGGCGAGTACGGACACCACGAGGGTGGCGCGGAAGGGGACGGTGAGGCGCGGGTTCACCCCAAGAGTTTGGCGTACTCCACCGCGATGTCCGCTGCCGTGGCCGCATTGTTGCGCACGAGCGCGAGATTCGCGACCAGGCTGCGCCCGCCGGTGCGCTCGACGACGGTCTTCAGCAGGAAGGGCGTGACGTCCTGGCCCTCGATGCCGTTGGCCTCGAGATCGGCGAGTGCCGCCTCGATGTGCGCACCGATCTCGTCGGCGGGAATCTCGTCGGCCTCGGGGATGGGGTTGGCGATGCTGATGCCACACGTCAGCCCGAGTTGGTTCCATGTCGCGTGCAGGTGTCGGGCGATCTCGGCCGGGCCGTCGAGGCGGCGGGGAGCGGCGTGCCCGCTCGTGCGGCTGTAGAACGACGGGAAGTCGTCGCTGCCGTTCACGACGACCGGGACACCGAGCGTCTCGAGGCGCTCGAGCGTGAGTCCGATGTCGAGGATGCTCTTCACGCCGGCCGACACGACGGCGACGGGTGTGATGCCGAGCTCGGTGAGGTCGGCGGAGACGTCCATGCTCTGTGCGGCGCCGCGGTGCACGCCGCCGATGCCGCCCGTCGCGAAGACTCGGATGCCGGCGAGTGCCGCGATGCGCATGGTGGCGGCGACGGTGGTGGCGCCCGTACGCCGCGCGGCGACCAGCCAGGGCAGGTCGCGTGTGGTGGCCTTGAACACGCCGCCGATCGTGGCGAGATGGTGCAGTTGCTCGGGCGACAGGCCCACCTGGCACACACCGTCGAGCACGGCGATGGTGGCGGGCACGGCGCCGTGCGCCCGCACGATGCTTTCGACCTCGGTGGCCATCTCGACGTTCTGCGGGAACGGCATGCCGTGGCTGATGATGGTGCTCTCGAGTGCCACGACCGGGCGCCCGTCGGCGAGCGCCTGGGCGACCTCGGGATGAATGGCGAGCTGGTGCATGCGGATCATTGAATCAGCAGGCCCCGACACGCGTGTCAGCGGGCACCCCAGCTGAAGACCTGCTTGAACAGCTTCAGGCAACTGAAGGCCTCGACCTCGACGATGTCGGGGCGTGACCGCAACTGGCTGAGCAGGTGCATCAGATGGGTGTCGTCGTCGGCGACCACTTCGAACATCAGGTCGTAGCGGCCCGTCGTGGCGAGCAGGTACTCGATCTCGGGCATGTCCACCAGTGCCATCGCCGTGGTCTCGGCATCGCCGTGCACGCGAGCGCCGATGAGCGCCACCCGGCGCACACCGACCGACAGTGGGTCGGTGACGGCGACGATCTGCATCACGCCCGCCTCGGTGAGGCGGTTCACCCGCTGGCGGATCGCACCCTCCGTCAGTCCGACCTCAGCGGCCACCTTCGTGAACGGCATGCGGCCGTCGGCCTGCAGCAGTTCGATGATGGCGCGGTCCGTGTCGTCGAGCGGTGTGGTCGTCATCGGCCCTCCCGTGAGGCGAACTCGCGGCTCGCGTCGGTGAGTGCCGTGCGCAGCGTCGACTCGATGAAGGCGAACTCCTCCTCGCCCGCGATGAGCGGCGGCGACAGGGTGATCACCGGCTCGCCGCGATCGTCGGCGCGACAGATGAGGCCGGCGTCGTAGAGGCGCGGCGACAGGTGGTCGCGCAGCAGCCACTCGGACTGCTCGGCCGTGAACAGGCCGCGTGTCGCCTGATCGGGGACCAACTCGATGGCGAGGAAGTAGCCGTCGCCGCGCACGTCGCCGACCAGCGGAATGTCGCGCAACCCGTCGATCAGCGACTTGAAGCGGTCCTCGTTGGCCAGCACGTGGCCGCAGATGTCCTCGCGCTCGAAGATGTCGAGGTTCGCGTTGGCGACCGCACAGCTCACCGGGTGGGCGCCGAAGGTCTGCCCCTGCAGGAACGCCGTCGTGTCGTCGAGGAACGGCTCGGCGATGCGATCGCTGACCATCACGCCGCCCAGCGGGGCGTAGCCACTCGTGAGCCCTTTCGCGAACGTGATCATGTCGGGCTGGTACCCGTAGCGCTGGCTGCCGAACATGTGCCCGAATCGTCCGAACGCGGCGATGACCTCGTCGCTGACGAGCAGCACGTCGTACTCGTCGCAGATCTCGCGGACACGCTTCCAGTAGCCCTCCGGGGGTGTGAACGCGCCGCCGGTGTTCTGCACCGGCTCCATGAACACCGCCGCCACACTGTCGGGGCCCTCCATCTCGATGCGCAGGGCGAGGTCGTCGGCGCAGCGCAGGGTGCACGCACCGAGGTTCATGCAGTCGTTGCAACGGTAGCGATACGGCGTCTGCACCTTCACGGCGCCCGGCATGAGCGGCTCGAACGGCGTCTTGATGGACGGCACGCCGGTGAGGCTGAGCGCCCCCAACGACGTGCCGTGGTAGGCGAGGTAGCGGGAGATCACCTTGGTCTTGCCATGTTGGCCACGCAGCTTCCAGTACTGGCGCGACAGCTTGATGGCGGTCTCGACGGCGTCACCGCCCGACGGTGTGAAGAACGCGCGGTTCAGGTCGCCGGGGGCGTACTCGGCGAGGCGAGTCGCCAACGTGATGGCGGGCTCGTGGGCGAACGACCAGACGGGGAAGTACGCCAACGTCTCGCTCTGGGCTCGCGCGGCTTCGGCGAGTTCGGTGCGGCCGTGCCCGACCTGCACGGTGAACAACCCCGACAGACCGTCGAGGAATCGTTTGCCGTGCTGGTCGTACACATAGCAGCCCTCGCCGCGTGCGATGACCGGAACCTCGTGGTCGACACCGAACGACCCGAGACGGGTGAAGTGCATCCACAGGTGACGTTGCGCCTGCTCGGAGAGCGAGGTCATGGTGACTCCGATTGTCGTAGGGAATATCTACGATAATCGTAGCCGATCGCTGCGATCACAGCGATCACCGATGATCAGGCGTCGGGCGCGAAGCCGCAGTTCTGCTGGCCCCAGGTGTCGAGGCGCGTGCTCGCGTCGTTGACCTTCGTGTCGTTGAGCACTTCCTGGAACTTCGCCGCGTCGTCGCTGGCGTTGGACAACTTGATGACGTCCCACTCGTACTTGGTGAAGATCTCGATGATCTGTCCGGTGGCGTCGTTCACCGTCGACACATCGGCGGCGATGTCGGCCGGGGCGTCGTCGACGAGGCCCTGCAGCAGTGTCTTCATGCTGGTGAACGCCTCTTCGGTCTTGGCCGGGTCGGGCGTGTTGCTGGTGAAGACCTCATCGAACTTGTTCGCGTTCGCCTTGTAGTCGTTGATCTTCTGGCAGTAGTCGGCGAACTCGGGGTTCACGCTGCCGGTGGCCCCGGTGGTGGTGTCGCTGCCACCCGTGCCCGTGCCCGTGGTCTCGGTGCTGGCAGTCGTGCCGGCCGTGCCGGACTTCGAGTCGCTGCCGCACGCGGCAAGAAGGGTGAGGGCTGCGGCCGCCGCCGCAATGAGAGCTCGGGTGCGCATGGCGCTGCCTTTCGAGTGGGGGTTCGAATGGAGGTTAGCGGCCCGCCTAGCCTGCGTTCATGCAACTGGCACACGAACTGGTGGGGAATCCCGACGACCCGGCGCTGGTGCTGGTGCATGGCATCACCGAGAACCGAAGGATGTGGCACCCACTCGTGCACCGTCTGGCCGAGCACCATTACGTGCTCGCCGTGGATCTGCGCGGACACGGCGACAGCGACATCTGCGATCCCTACGACCCCATCACCTATGCCACCGACGTCGCCGAGACCGTCGTGGCGCTCGGCATCGAGCGGCCCCTGCTCATCGGGCACTCGCTCGGTGGTGTGGTCGTCAGCGCCTACCCGACCGTCGGAGCGTGCATGGGCATCGTCAACATCGATCAACCCATTGCGCTCGCCGACTTCAAGGATGCGCTCGGGCAGATCGACTCGTTGCTCACCGGCACGCAGGCCGAGTTCGAGACGGGCATCTCGCTCATGTTTGGGGAGATGAACGGTGCCCTGCCGCCCGACGAGGTGGCGCGCGTCGAGGCACTGCGCGGGACGCCGAACCAGGAGGTCGTGCTGGGAACGTGGGACGCCGTGCTGCACTCGTCGGTGGAGGAACTCGAGGCCACCGTCGAAGCGTTGGCGAGTGCCATCACCGTGCCCTACCTGTCGTTGCACGGCATCGACCCCGGCCCCGACTATGCCGACTGGCTGACGGCGCTGGTGCCGACGGCGACCGTCGAGGTGTGGCCCGACCTCGGCCACTACCCGCACCTCGTCGAGCAAGAGCGGTTCCTCGCGCGCGTTGCCGAGTTCGAGGCGCAGGTCCGCGGTTGAGCGCCGGCCTCGTCACTCCCGACGTTCGGGTGACGGTCGATGGCTCGGTCGGCACCATCACGCTGCACCGAGCGGCGAAACGCAACGCGGTCACCTACGACATGTGGGTCGCGCTCGGTGACGCCGCGCACCTGCTCGCCCGCGACCCGGCGGTACGTGTGGTCGTGCTGCGCGGCGAGGGCGATCACTTCTGCGCCGGCGCCGACATCACCGAACTTCTGGCCGAACGCCCGTCCGGTGTGCCGTCGTTCATGGACGTGAACATGGCGGCCGAACACGCGCTCGCGACGTTGCCCAAGCCGGTCGTGGCCGTGGTGCAGGGCGACTGCATCGGCGGGGGAGCGGCGCTGGCCATCGACTGCGATCTGCGCCTCGCGGTCGAGGGGTCGCGCTTCGGCATCACCCCGGCGAAGTTGGGCATCGTCTACCCGTCGGCGTCGCTGGAACGAGCGGTGCGTCTGCTCGGCCCGGCCGCCAAGCGACTGCTCTACACGGGCGACCTCATCGAGGCGGCCGAGGCGCATCGCATCGGCCTGGTCGACGAACTGCTCGCGGCCGAAGCGGTCGAGCCTCGACTGGCGCAGCTCTGTGCCACGTTGGCCGAGCGCTCGCTGCTCACCCAGGCCGGCACGAAGGAGATGGTCGCCGCGGTGCTCGCGCACGGTTCGGTGCCCGCCGACCTCGCTGCATCGTGGGCCCGTGAGGTGGCCGCGGCGCCCGACCCGCAGGAGGGTGTCGCCGCCTTCATCGAACGCCGCCCTGCCCAGTTCACGTGGACCGGTCGCACGACCGAGTGACAGTTCGAGACAGAACTCTCGAGCCCTCATCCAACCCTGAGTCATGGCTCAGTCACGTTCGGCCGCGGAGCGTGGCAAGATACACACTCCGTGATCAGGCATTAGTACTCTGCTCGCTTCGATCGACAGAGAGTGATAATGACGACCGGAGGTTCGGGTCCTCCGGGTCCTCCGAGAACACACACAGTGAGAGGTGCGTCATGACGTGGCTATTGGAACTGTACTTCCGGATCATCACACCCCGTGAGGACGAGGACAAGGGCGCGGCCATGGTCGAGTACGGCCTCCTCGTGTCGCTGATCGCGGTCGTTGTCGCCGTCGTTCTTGTCACCCTCGGGCCGGCCATCGCTCAGACATTCACGGACGTGATGAAGAGCCTCTAGTAGGGAATTTGCGATCAGGCGGCGGCCATTCGGGCCGCCGCCCGATGGTGTCGAGCAGTTGAATCGGGTGAACGTCATGCGTCGGTTGCAGCGCGATGCTTCGTGCAGCGCAACGGGTCGAGATCACGGAGCCGTGATGGTCGAACTGGCGCTGGTGCTCCCCGTGCTCGTGATGCTGCTGCTGGGCATCATGCAGTTCGGTCTGGCCTACAGCGCGAAGGTGTCCATCCAGGGCGCCGCCCGTGAAGGAGCCCGGGCGCTGGCACTCGGTGAGTCGGCCGCAGCGGTCGACACCGCGGTCAACGGTGCAGCAGGCGTCGCAGAGGTGACCTCGATCGTGAAGACGGCGTGCCCGGCCAACTCCACTTCCGGCTCCACGGCGTATGCGACGGTGAAGGTGAACGCGACGTACACGCTGTCGATCCCGTTCTTCCCTGGCAACGGGACGAAGCCGATGTCGGCGACTGCGAGGATGCGATGTGGACTCTGAAGCGAATCTCCCGGGTCGCGCCGGCCGCTGAGCGCGATCAGGGCGCGGTCCTCGTGCTCGTGGCCGTGATGATGGTCGCGCTGGTCGGTATGGGCGCGATGGTGATCGATCTCGGCGCCCTCTACGTGGAGAAGCGCCAGTTGCAGAACGGGGCCGACGCCGCGGCGCTCGCCGTGGCGCAGGATTGCGCCGGCGGCAACTGCGGTGACGAAGCCGCGACCGCTCAGCAGTACGCCAACCTCAACGCCAACGACGACCTCAGCGCGGTCGATCTCGTCTGCGGCAAGGGCGCCGGGCTGACGCCCTGTGCCGCCCCGGCACCGGCCGGTGCTGCCAACGCCACCGGGTATGTGCGGGTCGCGACCAGCACCAAGACCTCCAGTGGCACCGAGGTCGACTTCTTTCTCGCCCCCGTGATGGACGCACTTGCCGGCGCCACCGTGCACGCGAGCGCTGTCGCAGCCTGGGGTGCACTCGGCACCTACGCAACGATCCGGTTCATCATCTCGGAGTGCGAGTTCCAGCAGATGGGCGGGAACCTCTCCACCCAGACCTTCCCGAGGGGCGTGTCCTACATCTACTCGAAGAAGGGGAACGCGAAGGACGACAAGAACAACGATCCTCCGTGCACGTCGTCGTCATCGGGTGGCACCATCGCGGGCAACTTCGCATGGCTCGACGCGTCGTCCGGTGACACGTGTCGGGCAACGGTCACCGCGGGCAACACGGTCGGAGGCAACCCCGGCAACGACCCCGAGATCAGCAAGAAGAACTGCGCTGCGGTCTTCGCGGCGATGAAGGCCGGCGAGGAGTTCGTGATGCCGATCTTCAACCGGGTCGACAACCCTGGGCAAGCGACGCTGTACACGGTTGCCGGCTTCGTCGGCTTCCGGTTCACCGGCTGGCAGCTGAGTGGGGACACGTGGCCCACCGGCTTCAGCTGCCCCGACCCCTACACGGGGCAACCGGGTGGTGGCGATCTGCGCTGCTTCCGCGGCGAGTTCACACGGGTGGTCACCGATGGCGGCGGTTTCGGCGGCATCGACTACGGAGCAAGGGTCATCAAGATGGTGGGCTGAGGCCTGCCGAACGAACAACAGAAGATCGCTGATCGAGCTGGGAGGCGTCATCATGAAGCGTCAGGTGATCGGAATCACGATCGCGGTCGTATTGGCGGTGGTCGGTACGTTCGCGCTCATCGCGTACGTCAGGTCGGCGAAGGACGACGCCGTCGCGGGTGAGCAACTCGCCCAGGTGTACGTGGTCAGCGACGACATCGCCAAGGGCACTCCCGTCGCCGACATGACGGACGTGGTGACACTCACCGACGTGCCGGAGCGGCTCGTCGCCCCGGACGCCGTCACCGATCTGACGACACTCGACGACACGTTCGTGGCGTCGGTGGATCTGCAGCGCGGCGAGCAACTGTTGGAGAACCGTCTCGTCGATCCGCGCACCCTCGTGCGAGTGGACGTGCCCGACGGCTTGCAGGAGATCACGATCGCACTGTCCCCCGAGCGGGCGGTGGGTGGTGAGCTGTTCGCCGGCGACACCGTCGGCGTCCTGTTCTCGTTCGACCCGTTCCAGACTTCCGCCTCCGGCGCACCCGTTGATCCGGCCACCGACCCTGCGGCTCCGGTCACCACCGTCGCCGCCCCGACGATGACGCCGAACACCACCCACTTCACTCTGCACAAGGTGTTGGTGACCGCGATCCAGTTCTCCCGCGTCGACACCGAGCGTGCGGCGGAGGTGCAGAGCAATGGCGAGAGCACCGCAACCACGCTCGACCCGAGCGTGGCCGAGGCGCCAGCGGCGCAACTCCTGATCACCCTCGCCGTGTCTGCGCCGGAAGCCGAACAACTCGTGTTCGCCTCCGAGTTCGGCTTCATCTGGCTGACCGCGGAAGGGCCCGACGCCACGGAAGAGGGAACACGGATCCTCACCCTCGACGGTGTGTACGTGACGGTGCCGCGATGACCGACGAAGCCCGCACCGTTGCCGTCGTCACGGCCGACCCGACCCACTCGCCGTGGTCGGCCGAGGTCGAACGCTCGATGCGCCCGGCGTTCATCGCCCTGCACGACGACATGGACGCTTCGGCGCTGGTGACCCTGATCGAGCGGAGCGGTGCGCTCGCAGTGTGTCTCGCAGCCGATGTGCCCGAGACGCTTGCGCTCGAGGTCAGCCGACTGCTCGACGAGACCCGTCCCGAGGTGGGCGTGGTGCTGGTTCGTCCCCCGTCGGCCGCGCTGTGGGCGTCGGCGGCCCGCGTCGGCATTCGCGATGTCGTGTCGCCGGAAGCGCAGCCGGAGCAGTTGGTGGACTCGCTCATCGCGGCGGTGGAGCGCGGCGAGCGCGTCCGTTCGGCGCGTCCGTTCGAGACGAACCCGACGCCCCACGGGAAGATCATCGTGGTGCTGTCGCCGAAGGGTGGCAGCGGCAAGACGATGGTGGCCTCGAACCTCGCCGTGTCCCTGGCCGCGACCAACACGGGCGACACGGTGCTCGTGGATCTGGACGGTGTGTTCGGCGACGTGGCGAGCGTGATGGGTCTGGTGCCCGACCACACCATCGGTCAGCTCGCATCGCTTCCCTCGTTCGACAGCGCGACGTTGAAGGTGTTCCTCACCCGCCACGACCAGTCGGGCCTGTTCGTGCTGGCCAGCTCGGGTTCACCGGAGGAGGGCGAGGCCCTCACCGACAAACTGGCGGCGCAGATCGTCGACATGCTCGCCAGCGACTTCGCCTACGTGGTCGTCGACACCGCAGCCGGACTCGACGAGCGGGCTCTCGCCGCCATCGATCGGGCCACCGACTGCGTACTGCTCGCCAGCATGGACGTGGCCAGCATCCGGAATCTGGCCAAGGAGATCGACGCCCTCGACCGCGCGGGCATGGTGGCCGCCCGACGGCACTTCATCCTCAAC
>JANMFL010000483.1:0-12991 GCA_031377945.1 Acidimicrobiaceae bacterium | reverse complement strand
CCTGGACCGAGGTGGGCATCGGCTGCTCGTCGGCGCAGCGCTGGTCGGCACGCCAACAGCGCGTGCGGAACCGGCAGCCCGACGGCGGGTCGATGGGGCTGGGCAGGTCGCCCTGCAGCACGATTCGCCGACGGGTGGATTCGATGCGCGGGTTCGGGATGGGCACAGCCGACAGCAACGCCTGTGTGTACGGGTGCTGCGGATCGTTGTAGACCTCGTCGGCGGTGCCGGTCTCGACGATGCGGCCGAGGTACATGACCGCGACACGATCGGCGAGCTGACGCACCACGGCCAGGTCGTGGGCGATGAACAGGTAGCTCAGCCCCAACCGCCCACGAAGTTCGATGAGCAGGCGCATGATCTCGGCCTGGATGCTCACATCGAGCGCCGACACCGGCTCGTCGAGCACCAGCAGGGCCGGCGAGATGGCCAACGCTCGGGCGATGCCGACACGCTGACGCTGGCCGCCGGAGAACTCGTGCGGATAGCGATCCAGGAACTCGGGACGCAGGTGCACCAGGCGCAGCAGTTCCTCGATGCGCGCCGGGATGTCGGCCTTCGCCATGCCGTGGACCTCGAGCGGTTCCGCCAGCAAGCGACGTACCGTCATGCGCGGGTGCAGCGACGCCTGCGGGTCCTGGAACACGATCTGCAGGTTGCGCCGCATCTTGCGCATCGCTTCGTGGTCGAGCGCCAGCAGATTCGAGCCGTTGAACTCGACCGAACCACTGGTGGGTTCGGTGAGGCGCAGGATGCACCGGCCCGTCGTGCTCTTTCCGCAGCCCGACTCGCCCACGAGCGCGAGTGTCTCGCCCGCGTGCAGTTCGAGGCTCACACCGCTGACGGCGTGCAGCACACCGGGGCGACCGCCCTCGCCGCGCACCTTGAACTCCTTCACCAGATCGGTCACCTTGAGCAGCGGCGCCGTCATGCCGGCGCTCCTGCAGCGACGACCGCACACGCGACCTCGCCGTGGCCGAACGGGACGAGCGATGGTTCGTCGGTGGTGCAGGAGTCGACCGCCTGCGGGCACCGCGGCGCGAACGGGCACCCCGGCGGCAGGTCGGCCGGGTTGGGTGGTGTCCCCGGAATCGCACTGACCACTTCGTGGCGCCGATCCAGGCGAGGAAGGCATTCGAGCAGGGCGCGCGTGTAGGGGTGCTGCGGCTCGTCGAACACGTCCATCACCGCTGCCCGCTCGACCATGCGGCCGGCGTACATGACGGCGACTCGATCGGCGCTGCCGGCCACCACGCCGAGGTCGTGGGTGATCAGCACGAGCGCGAGGTGGTGCTCCTCGCGGAGCCGGCTGAGCAGTTCCATGATCTGCGCCTGCACCGTCACGTCGAGCGCGGTGGTCGGCTCGTCGGCGATGAGCACCTCCGGTTCGTTGGCGATGGCCATTGCGATCATCACCCGTTGGCGCATCCCGCCGGACAGCTCGTGCGGGTAGGCCTCGATACGTCGATCGGCCTGCGGGATGGCCACCTGGTTCAGCAGCTCGATCGCCTTCGCCCGCGCCTCCTTCCTGCCGAGGTGGTCCTGGTGGGCCTTCATCACCAACGTCAACTGCTTCCCGATGGTGAGCACCGGGTTGAGCGATGTCATCGGATCCTGGAAGACCATCGAGATGCGACGCCCGCGCACCGATCGCAGCGTCGACACGTCGGCGCCCACGAGTTCGGTGGTGCCGTACTTCGCCGAACCGGTGACCTCGGCCTTGGGCAGCAGACCCAACGTCGCGAGCATCGTGACGCTCTTGCCCGAGCCGCTCTCACCGACGACCGCGACCGCTTCGCCCGCGCGGACGTCGAGGTCGATGCCGCGCACCGCACGCGCCGGGCCGGCGGGGGTGGGGAACGACACGCGCAGGTCGCGGAGGCTCAGAATGGGCGGCGCCTCCGCCATCACACACCTGCCTTCACGTCGAACGAGTCGCGGAGTGCGTCGCCCAGATAGTTGAACGCGAGCACCACCGTCAGGATGGCCAGGCCGGGCGCCGTGGCGATCCACCAGCTGTAGAACTGCGTCGCGCCCTCGGTGATCATCGCTCCCCACTCCGGAGAGGGGGGCCGCGCGCCGAGCCCGATGAAGCTGAGCGACGCGGTGAGGAGGACGACCTGGCCGAAGTCCATCGTCGCATTGACGAGCACCGGCGTGTAGGCCATCGGCAGCACGTAGCGGCGCAGGATGGTGAACCGCTTCACACCGATCGCTTCGGCCGACTCGACGTACTCGCGCTGCTTCACGGCGATGACCTGGGCCCGCAGGAGGCGGGCGTAGATCGGCCACCAGACCAACACCATCGCGATGAGCGCGTTGCGGATGCCGGGCCCCAGCGAGGCCGTGATGGCCATCGCCAACAGGATGGGCGGGAACGCCATCGTGATGTCGACCAGCCGCATCAGTACGGCATCCACCCATCGACCGAAGAATCCGGCGACCGCACCGACCACGGTGCCGATGAGCACCGACGACACGATCACGACGAACGCGACCGGCAGCGAGGTCCGCGCACCCCACAGCGTGCGGGTGAACACGTCTCGGCCGAGTTGGTCGGTGCCCATGAGGTGGCTGAGGCTCGGTCCCTGCAACCGGGCTCCGACCTCGGCGAGCGGGTCGTAGGGCGACCAGAGCGGCACCGTGAGCGCGATGAGCACCCACATGACGATGACGCCGACGCCGATGAGCGACGGGCCGCGCAGCCATTCGGGCCGACCGCGACGGAGGCGGCGAGGGGGTGCGATGACGTCGCTCACGAGAGTCGAATCCTCGGGTCGGCGAACGCGTAGGCCACGTCGCTCAGCAGGTTGGTCAACAAGAACGCAGTGCCGCCGAGCAGCGTCACACCGATGATGGCCGGATAGTCGAGGTTCCTCGACGCGTCGACGGCGTACGAGCCGACGCCTGGCCACGAGAACACCGTCTCGGTGAGCACTGCACCGGTGAGCAGGAACGCGAAGGTGAACGCGACGATGGTGATGGTCGGCAACAGCGCGTTGCGGAGCGCATGCGTGTTCACGACCGTGCGTTCACGCAGACCCATCGCTCGAGCGACACGCACGTAGTCGATGGAGAACTCGTCGAGCAGGCTGGCGCGGACCAGACGCGACACGATGCCGACCACACCCCAGCCCAGCACGCTGGCAGGAAGGATGAGGTGCATCACGGAGTCCTTGAACAACGCCAGGTCGCCCTGCAGCAACGAGTCGACCGTGTAGAACCCGGTCACCTTGTCGGGGGCCACACCGCGAGGGTCGATGCGGCCAGGTCCGGGGAGCCAGCCCAGCCTCGCGTAGAACACGTACAGCAACAGCAGACCGGCCCAGAACGCCGGCAGCGACGATCCGATGAGCGCGAAGAAACGGGCCAGGTGATCGACGATCTTGTTGCGGTGCCGGGCGGCGAGCACGCCGAGCCCGACGCCGGCGGTGACGCCCATCAACAACGCGACGAACGTGAGCTCCAGCGTGGCCGGAAGCCGTACCCACAGGTCGTGCGTGACCGGTTGCCGCGTCGTGAACGAGGTGCCCATGTCGCCGCGGAGAAGGTTGCGCATGTACTTGAAGTACTGCCGGACCACCGAGTCGTTCAGACCCCACCGCTCTTCCGCGGCCGCCACGATCTCGGGGTTGTTGAGGTTGCGCTCGCCCACGATGGTGACGAGCGGATCGCCCGGTGTCATCCGCGACACCAGGAACACGACCGAGGCGATGCCCAGCAGCAGGAAGGGCATCACCGCGACGCGACGCCAGAGGTACCGCTTCAGGTCACACGCTCCCGTCGGAGGGGGGTGCGCCCGAACCCGCACCCGTCGCCGAAGCGATGGGTGCGGGTCGAGCGGTCTCCTGAGGGATCATCGATCAGCCGCGGGTGAGCCGTGCGAGCTCGAGGTTGCAGCAGGCGCTGTAGTACAGACCCTTGATGTCGTCGCGAGCGGCGAGGAACAGGTTCGGGTTCACGACCGGGATGATGACGTTGTCGGCCATCATCGACTGGGCGACCTGGTTGTACAGATCGGCACGCTTGGCCGTGTCCTGCTCGGCGAACGCCTTGCTGAGCAGATCGGTCTGCTCGGTGCTCACGTCGGTGCGACCCCACGTCTGCCACTGCGACCCGTCGAGCAGACCGAAGTACTGCACGTACTGGCTGCTGTCGGTGTGGTCGGGGGCGAAGTAGAGCATGGTGACGGGAATGCCGTCGGTGCCGATCTTGTCGGCCCACACCGAGATCTCGACCGGGTTCAGCTGCAGGTTGATGCCCACGGCCTTGAGGTCGGTCTGCACCTTCTGCATCGCCGTCGAGAAGTCGACGCCGTAGACGTTGAGCGACGGGAAGGTCGCATCGAGGTCGAGGCTGGTGACGCCCTCGTCGGCGAGCAGCGACTTGGCCTTCTCCAGATCCTGGGCCGGCTCGGCGAGTCCGGCGGTGCCGGCGAAACCGTTCGGGATGGGCGACGGCTGCGGCTTCCCGGCGCCACCGACGGTGGCGTCGATGAGGCCGGTGTAGTCCAGCGCGAGGCGGATGGCTTCTCGCACCTTTGGCGTCAATGCCTCGGCGCCCTTGGCACCCGGGCTGAGCGCGAGGTAGACGAAGTTGAAGCTCGGCACCTGTTCGACGGTGACGCCGTTGCCGCCCATTCCCTTGGACGCGTCGTTGGAGATCTGCATCGCGATGTCGACCGAGCCGGCCTCGAGCTGCTGGCGCTGCGTGACCGCATCGGGCGTCTCCTTGATGACGACCTCGGGGAATGCTGCCTTCGTGGCACCCCAGTAGGCGTCGTTCCGCTTCAGGCGCAGCTCGGCGCCCGACTGGTACGCGGAGAGGGCGAACGGACCGCTGCCGGCCGAGTTGGCCAGGAACCAGGGCTCCGCCTTGTCGGTGGCCGGGTCGGCGGTGGCACCGTTCGCCTCCGCGACCTTCTTGTTGACGATGCCGAGGTAGCTGGCGTTCACCTGCGCGAGGAACGCCGAGTTCGCCTGGCTGAGCGTGACCTTCACCACGCCGGGGTCGGAGGCGTCGATCTCCTTGATCGTGCCGACGAGGTACGAGGCCGAGCCCTGCAGGCCGGCGAGTCGCTCCCACGAGAACTTCACGTCCTCACTGGTGACCTGGCTGCCGTCGGCGAACTTCGCGTTCGGATCGAGCGTGAAGGTGAACTCGGTCTGCTCGGGGTTGCTCTCCCACTTGGTGGCCAGGCGCGGCACGAGCGTGGTGTTGTCCGTGTCGAGACCGATGAGGGTCTCGTACACCGCGGTCATGAAGATCTGGCAGGTGTCGCAGTAGGCCCGCGACGGGTCGAGCGAGTTCACGTCCATTCCCCGGGCGATCAGCAGCGCCTTGTCGGAGCCGCCTCCACCGCTGGTGCCGCCGGACGTCGTTCCGTCCGAACTCGAACAGGCCGCCAGCACCAGCACACCGGCAATGCCGATCGCTGCTGCCCGACGGAAACCACTCCTGATGCCGAAGCGCATGTCGTTCCCCATTCCGCACCTCCCCCATGGTTGGTACAGTGAGTGCAGTATTTACCCAGGACCATGCATGGGTCAAGGGTTCACTCGGAGGAACGCCCATGGCGCAGTCGCTGCACACCGACCGTCCGCTCGGTCCGCGCGAACGCCAGCGCCGCGAGACGCGGCGGAACCTGGCCGAACATGCCATCCGATTGTTCAAGGCGCAGGGGTTCGACGAGACCACCGTCGAGGAGATCGCCAGCGCAGCAGGGGTGAGCACGCGCACCTTCTTCCTGCATTTCCCGACGAAGGCGGCGGCCGCCTTTCCCGATCACGGCGAACGCGTCATCGACTTCGTCGACCGATTGATGGACGGCGCACCACACGTGAACCCCATGTTTCATCTGCGTGTGGTGCTCCGCGCACGCCTCGAGACCACCGATCCCAGTCGCCTGGCGCGGTACACGCTGCTGTCGCGCGTGCCCGAACTGCGCGACGAGGACGCTCGCACCGACCGCGACTACGAGTCCGCCATTGCCGACTATCTGATGCTGCACTGGGGCCGGGCCCCCGAGGCCGAACTGCGCGCCAACGCCGTCGCCAACACGGTCATCGGTGTCGCCCGGGCAGCGCTGAGCGTCGGTGGCGAACACGGCCTCGACGTGCGCGGTGCCGCCGATGACATGTTGCAACGAATGTTCGGCAGCCCGTTCGACGAACCGCTGCACTCGCTGTAGCCAATCAATCGACTGCATCCAGCGGCCGATCGGCCTCTATCGTGGTCAGGTGACTGCGACCGCCCCTGCCCTTGACTCCGGGGCGGGCGACACCGGGGTCGGGTCGACGAAGGGCATCGCCACCGGCCGCGAGTTCATCGCGCTGATCACCGCTCTCATGGCGATGACCGCGTTGGGCATCGACCTGATGCTGCCGGCATTCCCCGACATCCGCGCCGAGTACGGCATGTCCGCCGACTCCACCCAGGTCGCCTGGGTCATCACCGCCTACTTCTTCGGCATGGCCATCGGCCCGTGGTTCTACGGGCCGCTGTCCGACCGCATCGGTCGACGCCGCCCGCTGTACGCCGGGTTGGTGCTGTACATGATCGGCGCGTCGGCCGCCGCGCTCGCTCCCACGTGGCCGTTGCTCGTGATCGCCCGCTTCGTGTGGGGCGTCGGCGCCTCAGGTCCGCGGTCGCTCGCCGTCACCATGGTCCGCGACCGCAACGAGGGCGACAGCATGGCCCGACTGATGTCGATGATCATGGCCGTGTTCATGCTGGTGCCGATCCTCGCCCCAGCGTTCGGCGCCGGGCTCATCCACTTCCTCCCGTGGCGCGCCGTGTTCTGGGTTCCAGCCGTCATCGCCGTCGTCATGATGCTGTGGGCCCGCCGCCTGCCCGAGACACTGAACCCGGCCAACGTCCGGCCGTTCACCGTGCGCGCCGTCGTCACCGGTGGCCGCGAGGTAGTCACCCACCGCCAGGCGATGTCGATGATGATCGCGATGACGTTCCTCTACTCGTCGATGACGGCGTACCTGGCGAGCTCCGAGGTCATCCTCAGCGACGTCTACGGCTACGGCGACTGGTTCCCGCTGTTCTTCGCGGTCGTCGCCGTGCTGTTCGCCGCCAACTCGTTGTTCAACGCACGCCTGGTGCAACGCATCGGCGTCACCCGACTGCTGCGGCGGATGTCGCTCGTCGGCGTGGCGATGTGCGCCATGTTCTTCGGCGTGTCGCTGCTGAACGGTGGCATCCCCAACTTCTGGTTGTTCGCCGTCGCCCTGGCGATCTCGATGCCCATGGCGCAGGGCCTCAGTCCCAACGCCAACACGGCGGCGATGACCCCACTGCCCCACGTGGCCGGCACGGCGTCGGCCATCATCGCGACGATCACCACCGCCGGCGGTGCGATCTTCGGCGGTCTCGCCGCGAATGCGTTCGACGGCACGGTCCGCCCGTTCGCCGCCTCGATGCTGCTGTTCATGGCGATCGCGACGGCGTGCATCTGGTGGGGCACGGCCGGGCGTTCACCAGGAACTTAAGTTCGCGCGGAGAACCAGGCGCGCAGACGCGCGAAGCCTTCGTCGAGGGTGACGTGGGGGGTCCAGCCGAGGTCACGCTGGGCAGGCCGCGGGTCGAACCAGTGGGCCGTGCCCAGTTGCTCGGCCACGAACCGGGTGATCGGCGGCTCGTCGTCACGCACGTGCGGCCACACGGCTTCGACCACCGCGCCGAGGCCCTTGGCCAACGACAAGGGGACCCGCCGGGGCTGGAACGGGACACCGGCAGCGGTGCAGATGCCCTCCATCAGTTCGCGCACCGTGCGCGGCTCGCCGTTGGCGATGACGTACGCGCGACCGACGCAGTCGGCGCCGGGCCGCACTGCGTCGACCGCGGCCAGCAGCGCACTCACCGCATTGTCGACGTACGTGCTGTCGATGAGCGCGTTCCCACTGCCCACCATCGCCAGCCGACCGGCGCGGGCGCGTTCGACGATGCGGCCCACGAGCTGCGTGTCGCCAGGCCCCCACACGAGATGCGGACGGATGGCGACCACGCCCACCTCGTCGCCGGCGTCGAGCGCCGCGATCTCGGCGATGGCCTTCGACTCGGCGTAGTACGCACCGGACCGGCCGGTGACCGCCGGCGAGGCACCCTCGCCCACCAACGCGTGTCCCGAGTGGGCGACCGACGGCGTCGACACGTGCACGACGCGCTCGATGCCCAACGCCCGGGCCGCGTGCACCACGTTGGCCGTGCCGTCGACGTTGACGCTACGGAAGTCGTCCCACGAGCCGACGACACCGACGCGGGCGGCGCCATGGACGATCGCATCGCACCCTCGCGCCGCCGCCAGCACCGCAGCCATGTCGCGCACGTCGCCCTGCACCATGGCTCGCGCCGGAACACCCGACCGTTCGAGGGGACGTCGCTGCAGGCACACCACGTCGTCGCCGCGTGCCACCAGCTGCTCGGCCACATGCCCCATCAGCAGGCTGCCGGCACCGGTGACCAACACCTTCATCGTGACCGTCCGGACAGACGCCGCTCCATCGTGGCGGCCAGTGCCGTGCGGTCGATCTTGGCGTTGTGGCGGATGTCGACCGGCAACGGCGCGCACCACACCGCGGCGACCACCTGTGGGGCGACTGCAGCGCGCACCGCCGCAGCGAGCTCGGGCGACGCCTGAGCGTTGCGCTCGTCCTCCACGACCACCACCACCTGTTGCACACCAACCGGCCCGACACCGACGGCGGCGGCGCGCCGCACACCATCGACGGTCTCGGCAGCGATCTCGATGGGCACGGGCGACACCGCACCCTCGAGCGTGTGCACGAGGTGGACGACCCGACCCTCGATCCACAGGTTGCCGTCGGCATCGAGGTGGCCGACGTCGCCCGTGCGGTGCCACACCGAACCGTCGATGACGGGCCGAGCGAGCTGCTGCGTGCGCCACAGGCGGTCGTACCCGGACGACATCCAGGGAGTGCACACCACGACCTCACGGTCGATGATCATCACATCGCAGCCGGGCACCGGCCGGCCGACACACACGCCCCGACCGTCGCTGCCGGCGGTCGCAGCCACTCGATCGACCAGCGACACGTCGGCCACCGGCAACACCTCGGTCATCCCGTACGGCGTGTGCAGCGCGGCGGAAGGGCACATGGCCGACATGCGGCGCAACGTGTCGATGGGGACGGGTGCCCCGGCGGACATGACGAGGCGGACCTGCGCGAGTGCCAGAACCGGTGCCGATGCCGTCGCGAGGACGTTCGCCAGCGCTGCGGGCGAGGCGAACACCATCGTCGCGTCGATGCGCGCACACGCGTCGTCGAGCGCTGCAGCGGTCAGCGTGCTCGGCGAGGTGACATCCATGTCGGCGAAGCCCGTGGCGATGCCGAGCGCCGGACCGAACACGGCGAACGGAGCGAATGCGGCCACGAACCGGTCGTCGGGTGTGATGCCGTACATGGCCTGCACCGCATCGCGCTGGGCGCACAGCTGGCCGAACGTGTAACGGACACCCTTGGCCGGGCCGGTGGCACCCGAGGTGAACACCACGGCGGCAGGGTCCGAGGCGGCTGGCGGCGGGAGGGCGACATCGGCCAACGCGGCGACGACCGGTGCGCCGTGGAGCGTGGCCAGCGAGATGCTGCTCGAGCGAGGCGCCCACCTCAGTGTGCGCGCCGCGACGATCGCCTTGGATGGCCCGACGACGTGCTGCACTCGCGCCGACCGGACCGCGGCACCCAACCCGCGCAGACCGAGACCCCGGTCGGCCACGACCGTGACCGCTCCGATGCGCCAGCAGGCGTACACCACGGCGATGAGGTCGACACCCGGCGGCACCAGCACCGCGACGCGGTGGCCGGACTGCACGCCGTTCGCCGCCAACGCGACCGCAGAGGAGGCCACGCGCGACTCGAACTCACGGCGCGACACGAGGTCGCCCGACGCGGCGTCGCTGACGGCGATGGCCAGTGGGTCGCCACCGGCCACGCGCGCCCAGATCTCATCGACGACCGCGGCGGGGCCCACGGGCTCGGCGGGCTCGGTGGTGGTGCCGGCGCGGTGGCCGTCCGCCTCGGCGATGGCGTCCTCCACGAACGGGGCGATCGACGCCTCGAGCACCGTGAGGTGACCCGTCGCGGCGATGCGATGCAGCGCCACGTCGGTGAACCGACCGCGCAGGTCCTCGGCGAAGTCGTCGTTGAAGACGGGATCCTTCGAGCCCCACACCAGGCGCACGGGAATCCGTAGATCGGGCAGTGCCGCGGCGACGGCAGCGATGTCGGGCGCTGAGGGATGTCGATCGTCGAACGGCACGTCGGCGACGAACCCGGCGATCGAGTCGCGGCGGGCGCGCCCTCGATACGGCGCGGCGAGGGCACGGCGCTGGCGACGGTCGACGGACGCACCGGGCAACCACGGCGTTCCCCACACGAAGGCCGGTGTCGTGCGGGTCGCCAACCGATGCACGCCATTGGTGGCGGCGAGCCGGATGAGCCACGGCGCCGACCGACCGGCCGGCACCGCAATGCCCGTGTTCGACAGCACCAGGCCGGCGACCAGTTGCGGGTGTTGCACTGCGACGCCCATGGCGATCGCCCCGCCCCAGTCCTGCGCGACGATCCACACCGGGCCGTCGATGTCGAGCGCGGCGAGCAGGTCGCGCACGTCGGCGACGCGGTCGCGGTACGGGCGAGTGCCGACCCGGTCGGACCATCCCATGCCCAGGTGATCAGGCGCGACGACTCGGAAGGTCGGGTCGAGTTCACGCAGCAGTCGCGACCACAGGTACGACCACGTCGGGTTGCCGTGCAGGCACAACACGGTCATCGTCCCGGTGCCCGGCCGATCGAGCACGTGCCAGCGATGCGTCTCGCCGTCGTGGCTGGGCACGTCGACGTGGTGCGACCACGCGGGGTCCAGCCCGTACGCCTCGAGGTCGAGCGCGGTCGGGGCCGCCGACGTCACCAGACGATCTCGGTGGCGCTCGTGTTCAGACCCGAGCCGATGCCCAGACAGAGCACGCGCTGACCCGGAAGGATCTGGTCCTGAACGCCGGCGAGTGTGATCGGCACTGCGGCCGGACCCACGTTGCCGTACTTCGGGAATGTGAGCGGCACCTTCGTCTGGTCGATGCCCAGGCGCTCGCACAGCATGGAGGTGTGCACCTTGCTGACCTGATGGAGGATGTACCAGTCCGCACTGGGCGCCCAGTCGAAGTCGGGCGGTGCCGCCTTCCATGCCTCGTCGGCCAGGTCGAGACCGGCCACGAGCAGCGCCGCGGTGTCGGTGGTCATGCGGTCGAGGCTGCCGACGCACAGCAACTCGTGCTGGGTGGCCGCGCGGGCCGTCCCGCCGACGACGCGGTGCGCTTCGGGGTGCAGGTCGGTACGCGCGAGCACCATGGCGGCGGCGCCCGAGCCGAGCGTCAGCGACGCGAACTCGTTGAAGACGTCGATCATCGTGGCGGTCGGCTGACGCAGACGCTCGATGGTGGTCTCCTGCGTGTAGCGGCTGCCCTCACCGTCGACGATGAGCGCGTAGTCCACCGTGCCGGTGTCGATCATCGCCGCCGCGACGTGCATCGCGTTCATGAACCCGAGGCACGCGTTGCCGATGTCGAAGTTCAGACACGACGACGCCAGACCGAGCCGGTGGTGCACCGCGCAGGCGACCGACGGCTCGAGGTGCTCCTTGCACACCGACGTGCTGATCAGGACGCCGATCTGCGAGGGATCGATGCCCGCTTTCTCGATGGCGGCACGACCGGCCATCGCCGCCGCGTCGGCGAACGAGACGTCGACGTCCCACCACCGGCGCTCGTCGATCCCGGCCACGCCGGACAGCAGGCCGGGACGCATCCCGTTGCGCGTGTAGGTCTCGGCCAACTGCTCGTCGATCCAGTCGGACGTGACGACGTGAGGGGCCTCGACGGCCGCAAGACTCAGTACTCCGCTGTGCTGGTGCCGGAACACCGAGTTTCCACTCATCAATTCACCTTCGTTCGATGTGCGACAGAGGCTAGGAGCCGAACTCGGCGCTCGCGCAGGTGGGGCACCGCTCGGACCCCGACCGCAACTGTCCACGCAGGTCAGTGATGCGGCGCGTTCAGTCGTCCGCGGGCGTCGGTGGCGGTTGGCTGATGGCCGCACCCACGTCGAAGCCGGCAAAACCTGCGGGTGCCGCGACCTCCACGATCGGCTCGTCGCGGTCGTCGAATTCCAGCCGGAGCGCTCGGGTCATCACCGCGTGCATGTCGTACATCGCCGTGATGTAGGTCAGTTCCAGGATCTCCTCATCGATGAGATGCTCACGGAGGACGTCGAACAGCGCGTCCGGCGTGCGACCGCCATCGAGCACCAGGCAGTCGGTGTACGCGAGCACCGCTCGCTGGGCCGGCGAGAACAGGTCGCTCACCTGCCACGACGAGATGGCCGCGATCATCTCGTCGCTCATGCCCAGCGCACGGCAGCTCTTGCAGTGCTGCGAGTACACGAACTGGCTGCCGCGCACCCACCCGGCGCGCGTCTGGCCCAGTTCGCGCAGCACGGGGTCGAGCAGGCGCTTCGGACTGCGGTACAGACCGAAGCCCTGCACCGCGTGCCGGAACACGTCGGGCACCAACGCGAACACCGTCCACCAGTCGCCCGGTGTGCCCGTCGACGTACCCGGCTCGGCGACCGGATCGCGGTGGCCGAACAGTTGGTCGTACATCTGCAGGATCAACGGGTCGTCGGTCTCGTGGCGGCTCACCTGGCGCAGACGCGGCATGGCTGGCTCCTTCTCTCGGAATACACGCAGTCTGGTCCCGGACGCGTCACGGAGCGGACCCGAGGGTCCGCTCCGTGATCGGACTCCCCCAGGGAGTCCTCGTGCTGTCCGTGATGTGGCGAGGTTCAGTCGTCCGAACCGTGGCCGCCCTGGCCGCCGTTGTCGTCGACACTGGTCGAGGTGGCGTCGTCGGCACCGTTGCCGCCAGTGCTGCCGTGGTCGTCGATGCTCTTCGACGTGACCGTGTCGT
>JANMFL010000482.1:0-2058 GCA_031377945.1 Acidimicrobiaceae bacterium | reverse complement strand
CACTCATGGGCTACCGCACCGCCGAACTACCACCCGTCGACCTCGACGAGTTCACGAGGATCCCGTTTCTGCCGAGGATGAAGCTGCTCCAGCTCCACTGGGTCGAGGCGGGCTTCGGCACTCCGAAACAGACCACCATGTTCTACGTCTGGAAGATCTTCTTCTACGCGCTGTTCGGTCTGATCGTCGCTGCGGCGTTCACCAAGGGCCTCGAGTTCAACGACATCGGTGGCTGGTGGGACGAGCCGATCCTGTACCAGAAGCTGATGGTCTGGACGGTCCTGCTGGAGATCCTCGGTCTGGCCGCGACCTGTGGCCCGATGGCGTTCCACTTCGACCCACCGATCGGGGCGTCGCTGTACTGGTGGCAGAACGACACCATCAGGATCCCGCCGTACCCCAACCACGTGCCGTTCACCAAGGGCAACCGGCGCACCCCGTGGGACACCGGCCTCTACAAGCTGATCGTGTTCTGGTTGATCATGATGCTCTTCCTCTCGGGAGAGCAGGTGAGCGGTCTGCCGGACGGCACCGCCGGGATGATGCCGCGATGGCCGTTCGTCGTCTACGCAGGCCTGATCGTGCTGATGGGCCTGCGCGACAAGTGCGTGTTCCTGGCATCGCGAGCCGAGCAGTACGTACCGACGATGCTGGCCTTCGCGTTCTTCGCGAACTTCGTCGACATGATCGTGGCCGCCAAGATCTTCATCGTCGTCGTCTGGATGGGAGCAGGCGTGTCGAAGCTACAGCATGGCTTCCCCGCGACGGTGTCGATCATGGTCCAGAACTCGCCGTGGAACGGATCGCGCAAGTTGCGCATGGCGACGGTCCGTGATTTCCCGAACGACATCCGGCCGTCGAAGTTCACCCACCTGATCGCACACGGCCTCGGTACCACCGCCGAAATCGTGGTGCCGTTGACCCTGCTGTTCTCGCCCTGGCCCTGGCTCACGTGGATCGCGATCGTGTCGATGTTGATGTTCCACACCTTCATCATCTCCACCATCCCGCTCGCCGTGCCGCTCGAGTGGAACGTCTTCTTCGGCTTCTGTGCGGCGTTCCTGTTCGGCAACTTCCACGCCGGCAGCGGGTACGGCGTCGGTGACATGCACCCGGCGCTGCTCGCCGGTGTGGTGGTGTTCGCGCTGTTCCCGATCGCGCTGGGAGCGATCTGGCCGCAGTACGTGTCGTTCCTGATCGGGATGAAGCAGTACGCCGGCAACTGGGCGTCGACCACCTGGTCGTTCTCCGACAAGGAGAAAGAGGACCGTCTCAACGAGCGCATCGTGAAAGCGGCCGACAACCAGATCGACCAGATCGAACCGATCTTCGGCAAGGAGATCTCCGAGATCTTCATCCAGAAGGCGATGGCGTTCCGGATGATGCATCCGATGGGTCGGATGCACATCACGATGCACATGCGCCACAGCGGTGACATCGACACGAGGGTGCTGCGCGAGGGCGAGTTCATCAGCAACACGCTGACCGGATGGAACTTCGGCGACGCGCACTGCCACGACGAGCGTCTCGTCGAAGCGGTGCAGGAGCGGTGCCACTACGAGCCGGGCGAACTGATCGTGGTGTTCACGGAGTCGCAACCGATGTTCACGAAGAAGGTGCAGTACCGGGTCATCGATGCTTCACTCGGCGTGGTCGAAAAGGGTTGGTACCACAACGACGACGCCGCTCATGAGCAGCCGTGGCTGCCCAACGGGCTCCTGCCCCACGTGATCACCTGGACCCGTGAGGGGTACCAGCCCTCGGGTGCAGCGTATCCCGGTCCCGGCACCCGAGCCCCAGGGCTCGCCAAGGCTTGAGCCGCGTGGCCACTGCGATCGTCGTCGGAGCCGGACCGAACGGGCTGGCTGCGGCGGCGATGCTGGCCCGAGCCGGCGTAGCCGTCACCGTCCTCGAGGGTGCGGGCACCGTCGGAGGAGGAACGCGCAGCTCCGAGTACCTCGTGCCCGGCATGGTGCACGACCACTGCTCGGCGGTGCATCCCATGGCGATCGCCTCGCCTCTGTTCCGGCAGCTTCGGTTGTCGGGGATCACGTGGCG
>JANMFL010000463.1:0-14606 GCA_031377945.1 Acidimicrobiaceae bacterium | reverse complement strand
CCTGCGCCGCGAGCTGGGCGACGAGTGGCCCGACTGGAACAACGCCACCCTGCTCCGCACGCTCGACGACTGGTTGGCGCCATTCCTGCTGCACGCCACCGGTGCCGCCGACCTGGCCAAGCTCGACACCGAGATGTTGCTCACCGCCCAGTTCGATTGGGACACGTCGTCGCGCCTCGCCGACCTGGCTCCCGCGACGATCGAGACGCCGAGTGGTCGGTCCGTGCGCATCGACTACTCGCGCGACATCCCCACCGCCAGCGTGCGCGTCCAGGACCTGTTCGGCCAGACCACCCATCCAGCGGTGGCGGGCGGTCGCGTGGCCATCGCGCTCGAGTTGCTCTCCCCCGCTGACCGACCCGTGCAGATCACCCGCGACCTGCCCGGCTTCTGGGCGGGAACCTGGGCCGAAGTCCGCAAGGAGATGGCCGGTCGCTACCCCAAGCACCAGTGGCCCACCGACCCCGCCAACGCCACCCCCAAACGCCTCAAATGACCCGTCTGTGTCGGTACTCCTTCTGAAGTGCTCCACGAGAATCGGTGACACAAGCCGGCTGTCACGCCGAACTCTGCCGATCACAGCGCTTCGCCGTACCCAGTTCGGGCGTGCCGGACCATCTGGAACTGATTCACCTCGCAGCGTCGCGTCACGACCTCGTCACCATCGACGACGTCCGTGCCCTCGGCATCTCGGATCACCGATGGCGGGTGATGCGCCAACAAGGGTGGTGGGTGCCGGTCAGCCCGTCGCACTACCGGCATGTCTCGACGACGACGACGCTGGAACTCCGCATACGCGCCGGCCTCGGGTGGCTCGGACGCGATGCGGCCATGTTCAGCACCACGGCGCTGTGGTGGCTGGATATCGATGTGACGGAGCCGACAAAGCCGGAGTTCCTCGTGCCCCGACTGCGCCGATCGCTCGTCACGGGCATGGTGGTGCACACCACGACGTCATGGGATCCGAGTGACCTCACCCGGCATCGAGGCCTGCGCACCACCACCGCAGCACGTGCCATCATCGACATGGCCTCGGGACCGACGACCGCAGCGACGATCGAGCGCGCCATTGACAGCGCGGTCTCGTCGCGACGAACCTCGCTCCCGAACTTGCACGACCGACTCCGCGAGCTGGACGGTCCTGGGCGACACGGGTGCACGCTCGTACGCGAATTGCTGCTCGACTCAGGTGGCGAGTCGTACCTCGAGCGTCGTTTCCTCTAACTGATGCGAGCATCCGGCATTGCTCGACCGAAGTGCCAGGTGGCCTTCACGGCGTCGACGGGCCGGCCACTCCGCATCGACTTCCTCTTCGGAAACGTGATCGTCGAAGTGAGCGGCCGCCTCGGTCACACGTCGGGGCAGGACCGGCAGCGTGCTGGACGCAGGAAGTTCGAGCTGGAGCAGCAGGGGTTCCGGATCGTCGAGTTCACGACCGCCGACGTCATCGACGACCCGAACTATGTCGTCGAAACGATCCGCACGGCCCTCTGCGTCACTCCGTGACGTGAACCAATTCAGAAGAGTTACCGACACAGGCGACGGGTCGGAGCAGGGCGGAGCTTGGGAAGCAGCCAAGGGGTGGGCGTAGGCTTTTCTTCATGGCTGCTTCCCCCGAGTTCGCGTTCACCGAGCTGTTCCCGTTGGCCCACGACGACACGCCGTTCCGACTCATCACCACCGAGGGCGTCAGCACGGTGGAGACCCCACTCGGCACCATGCTGAAGGTCGACCCGTCGGCCATCACGCTGCTCACACAGGAGGCGATGCGCGACATCGCCCACTTCCTGCGACCGGGACACCTGCAGCAACTGCGCAACGTGCTCGACGACCCCGAGGCCAGCGACAACGACCGATTCGTCGCCCTCGATCTGCTCAAGAACGCGGCGATCTCGGCGGGAGGCGTGCTGCCGATGTGCCAGGACACCGGCACGGCCATCGTCAAGGGCAAGAAGGGCCAGAACGTCTTCACCGCCAACGACCACCAACAGGGCGGCGACGAGGAAGCGATCGCTCGTGGTGTGTTCAACACCTACCAGACCAGCAACCTGCGCTACAGCCAGATGGCCCCGCTGACCATGTACGACGAGGTCAACACCGGCAACAACCTGCCCGCCGAGATCAAGATCAGCGCGATCGACGGCGACGAGTACAAGTTCCTGTTCATGGCCAAGGGTGGCGGGAGCGCCAACAAGAGCTACCTGTTCCAGGAGACCAAGGCGCTGCTCAACGAAAAGGCATTGCTCCCCTGGCTGTTCGAGAAGATGAAGACGCTCGGCACCGCGGCCTGCCCGCCGTATCACCTCGCCGTGGTCATCGGCGGCACCAGCGCCGAGATCGCCGTCGAGACCGCAAAGCTCGCCAGCGCCCACTACCTCGACACGCTGCCCACCGAGGGCAGCGCGCTCGGCCATGCGTTCCGCGACCTCGACCTCGAGCAGAAAGTGCTGAAGCTCAGCCAGGACACCGGCATCGGCGCCCAGTTCGGTGGGAAGTACTTCTGCCACGACGTGCGCGTCGTCCGCCTGCCCCGGCACGGCGCAAGTTGCCCGGTCGGCATGGCCGTCAGCTGCAGCGCCGACCGTCAGGCCGTCGGCAAGATCACCAAGGACGGCGTGTTCCTCGAGCAACTCGAGACCGACCCGGCCCGCTTCCTTCCCGAGATCACGCATGACGATCTCGCCGACGCACAGGTCGTGCACATCGACCTCAATCGTTCGATGGCCGACATCCGCGCCGAGCTGACCAAGTACCCGGTGAAGACCCGGGTCATGCTCACCGGCCCGATGGTGGTGGCGCGCGACATCGCTCACGCGAAGATCAAGGAGCGCCTCGACAGGGGCGAACCGATGCCGCAGTACCTGCAGGACTTCTGCGTGTACTACGCCGGTCCCGCGAAGACTCCCGAAGGTATGGCGAGCGGTTCGTTCGGCCCCACCACCGCCGGCCGCATGGACAGCTACGTCGACGAGTTCCAGTCGGCAGGTGGAAGCCTCGTCATGCTCGCCAAGGGCAACCGCAGCAAGGCCGTCACCGACGCGTGCAAGGCGCACGGCGGCTTCTACCTCGGCAGCATCGGCGGCCCCGCGGCCCGCCTTGCGCTGGACTGCATCACCAAGGTCGAGGTGCTCGAGATGCCCGAACTGGGCATGGAGGCCGTGTGGAAGATCGAGGTGCAGGACTTCCCGGCGTTCATCGTCGTCGACGACAAGGGCAACGACTTCTTCGACCTCGTGAACAAGCCATACGGCGGTACACCCGTCACCCTGCGCTGACGACGCGTCCGAGGGCGACCGATGGAAGTGGCCCTTCGGCCCTAGGGAACCACTCGCGGCGGGACTTGGCTGAAGGAGTACACCAGCCGGAGGCCGCGTATGTCGGCGAGCACAAGGCGGTGGCCTTTGGCCGCCGCGATGATGATCGGGTTCGGATTGATCATCGCTCCGTTCGCGTTCGGAATGTTCGAGCGTGCGCCACTCGGGGGCGACATGATCGACGATTTCGAGCCCTACATGGTCGAGACGAAGATCGCGGAGTTCCGCGGCTACATGACCCGGATCGACGCCGCAGTCACCGAGTCCACCGGCCTTCGAGACGCCATCGTCGCCGGCGGATCGATGACGGAAGACAACTACGGCGTGCAGTTCATGTTCGCGCAGCAACTGTCGGACGAGTGGGCGACGATCAACACCGACATGGCCGACCTGCTCGACCGCATGGATTCCAACATGGACAACTACGCGGCCGTCGCGGCGCTTCCCTCGTTCGACCTGTTCCCATGGTTCTTCGTGATCCCCGGAGTCATCGTGGTGGCGACCTCCACCGTGTTGCTGTGGCGCCGCCGGCGCGGGCGACCGTCGCTCGTGGGACGATGGGTCCTGGTGGGCCTCGGCGTCGGCCTGATGGTCGCACCACTCGTGTTCCAGATGTTCACGCGCGCGCCAAAGGGCGGCGAGATGATCGATTCGTTCCGCCCGATGATGACGCGCGAGCGCGTCCAGAACGTGCAGGGCTACTTCGTGACCCTGGGAGGCGGCGAGGGGCAACTTCGTGTCGGCGCAATGCCGGCCCTTGTCGCTGCTGGGGGCAGCGTGGACGACTTTACGGCCATCGCCAACTTCTCGACCGAGTGGCCGATGATCGTGAGCGACTTCAACCCGATGATCGCCACGATGGGCGACAACGTCGACAACTTCCAGGCGGTCGACGCGATGCCGCCGTTCCCGATGTTCCCATGGTTCTTCGTGGTGCCCGGCGTCCTCATCCTCATCTGTGGCGTGGCCGCGCGTCGACGAACCCCTCTCCCCCCAACAGACCAGTGAGGTCACCCATGAAAGCGCAGCATTCCTCGACTCGACTGCTCGTCGCCCTGGCGAGCACCGTGACGTTGCTCACCGCAGCATGCGGCAGCGACAGTTCGTCGTCCGACACGACGGCACCCACCGCCGACACCACGATCGCGGCGGTGGAGACCACCGCCGCGGTCGAGACCACCGTCCCAGAGACCACGGCAGCGCCATCCTTCGAGGGCGACCTCACCGGCAAGTTCGCCGTCCAAGCCGGCGCTTGCGACGGGACCACGGTCTCGGGCTCGTACTTCAAGATGGTGCAACCGACCGGCAACGCCACCGATGGCCCGTTCATCCCGAACGCCGACTCGGCATGCGCGGACACGACGTATTCACTGCTCGAGCCGGGAACCGACGGCGGACTCGTCACCGGCGAGTTCCAGGTCGCGCCTGAGCCTGCATTCGACGCCACCGGCAACGGTCTCGCGGGCGGCATCGTCGCTCCGGTCACCTTCTTCGCGGTTGCGTTCGCCGCCGCCACTGATCCCGCCGGAACCATGCCGGCCGTCTCCGCCACGAACGGTGTGCTCTCGGGCGATCTGTCGGCGTTCACCGCCTACTACGGCACGGGCGTCTTCAACCAGGGCGCTCCGAAGCCCGACGGCACCGGAGCGGCCCCCGCCGGCACGATCGATCCTGCCACGGGCGAGTACATGTTGGAGTGGACGAGCCTCATCGTGGGCGGCTCGTTCGACGGCTTCACCGGCGTGTGGCACCTCGAAGGTGTGTTCACCCCGAAGGCCTGATCCGATGAGCGGGTGCTCGCCGGCTACAGCTCGCCGGCGAGCTCACCCAGCCGAAACACGCCCACTCGCGTCTGCCCGCCCATCGCCAGGAACGCGGCCAGCGCAGCGCGGGTGCGAGGGTGACCGAGGGTCGCATTGAACGCTCCTGCTTCGGCGAGCAGGTCGGGCACGACGTCCTTCTCGGCATGCAGCACCGCCGCCTTCGCCGAGGCGACCGCGTGCGGCGGAAACGAGGCGATCCGTCGAGCGAGTCGGTCGACGAACGGCCACAGCTCGTCGGGTGGCAGCGCGCGGTTCACCCACCCCCACTGCTCGGCCAACTCGGCGGACACGTCGTCGCAGCCGAGCACCACTTCGAGCGCACGTGACCGGCCCAGCAAACGCGACAGGCGCACGGTGCCGCTGCCACCGGGCAGGATGCCGAGCGCGACCTCGGGTTGGTTGAACACGGCTCGACCGAGCGCTGCGAAACGCATGTCGCACGACGACGCCAGTTCGCTGCCGCCACCGCCCACACGACCCTCGACGACTGCGATCGTGACCTTGGGCATGGTGCGGAACGCCTCGCACATCGCGTGGAAGTCGTTCAGTACCTCGGGCGACGGCGCGTCCGTGGGCAGGTGCTCGATGAGCGACACATCGAAGTGAGCGATGAAGAACTCGGGGTTGGCCGAGCGCAACACGACCACCCGGACCGCCGGGTCGGCCGCCAGTTCGTGCGACAGCTTCGCCATGCCCAGGTACAGCGGCAGGTCGAACAGGTTGATGGGACCGTTGTCGATGGTGACAGTGGCGACACCGTCGACGAGTTCGAGCGAGAACGGCTCGGTCACGCGCATAGGACGCGCACCGTACCTCACGCGAGGGAGACCAGTTCGAGCCAGTCCTCGTTGAAGTAGTCGACCTGACCGTCGGGCAGGAGCAGCACCTTCGTGGGCGACAATCGCTCGACGAACTCGGTGTCGTGGCTGACGAAGATGATGCTGCCCTTCCAGTCGCTGAGTGCCGACGCAACGGACTCGCGGCTCGGCGGGTCGAGGTTGTTCGTCGGCTCGTCGAGGAGCAGCAGGTTGTTGCGTCCGACCATCAGCATCGCCAGTGCGAGCTTGGTCTTCTCGCCGCCTGACAAGGTGCCGCTCTGCTGGTGCACCTTGTCGCCGCTCAGGCCCATCATGCCCAGCAGGGCACGCAGCTGCGTCTCGGTGTAGATCAGACCCGCCGGCACCTCGGAACGGAGGTTGTCGAGCAGGCTCTTGTCGGTGCGCAGGTTGTCGTGCTCCTGGGCGTAGTAGCCGCACTGCACCTCGTGCCCGAACCGGAAATCGCCCAGGTTGGCGGTGGTCTCGCCCGACAGGATGCGCAACATGGTGGTCTTGCCCGCGCCGTTGAGGCCGAGGACGAGCAACCGCTCGCCGCGACCCAGGTCGAACGACACGTCCTCGAAGATGGACGGTCCTCCGTAGGCCTTCGAGAGGCGCTCGGCAGTGATGACCGTCGCACCACACTTCGGGGGATCGGGGAACTTGACCCGCAACGAGCGATCGCCGGGGCCGGCCTCGACCCGCTGCGATTCGAGCCGCGCGATCTGCTTCTCCTTGTTGTGCGCCATGGCCGCCTTGGTGGCCTTGGCACCGAACCGATCGACGACGGCCTGCAGGCGGGCGATCTCCTTGGTCTGCAGCGACGCGACCTTCGCCAGCCGTTCCTCGTCCTTGGCCCTCGCCGTCTTGTACTGCGAGTAGGTGCCCTTGTACTCGTAGACGGTGCCGAGGCTGTCCTCGTTCGGGCGGTCGAGATGGATGACGCGGGTGATGGCCTCGTCGAGCAGGTCGAGGTCGTGGCTGATCACGAGCAGCGCACCGCGGTACTTGCGCATGAAGTCCAGCAGCCAGGTCTTGGCGTCGACGTCGAGGTGGTTGGTGGGTTCGTCGAGCAGCAGCAGATCGCTGCCGGCGAAGAGGATGCGCGACAGTTCGACACGGCGGCGCTCGCCGCCACTCAGTACACCGATCGGCAGGTCCATGCGATCGGTGGGGAGACCCAGACCGGCCATGATGCTGCGCGCCTCGCTCTCGGCCGCATACCCACCCGACGACGAGAACTCGTCCTGGGCTCGACTGAACCGGGCGACGTTGCGCTCGTTGGGATCGGCCTCCATGGCGACGCGCAGCTTCTCGATCCGATCGAGCTGCTCGTCGATCTGCCGTCCGCTGAGCACGTGCGTGACCGCAGGCCGCGTGTCGAGGACGCCCTCGATGCGCGGGTCCTGCGACAGGTAGCCGAAGCCGCCCTTGCGCACGATGTTGCCTGCAGCGGGCTCGAGTTCGCCGCCAAGGGTCTTGAACGTGGTGGTCTTGCCCGCACCGTTGCGGCCGACGAGCCCCACTTTGTCCTTGGGCATGATCGTGAAGGAGACGTCCTCGACCAGTAGCCGACCGCCCACCTCCACCGAAAGCCCATGAACCTGCAACATGACCAGTCAGCGTGTCGGGGGAATGCACCGCTCACAACGTGGCGTCTACGATGCCCGCATGGAGGTTGTCGCCACCGCACCAGGAATCTGGCAGCGGCGCGTGGTTCCCCTCGCCTGCGGATGCGCGCTGGCCGGCGCCGCAGCCGTGGTCGCGTTGAACGATCCGTCGGCACCGGGAAGTCGCTTCCCACCATGCGCGTTCCACGCGCTGACCGGCCTGTGGTGCCCCGGATGCGGCCTCACCCGCGGGTTCCACCAGCTGTTCAACGGCAACATCGGGTCGGCCCTCAGCTACAACGTCTTCGTTCCGATCGTGCTCGTCGCGGTGGTCGCGAGCTGGTGGGGTTGGGTGCGCAGCGGCTGGGGACGGGAACCGATCGTGTGGCCGGCCGTCGTACGACACAAGGCAGCAGCGTTCGTGCCCATCGCCATCGTCGTCTACGGCATCGCACGGAACCTGCCGTTCGCGCCGTTCAGGGCCCGGGCCCCCTGATCCGTCGGCTCAGCCGGCGGGAGGGGTGGTGTCCGGGGGAACGGTCGCTGCGGGGGACGTCGCCGCAGGGGATGTGGCCGTCGTCGGTGTCGGCTCGGGAACGGTGACCGGGACGGTGGTGACGGTGACCTGCGACGTGCTGTCGGGCGGCGGCGCAGGATCGGTGTTGGCGCTGCCCCCGCCCGACGTCGTCGTGGTGCGGTTGGTGCGAACGGTGCTGCCCGTGACCGGACCACGCGAGTCGTCGGCGAAACTGGTGCGCAGGCAATCGCCGGGCTGCTCCGGCGCCTCACCGAGGGCCATCGCGACGTTCGCAGCGAGCGCCTCGCGGCCGGCGGTGGTGAGGTGCAGGCCGTCTGCGCCGGTGAAATCGCCGTTGTCGCGAGTGATCGCTGCCCAGTCGACGATCATCACGTTGTCGTGGGCGTCGGCCAATTCGCGGATGACGTCGTTGACGTCGGCGCGCGACGGCTTGAACTCGGTCACCGTGATGAGCACGACCGGATTCGGCGACAATTGCTGGACCATCTCCTCCATGTCCTGGCGGTAGCGGTCCTTGTTCTCGCTGTAGTTGTTGCCGAGCAGGATGACGCCGACGTCCCAACCGGCATCGAGCCGCTTGTCGAGGACCTTGAGGCCGAAGTCGGTGAAACGACCGGTTTCCGCATCCACCTCGACCTGCCAGCCGAGGGGTACCAGTGCCTCGCACATGTCGTTCGAGTAGCGACGCGACGTGCTGGCCATCACCGAATCGCCGATGAGGATGATGCGGTTACCCTGCGCCTTCGCGCCCACCCGATCCTCCAACGCCAGCGTGGTGGTCGATCCTCGGACGATCGAGCTCGCGCTTGCCGGCACGGTGGTGACGACGGGCGGGAGGGCGCCGATCTCGAGTACCGGCGTGGTGCCGTCAGCCTGTCCTGCAGCCGCGCCGCAGGCAGTGGCCGACACCGCCACGCACAGGAGGAGGGTGGCTCGGCGCAACAACATCAGGGTCCCTATTGGACCCTCGGAATGCCCGCGTTGCAAGTCAGGTACACACCATTAACGTCCCCGACGTGTTCGACCTCGTCATCATCGGGATGGGTTCCGCCGGCGTCGCAGCGGCCGAGTTCGCCGCTCGGCTCGACCTCCAGGTGGCCATCGTCGAGCGGGCCCGTGTGGGCGGCGAACGGCTGTGGGCGGGCAGCGTCCCCTCGAAAGCACTGGTTGCGAGCGCCCGAGTGGCCCACACCATGCGGACCGCAGGCCGCTTCGGCCTGGAACCCGTGGAACCACGCATCGACCTCGATCGGGTCTGGCGGAGGGTGCGAGCCGTGCAGACGTCGATCGCCGAGGACGACGACCACCCGCGACGCTTCCGCGATCTGGGGACCGAGGTGGTGCACGGCGAGGCCCGGGTGAGCGGTCCCGACGAGGTGACCGTCACCTTTCCCGACGGCACGGCTCGGGTGTTGTCGACGCGCTTCGTTCTCGTGTGCACCGGCAGCAGTCCGCGGGTGCCGCCCATTCCGGGACTGCCCGTCGACCACACGTGGACGAGCGAGACGTTCTTCGAGATCCACGCTCCCCCGACCACGATGGCCGTCATCGGCGGTGGGCCGATGGGCGTCGAGATGGCCCAGGCGTTGCAGCGCCTCGGAGTGGCCGTCACCCTGTTCCAACGGGCACCCACACTGCTGCCGCGCGAGGACCGCAGCGTGGTCGATCGGCTCACGCGTCGCCTTCAGGCCGAGGGCGTCACCGTGCATTGCTCAGCCGACGTTCGCACCATCGGTTCCGACGGAGCCGAGCATCGTGTGGAGGCGGTCGTCGGCCACGAGGGCCGATCGGTGGCCCCGAGCGTCGGTGGCATCCTGCTCGCTGCGGGGCGCGTGCCGAACGTCGCCGCACTGGGGCTAGAGTCGCTCGGGATCGACGTCACGCTCGACGGCGTCCGCGTCGACGGTGCCGGCCGTACCGCGGTGCGTTCGGTCTACGCAGTGGGCGACGTCGCGAGCGGCCACCGGCTCACCAATGCTGCCGAACACGCCGCTGTCGTCGCCGTCCGCGACATGTTCTTCCCCGGGCGCGGCGCCACCGCCGACACCGTCCCGTGGTGCATCTTCACCGACCCCGAGCTCGCCCGCGTCGGACTGACCATCGAGGAGGCCGAGGCGGCACACGGAGCCGAAGCCGATGCCTACCGCCTCGAGCTCGTTCGCAACGATCGAGCCCGCACCGAGGAGGCCACCGACGGGGTACTCGTCGTCGTCACCGGGAAGGGCCGCGTCGTCGGCGCGCACCTGCTGGCGCCGAACGCTGGCGAGATGGTGCACGAGCTCGCCGTTGCTGTGCAGCACCAGCTTCGCCTGGAGGACTTGGCCGACGTCGTGCACGCGCACCCCACCATCTCGGCCGGCATCGGCCAGCTCGCCGCCGAGGCGGCACACGAGAAGGCCCATCGCCTCCGCTGGTTGATCAAGCGCCGCTGACCGGGTGCGACGCGACCGAACGCTCAGCTGAGGGAGGCGTCGGGCAATGCCATCGCCTCGGCGCATGCCGTCGGCCGTTCCGCGAGCGCCTGATCGACGAACTCGACCGGCGAGAGTTGGCCGCCATCGCGCCACGATTCGAGGAACGCCTGCGGCCACACCGTCCCACGCCGCACCTGCCACTCCAGGCCGGGGCACGGCCACGAGATGCCCATGTGGGTGTGGCACACGGTGCTGCGCGCATCACCGGTGTCCCCCATCGGCCCCAACGGATCGCCAGCGTCGACGATGTCGCCCACGCCCACGAGCAACGTCGCCAGATGGGCGAAGTAGTAGCGGATCCCATCCGCGCCCAACACCGCGACGTACCGTCCACCGCGCGTCGACGGTTCGTTCGCATCCGGGTCCCACGCATCGAAGTCGCGCACCTGCACGACGGTGCCGTTCGTCGGCGACACGACGGTCGCGCCGCACCCGAACACGTCGACCGCCGGGTAGCCCGAGTGGGTGTCGTGCCAGGTGACACTGCGACCGACGAACGGGAAGGCGTACACCGGCGTCAGCGGGGGCGGCGGCGTGGTCGACGCGATCGTTGTCGACGCGGGCGCAGCGGTGGTCACGACGGTGGTCTCGGCGACCATCGTGGTCGATGGCGGCGCTGACGTCGAGCTGCCGTCGGTGCACGCCGCGGCGAGCGCGACGAGCGCGGCGGCGACGATCAGTGTCCGAGCTCGTCGAAGCGATCGACGTTGCGCAACGACGGAAAGCCAACCCACCACACGCCGACGATAGCGATGGTGGCGATCCCGCCACCGATCACCGTGGCTGGAATGCCGATCGCCTGACCGACGAGGCCACTCTCGAATGCACCCAACTCGTTCGACGCGCCGATGAAGACGTTCTCGACGGCCATCACCCGACCGCGCTTCTCGTCGGGTGTGACGAGCGGGACGAGCGACCCACGGATGAACACGCTGATCATGTCGGCGGCAGCGAGTACCAACAGGGCGATGAATGCCACGGCGTAACGGTCGGTCGCACCCAGCACCACCGTCGCCGCGCCGAAGATGCCGACCGCGACGAGCAGCACGCGTCCCACGTGTCGTTCGATGGGGCGCGCCGCCAGGAAGAGCGCCATCACCGCGGCGCCGATGCCGGGCGCGGCACGTAACCACCCATAGGCGATGTCGCCCACGCCCAGTTGATCGTCGGCGATGGCCGGCAGCAGCGCGACGGCTCCACCGAACAGCACTGCGAACAGGTCCAGCGCGATCGCCGCGAACAGGATGGGCGTGCGACGGATGAACAGGAGGCCCTCGATCGCGCTCCGGAACGTGGGCTTCTCGTCCGGATCTGGCGGGTCTGGTTGCCGCTCGAACTTCAGGCCGGCGATGAGGAAGATCGACGACGCGATCAGGACCGACGACGCGGCGTAGGCCACCCATGGGTCGATCGCATACAGGAAACCCGACATCGCCGGACCGAGGATGGTGGCGCCGGTCCACGTCGCCGACCACAGCGCGATGACCTTCGGCAACCCACCCAGCGGTGCCACCATCGGCGGCATCGTCCGCGTTGCGGGCGCGACGAACGCGCGCGAGATGCCGTAGAGGAAGGCGATGATGAACAGCGGCCACACCTCGGTGGGGTCACTGAGCGCGTAGAGCATGAGCGCGACCGAGGTGACCACCTCGCCGGAGATGGCGATGACCGCCACCTTCTTGCGGTCGAATCGGTCGGCGACGGTGCCGGTGACCAACACCAGCAGCACCGCCGGAAGGAACTCGCACAGGCCGATCCAACCCAGGTCGGCAGGGCGACCGGTGATGTCGTACGCCTGCTTGCCGAGCGCCGCGGCCTGCAATGCAACGCCGCTGTAGAGCACACCGTTGGCGACGAGCAGCGCCCGAACACTGCCGAACCGGAGCACCTCGCCGGTGGAGAGTCCCGGCGGGTCGGGGGTCGGGGTCACTTCGGTGGGATGCACAGGTCGGGCCAACCTATCCGCGGGTGCTACACAGCACCCCATGACTTCTCTCGCCGACGACACCCGCTGGCTCGACGCCACCGCCCAGGCAGAACTGGTCCGAACGGGCGACGCCACCGCACGCGAACTGCTCGACGCGGCCATCGAACGAATCGAAGCGATCGACCCGGCGCTGGGGGCCGTGAACATCCGCTGGTTCGACCACGCCCGCGACATTGCCGACGGCCCCCTGCCCGACGGGCCCTTCCGCGGCGTGCCCTTTCTGTTGAAGGACCTGTGGGCGCACTTCGCCGGTCAGACGCTCAGCAACGGCAACCAGGCGTTGCGTCAGCTCGCCCCGGTGTCGCCCACCGACACCACGCTCGTCGCCCGGTTCAAGGCAGCGGGGCTGGTGACGGCGGGGCGGACGGCCAGCCCCGAGTTCGGCAGCCTGCCGACCACCGAACCCACCGCGTGGGGCCCGACGCGCAATCCATGGAGCACCGAGCACTCACCCGGCGGGTCGAGCGGTGGCTCTGCCGCCGCGGTCGCGTCGGGCATGGTGCCGATCGCCCATGCCAGCGACGGCGGGGGCAGCATCCGCATTCCCGCGTCGTGCTGTGGCCTCGTCGGCCTCAAGCCGTCGCAAGGCCGCATCACACTCGGGCCGTTCCGCGACGAGAGCAACCTCGGCGTCGAACTCTGCGTCAGCCGCAGCCTGCGCGACACCGCGGCCATGCTCGACGCCGTGCACGGCCCCGGCGTGGGCGACACGGTCATCGCGGCGGCGCCGGTCCGACCCTACGTCGACGAGCTGGGAGCGCCCACGGGCGCCCTGCGCATCGGCATGCTCGACCATCATCCGTTCGGCCAGGCCATCCACGACGAGTGCGCCACCGCGGCTCGCAACGCCGCCACGTTGCTGGAGTCGCTCGGCCACCACGTCGAGGCCGCATACCCCCCGGCGATGGCCAACCCCGAGTTCGGTCGTCGCTTCGGCGCGCTGTGGAGCACGAACATGGCCACGTCCATCACCCGCATCGCGGCGCAGCTGGGGCGCGAACTCACCGACGATGAAGTGCAGCTGCACAACCGCGCCCAGGCCGACTACGCCCGCAACGTGAACGGCGTGGACTATGCAATGGCGCTCGCCGCGAACGTCGAGTTCCGCCGCGCCGTGCAGCAGTGGTGGGCCGACGGTTGGGACCTGCTGGTGACCCCGACGCTGGCCGAGCCGCCCACCCGCATCGGCGAATTCGACGACGTCGCCGATCAGCCCATGGCACCCATGCTCCGTTCCGCCCAGTACGTCGCGTTCACGCCGGCCTTCAACGCCAGTGGTCAGCCGGCCATCAGTCTGCCGCTGCACTGGACCGCCGACGGCCTGCCGGTCGGCGTGCAACTGGTCGCTGCGTACGGACGCGAGGACGTGCTGTTCCGAGTGGCGTCACAGCTCGAGGCCGCCCAGCCCTGGGCACACCGCCGCCCCGCGATCTGACGAGGAGGCGACCTCGTCACTTCGACGGCAGCGCCGCGTCCACGTCGGGAATCTCGAGACCCCAACGCACCATGCCCTCTTCGACGCGACGGATGAGCGTCTCGAGCGCAGCGACCCGGGCATAGCGCTTCTGCTCGCCGGCGATGACGTCCCACGGTGCGAGCTTGTGGTCGGTCCGGGCGAACATCTCCTCGGCTGCCTTCTCGTACTCCCGGTTCTGCTCGCGGTTACGCCAGTCCTCATCGGTGAGCTTCCACTGCTTCAACGGATCTGTGGCGCGGCTCTGGAAACGGGCCAACTGCTCGTCGTCGCTGATGTGCATGTACACCTTCACGAGGATGAGGCTCTCGAGGCACAGCGACTCCTCGAAGTCGACGATGGCCTTGTACGCGCGACGCCACTCGTCACGACTGGCGAAGCCCTCGATTCGTTCGACCAGCACCCGGCCGTACCAGCTGCGATCGAACACGGCCATCTGCCCCAGGCCGGGCAGTTCGGTGTAGAAGCGCCACAGGAAGTGGTGGTCCTTCTCGAGCCTGCTGGGCGCGCCATAGCTGACCACGCTGTAGTGGCGCGGATCGAGATGGCTGACCATGATCTTGATGGC
>JANMFL010000456.1:0-2500 GCA_031377945.1 Acidimicrobiaceae bacterium | reverse complement strand
CAGGTCGGCATGGCCGGTGTGGCGGCCGTACTCCTCGATCAGATCGAACAGCAATCGACGCAGGCTGGCGTGCTCGCCGCCCCAGCCGAGGTGCGCGGCGTGGTCGAGCCCGCCGTCGGCGAGCGCTCGTTCGACATTGATGCGGGAGCGAGTGACGGCCTCCGTCCACAGCACATAGAGCACCTCCGGGGCATCGCCGTCGGCAGATGTGAAGTCCCAGTCGGGATCTTCCTTCCATGGCGCCGACGCCCACGGCTCGGACACAGGGTCACCCCAGAGTTTGCGCGAGAACATCTCGTCCTCGGCGCGAGCGAGGTGCTTCAGCAGGCGGCCGAGCGACAGCGCAGACGACGGGAAGCGGAAGGCGAGCCCGTCGGCGTCGAGGCCGCGTGCCTTCCACGCGAACGTGGCGCGCAACCGTTCGAGCGAACCGATGACGTGCTGCAGTTCGGATCCCGCCAGCGGCGGCTCCCAATGGTCGGGGACATGCGACATGAGGCCGACGCTAGTGAGTGGTGCGGCGCCCCATGACCGTGTCAGCCGAGCGCGACTCGGCTGTGTTGCTCGTGAGGTACGGGGCGACGTTGCCGATCGCGCGCGCGACGTAGTCGTCCTTCTCGCCGACCGGCGCGACGTAGTGCATGGCCGCCGTCGCGGCGTCGACCCCTACTGTGCGAGCGATCACCCACGCGGCCAGGTACTGCGCGGCGAGGCACCCGCCGGCAGTGGCGACGTTGCCGACCGCGTGGAACGGCTGGTCGAGCACCGTGACACCGGCGGCCACCACCCATGGCCGGGTGGTCAGGTCGGTGCACGCCGGTACACCATCGAGCAGTCCCAAGGCGGCGAGCACCAACGCTCCTGAGCATTGCGCGCCGATGAGCTGGCGTGTGGGGTCGAGGCGCAGCGACTCCATGATCGCCGGGTCGCGTACGACCTCGCGCGTGCGGGTTCCGCTGCCGACGAGGACGACATCGGCGGCCGACGCGTCGTCGAGCGTCGCTTGTCGGTGCATCACGACCCCGTTCATCGACGTCACCGTCGCGGACGGTGCGGCGATCGCCACGCTCCACCCGCGATCCTTCACACGGTTGAGGATCCCGAGTGCGATCAGCGAGTCGAGCTCGTTGAACCCATCGAACGTGAGAATCGCGATGTGCATCGCGCCACGCTATGCAGTCGGGCGCACCCCGAACCCTGGAGTTTCCGTCCGTTCGCGCTTGACCTTCGAGTGGACTCGAAGGTTTAGGGTCGTCGCATGACGAGCCAGGGAACCCATCGCATCAAGGACGTCGCCGATCGAAGCGGCTTCTCCGCTGCCACGCTGCGCTACTACGAGGACATCGGACTGCTCCCTCCGCCCTCCCGGACCACTGCCGGATATCGCGTCTACGACGACGACACGATCGACCGGCTCGCATTCGTCGCCAGAGCCAAACAGTTGGGCTGCTCGCTCGACGAGATCGCGCAGCTGTCGCATGCGTGGGACGCGGGTCGATGCGGGCCATTGCAGGATCAACTGCGGCTGCTGGTCGCAGAGAAGTTGACGGCGGCTCGTCGTCAGATCGACGACCTCACTCGCCTCGCAGCCGAGCTCGAGATGGCGATGGACGGCCTCGATCGACATCGTCCGGCTGGACCGTGCGATGACGACTGTGGATGCCTTGTCGATCCGGCAATGGCGGCCCCGGTGCGTCTCGGTCGGTTCGGGGGAACGGCATGACCTCCCGGCCAGGAGAGAACCGAGCGATGTTGGTCGGCGCCGGTGCCGTCGCATGCGTGGCGTGTTGTGCCGGCCCAGTGCTCGGCTTCCTCGCAGCCATCGGGTTGGGCACGGCCATCGGAGTGCTGCTGTGGGGTGTGGGTGCGGTGGTGGGCGGCGCGCTGCTCGTCGCGTACGTGATGGTCCGGCGTCGCCGGCGCACGGTGAGCTGCGAGGCAGTCGAGGCCGTGCCGGTCGTGCTGCGTCGCTGAACCGACAACCAGGACAACTGCAGCACGTCCCGCGTTTCTGTTTGCCGTTACTCTTCCGCGCGTGACCCAGGGGTCCGACATCGGGAAGGGTTCGTTGCCCATCGACCAACTGCCGCTGGCAGCCGCCCTGGTGACCCTCGACGGCTCCATCCGAACCGCCAACACAGGGTTCTGCGACCTGTTCGGAGTGGACCCCGAACTCGTCGCGTCGGGGTCCGTGGCGGCGAACTCGATCGCCGATTCGGTGGACACCAGTTGGCCGACCGTGCACCTGCAACGCAGCCTGGAGGGGCTGTGGAGCCGGCAGGCGATGCATCACCGCTTCCGTCGGCTGGACGGCGGGCGTGTGGTGGCCAACCTGCGGACCTCCCCGTCGCTCGACGACGCCGGTCAGGTGAATGGCATGATTGCGTTCTTCACCCCCGCCAACGCGGATCTGCCGAACCACTACCAACTGCTGTGGCAGGCGCTCGAGGACCAGCAGGAACTGATGACCGAGTGGGGGCTCGACGGCACGATCATCAAC
>JANMFL010000428.1:0-5788 GCA_031377945.1 Acidimicrobiaceae bacterium | reverse complement strand
GTAGTTCAGCTCCGGCCGGGCATGGATGGCTCGGCTCGCATTCACCAGACGCGGCGCCAGTGCGTCCACACGGTCGCACACGGCCTGCTTCAGCGCTTCGACGTCCATCGGTGGTCTCTCCCTATCTGTTCGTTTGGCGTGTGTTCGATCGGGGTGTGTCCGGTGTTCCGGCTCACTCGGCTCCGTGCAGCAGCACGATCTTGCCCAGTTGTCGACCCTGTTCGAGCCGGGCCAGGGCATCGACGTACTCCTCCAGACGGTAGGTGCGATCGACGTGCACGTCGACCCCCTGTGCCACGAGCGCCGTGATCTCGTCGAACTCCTCGTAGCTGCCCATCGTGCTGCCGATGATCTCGTACTGCTTGAAGAACAGGCGAGGAAGGTTCAACTCGACCTTCGGTCCGGAGGTGCCGCCGCACACGACCAACCGTCCGCCGGGCCGCAGCGAGTGCACGGACTGCTCCCAGGTGGCGGGACCGACGCTCTCGATCACGACGTGCGCCTCGACCGGCCACCGTTGGTCGGCGCTGTCGAAGACCTCTTCGGCGCCCATTGCCTGCGCCTCGATGCGCTTCGCCTCGCTGCGACTGGTGGCCACCACCCGACACCCCATGTGTCGGGCAATCGCCAACGCCGCACACGACACACCCGATCCGATGCCGACGACGAGCACGGTCTCGCCCGCGCGAACGCGAGCGCGCCGGAGCATGCGGTACGCCGTGAGGTACGCGAGGGGGTACGCCGCACACTCGGCCCACGTACGCCCGGCAGGCCGCGGACGGACATTCCTCGCCGGTGCAGTGGCGAACGTGCAATGCCCGCCCCACGTGTGCTCGCCGTAGATCGCGAACCCGGGAGCCATGGGACTGTCGTTGCCCCACGCGACGACCTCGTCGGCGGGCGAGACGCCGGGGTTCACGACCACCTCGTCGCCGACCGCCACGGACGTGACGGCAGCGCCGACCTCGTGCACCACGCCGGCGGCGTCGCACCCCGGAACGTGTGGGAGTGGCGGACGTGGCAGTCCTCGGGTGACCCACAGATCCATGTGGTTCAACGCGCTGGCGACGACCCTGATGCGCACGTCGTCGGCCCCCAACAGTGGCGGTTCGATGTCGCCGAGGCGATAGCTCCCGGGTGACTCGTCGAGGATCCACGCCTGCATGCCGCCGACCTTAGTGGCGGTCAGGCGTGAACGATGAGGGCGTCGGGAACGACCTCGATCCGCAGCTCGTGGACGGCGTTCAATCGTGCGCCGTCGACGAACACCCGAAGCGGCGGATCGAACGTCGCGTGCCACTCCCCCGTCGACGTCACGTCGATCTGCGGATGAGGCAGGTGCGTGCCGGATCGCGCACGGCGTCGAGCTTGCAGGCGGGTACGCAGCGTCATCGCCGGTTGGATGTGCAGCACGTCGACGCGGCCGTCGTTGGGGTGCGAGCGAGGCGCGACGTCGAAACCGCCGAGGAACTGCGCATTCATGGCCATCACCACTTCGCCACGCCACCAGGACCGTCGGGCCACCACGTGCGCCAACGCCCAGTGAGCGGCACCGTCGGCGGTCACGCGCAACAGGTCCACCGTCGCTCGGACGTGCGTGCCGTCGAAGCGGTTCGGGGAGCCACCGCCCATGGTGTGGGCGATGTCGCCGCCCTGCAGGCCGATGGGCACCAGCGGCAGCCCTGCCTCCATTCGGAGTTCCACCTGGCGGGAGGCGCTGCGGTCGTCGGGCGCCGTCTGGAGGCCCTCGGATGGCACCTCGGCGGGCTCACCCCATGGCTCACCCTTGCGGATCGTCACCGTCGACCTCGACCTCGACCGCACTCGAGTCGGCCACCACGCCGCGGAACAGCGCTTCGGCCGCCTGTTCGGCCACCTTTCGCGTCGCCTTCGACGGGGCAACGATGGCGATCTGACGCACCAGATCGATCAACTGCTTCATGGTGCGCACGAAATCGCCGCCGGACATCTCTTCAGTGGCGACCACTTCGGCGAATCCTTCGCCCGCGGCCCATGCATACGCGACGGCGATGAACGTCGGGTCCGGCGGCCGGTGCACGGACAGGCCGGCCGCTTCCTCGGCATCCTGCAACGAGTACGAGGTACGGGCGATCGACTGCCACCGTCGCCGGGCGTCGGCGGAGGGATACCACGGCGCGGGCGGTGCCTCGGGGCTGCGGTGCTCGTACACGAACACGCTGGCGATGCCCGCCAGTGTCGGGGCGTCGACCCCGTCGAGCAGCCCCTGGCGAATGCACTCGACGACGAGCAGGTCGCACTCGTGGAACGTGCGGGCCAGGATCTCGCCGCCGGAGGTGAGTGACCAGCCGTCGACGTACCCCCACTGCTGGAGGATCGCAAGCACACGGTCGAAGTCGCGAGCGATCGACTGGCTGCGACCTTTCACTCGCTGTCGAAGTTCCTCCACCTCACGGGCCACTCGCTCGGCCTGTGTCGCCGCCTTGATGCGGTCGTCGAGCTCGGGATCGTCCTCGACCGGATGGGTGATCGGCTGGTCCTCGGCGACCGCACGCCGTTGCTTGCGCGAGTGCGGCAAGGTCTCGGCCTTCTCGAGACGGATGCCCACTTCCTTCTGGTAGTCGTGACGGTTCGGCGCATAGTCGACCGGGAGTTCGATCTTGCCGATGGCGCGCGGCGGCTCATCGAAGTCGGCCGCGCCGAGCATGACCAGCTCGCGCCGCGTGGTGACGCCGGTGACGCGGACGCCGCCTTTGCGGTGCGCCGTCGTCAGGACGGCCACGCGGCCGGCGTAGCGGCCCTTCTCGGCGTAGATGATGTCGCCGGGCTTCAGCCGCAACATCGCCAGCGTGACGATGTCGTCGCGACCGGGCGGGCCGGTCGGGCGGACGTCCTCCCTGTGCTCGAGGCGCCGGCGATAGTCGTCGACGTCGCCGTAGGGGCTCCGCGACTTCTCGACCAGATCGGCCAGATGCTGTTGACGGCGCTCGAGCCGAGCCTCGATCTTCACGACTTCGCGGTCGCCCTGGTACTGCGCGAACGACAGGTTGAGCAGGTGGTGGGCGCGCTCGCTGGTGTACGAACGAACCAGGTTCGCCGCCATGTTGTACGTGGGTCGGAACGCCGAGTTGAGGTGGAAGGTGCGGCTGGCGGCGAGCGTCGCCACCTGGTCGAACGGGACGAACGGATTCCAGAGCACGATCGCATGACCAAGGTCGTCGAGGCCGCGGCGGCCGGCGCGACCGGTGAGTTGCGTGTACTCGCCCGGGGTGAGGAACGTGTGGTGGTCGCCGGTGAACTTGCTGAGCTTCTCGATGACGACCGACTTGGCAGGCATGTTGATACCGACCGCAAGCGTCTCGGTGGCGAACACGACCTTGACCAGCCCCTCGACGAAGCAGGCCTCGACCACCTCCTTGAACGGTGGCACCATTCCGGCGTGGTGGGCGGCGATGCCGGCCTCGAGTTGGGCGAGAAACTGGCCGTACCCGAGGACCGCGAGGTCGGCAGGATCCATCGCGCCGAGTCGCGCATCGACGATCTCGCGGATGCGGTCGCGCTCGGCACCCGAGGTGAGGCGCAATCCTGCGGCGAGGCAGCTCCGCGCCGCCTCGTCGCACTGATTGCGGCTGAAGATGAAGTAGATCGCCGGGAGCATCCCCTCGCGCTCCAGGACGTCGACCGTCTCGAGCCGAGACGGGGTGAACAGCTTGCGGCGGCCACCCCGACTGTTGCGGCCGCCCTTCCCTGCCCGAGCGCCTTCGGCGTCGAGGCGGATGGCGTCGTGGTTGGCTCGCCCGTTCACGAGCGTCGGGAGCAGGTGGAGGCGATCGTGGGTCTTGTCGCCGATCAGGTACAGGTTGTCCAGCCGCACCGGCCGACGGTCCTCCAGAATCGCCCGGGTGGGACCGCGTACCGTGCTGATCCAGTCGGCGAGTTCGTTGGCGTTGCTCACCGTCGCCGACAGGCAGACCAACCGTACGTGCGAGGGCAGATGGATGATCACTTCCTCCCACACCGGCCCGCGATACGTGTCCTGCAGGAAGTGCACCTCGTCGAGCACGACCGCGGCGAGTTCGCGCAGGCCGTGGCTGCGCGCGTAGATCATGTTGCGCAGCACTTCGGTGGTCATCACCACCACAGGGGCGTCTCCGTTGATCGAGTTGTCGCCGGTGAGCAGGCCGACGTTCTGTGGACCGAGGCGCGCCACGAGGTCGTGATACTTCTGGTTCGACAGTGCCTTCACCGGTGCGGTGTAGAACGCCCGGCGGCCATCGGCCACGGCCGCGTCGATCGCGTACTCGGCCACCACGGTCTTGCCGCTCCCGGTGGGCGCGGCGACCAGCACCGACTCACCGTCGTCGAGCGCGTCGAGCGCCCTGACCTGAAACCCGTCGAGCGGGAAGTTGTAGTGGGCGATCAGCTCGGCCCGGTCGTGGCGCACGGGACCAATCGTGTCAGGCGGCGTCCTCGGCCGCTTCTCTTGCCAGCTTCCGCTTCTGCGCGATTCGGCCGATGACGATGGAGATGCCGTAGAAGATGACCATCGGGATGGCCAGCGCCAGCATGCTGTAGGGGTCGCCGCTCGGGGTGATGATCGCGGCGAGGGCGAAGATGACGACCGTGGCGATGCGCCACTGCTTCAGGAGGATCTGCGGCGTGAGGATGCCGACGAGCTGCAGGAACACCAGCAGCACCGGGAACTCGAACGTGATGCCGAACGCGGCGATCATCACGCCGACGAGGTTGATGTACTTGCTGACCTGGAAGTTGGCCTCGACACCTTGTCCCGACCAGGAGATGAGGAAGTCGAGCGCCGGGGTGAGCGTGAACCACGCCACGAGCCCACCGAGCACGAACAGCACGACCGACGACGTGACGAACGGAATGGCGTACTTCTTCTCGTTGGAGTGCAGCGCGGGCACGATGAAACGCCACACCTGCCAGAGGATGACCGGAAGGGCGAGGATGATGCCGCCGTAGGTGCAGATGGTGAGTCGGGTGGTGAACCCCTCGAGCGGACCGAGGAACTGCAGCGAGCACTCGCCCACCAGGTCCGGCTTGTCGACGCAGAGCTGCCGATACGGGCGCCAGAGGAAGTTGAGCACCTGGTCGTAGCTCGCCAGCAGGATGATGACACCGGCGACGATGGCGAGCAGCGACCGAATGATCCGAATGCGCAACTCGGCCAGGTGCTGCGTGAGCGACATGCGGTCGTCGGCGGCATCGGGCTTGGGCATGGAGCCGGTGAACGGGATCTTCATTCGTGCCCATCCTCAGGGCCGGGGTTCACGAACTCGTCGGCATCGGCAGCGACGACCACATCGTCAGCGACGACCACATCGTCAGCGAGGTCGACATCGTCGGCGACGGCGGGAGGTTCGATGGGGGCCAACGGATCACGGGCAGCGCGCGTGCGGGTCGGGTTGGCCGAGCCGAAGTTCAGACCTGGCTCTCGCTGCACTGTCGCGGCGGTGGCGTCCTCACCAGCCGCCTCTGCGGCCACCTCGACCGGGTCGGTCGTGGCTCGGCGCGGATTGGCGCTGCCGAAGTTCAGTCCCTGCTCGCGCCGGACCGGTGGTCGCGCGGTGGTCGGCGCGGCCGCCGATGGTGCAGCACCGTCTTCGTCGCCGAAGTTGACCGCGGCGCGCATCATGTCGGAGGTCTCGCGCAGCTCGCGCATGGGTTCGTCGAGCACCTCGCGGAGCTCACCCTGGAAGCCGTTCGCCATCTTCTTGAACTCTGCGTACGCCCGACCGAACTTCCGGATGGCGTCCGGGAGTTTCTCGGGTCCGAGCACGATGAGCGC
>JANMFL010000417.1:0-4191 GCA_031377945.1 Acidimicrobiaceae bacterium | reverse complement strand
GTGCTCGACGTGCCGATCAACTTGGCTGCGGACCAGGAGATGCGTTGCACCTCATTACCGGCGGCGTCGTATCCGATGAGCGTGTCATCCGGCGCGTGCGAGGCCACCGGGAAGGCAGCAATGCCAGCCACGGGTGTTTGCCAGGTGGTGGCACCCGCAGCGGGGTGAAACTCGACGCGTGCGACGGAGGCCGGCAGCCCCGTCCAGAATACGACAGTGTCGTTGCCGCCGAGTTCGGGCTCTGCGCCTGCAGTGACATCAGCGCCAGCGGGCAGGAACCGACCGTTCGATGCCGCGCCGATCTGGATGGTGACGGCCTGAGCGTAGCCGTCGAAGTACGGCTGGCCGACCACGCCGAACGTCAGCCGTTGGCCGTCAGCGAGCTGCACTGCGACCGATCCCGGCTTCACCATCGATGTGTACAGGTACACGTCGTCCAGGCGGACCAGCGAACTCTCGGATGGTCCGGCAACACTCGCGGTCGCCGGGCTAGACGCGTCGCGTCGAGCCTCGAGCGCGACTCCTGCGGCGCCCACACCGACCACGAGCACCGCCGCCGCAGCGGCCGTCGCCATCCACCGCTGGTTCCCGGCAGTCGTGGAGAACTCCATGTCGGGGGCAGCCACCGACACCGTTCGCATCGTGCGCTCGAGGAGCGCGTTCAGTTCCTCGTCGGACGTCACGGAATCGTTCATGTCAGTTCCTTTCGGAGGGTTGCGAGCGCCCGAAAGGCGAGCGATCGAACGGTGGGTTCGGGGCAGTTCATGAGTCGGGCGATCTCTTCGTCCGCCAGATCGAGGTGGATACGCAGCACGAGCACCGTGCGTTGACGCACTGGTAAGCGGCGCAGCAGCCGCCAGGTCTCGTCGACCAACGGTTCGCCGGTGACGCCCTCACGCGTACGCGGGAACGGCTTGGCTCGGGTGGCTCGGCGACCGAGTGACCGCACCCGGTTCACCACCGACCGCTTCAGATACCACTCGTGGTTGTCGATCGAGTCCCACCGAGGGATCGCGGTCGCGAAGACGTCTTGCACCACTTCCTCAGCGACCGAGCGTGACCCAGACAGCAGCGTCGCCAGGCCGAGCAGCTGGTTCCGGTACTGGTGGTAGATCGCACCGATCGCATCCGGCTGCTCTTCGTCCACGCCAAATCGAATCACAACCTGTCAGACGCCCGACACAGCGTCCACGTTGCAGCACTGTCGCGAAGCATTGGCAGAACGTGATCTTCGGCACCAACGCGCCGGCTTGACTGAGTACCCCTCAGGTAGCGCCGAAGGCCCGCTACCGACCGGCACTTCAACCCGAGCAGAACGGCAGCTATGTGCGGCGTCAGCTACAACCGACGTGCGGGAACGTCACCACACGGCCCTGGCCGAAATCCACCGAAAGGTCGTTCCGCAGACCGTATGTGGCAGTGCCCACGACCTTGCCGTTTGCTGGGGCCCACGACGGCAGCGTGCGATCGGCCGCCCACTCGGTGCCGGGGCCGAGCGGATACTGCGGCCATTGGCCATCGCTGATCTCGATCGTCACCGACTTGGATTCGCCCCGGTTCGCAAGACCGCTGATGGGCACGAACTTGCAATCGGCATCGCTGCTCGCGGCGACGCAAGCAGAGGCCGCGAAGCTGAATCCGAGGACCGCCACTGCGCAGATCGTGCGGGCCGAAACATGACGAGTCCTTCGGCCGCTCATCAGCGCACTTTGCCCGCTCAGGGCTGGCCCGTCAACCGCACCTATCGGCAGATCGGTGATCCGTGAGAACGCACCTCAGCAACGCCACCGATCGGCGATACTTGCGGTCATGCGGAATCCCACGCTCGCGATCGCGGTCCTCTCAGCCTTTGCGGTGGTGCCGTTTGCCTCGGGCTGTTCGGACGAGTCAGAGGCACAGTGTGTTCGATCGGGAGACGCGAAGGTCTGCTACGTGCGCGAGAACACCGCTGCGGGGAGCCTTGAAGTAAGCGGGCTGCAGCCCGGTTCGACGCTCACGCTCACGTCAGATGAACTCGGTGAGTCCACCTATCCCGTCAACGACAGTGGCACCGTCGACGGAAAGGTTGGCGTCCTCAACAGCACTGGTGCGCCGGTCAAAGTCACCGTGACGGGCACGACGGCCTCCAACGAATCGCTGGTCGGGACCTTCGACTCGTGAGGATGCCGAACCGCTCGTAATGCCCGCTCTGGGCGCATAGCGCAAGCCACCTGCGCGCTCAGATCATCCGATATGTGCGCTGTCGGTCAAGCGCCTCCGTGTCTGAAATAGGACACACGCTCTTAGGACGGCACCCGGTCCTCGGGGTGATCGCGCAGGTACGTCACCGCGTCGACCGGCGTCGCTGACGAGTAGCCGGTGGGCAGTCGCACCGTGCCTTCACTGCTGCCGACGAACACCTGCCATCCGTGGTAGCCGAGATAGGCCCGTTCGTCGGCCTGCATGTTCTGCGCATAGGCCGTGACGGCACCCACGTAGGCACTGTTGGGGTTGTACGCGTCGAGCGCGGACGCCATGTCGGCGGGGGCGCCGTTCGACGCGAGATAGGTCGCCGCGCCCATGATCGCATCGCGTGCCACCGTGGGGTCACCGGTGCAGCATTCGGCCCAGGTGGACGGGAGGAACTGCATCGGTCCGACCGCTCCCGCCGACGACACACCGACGATGCGGCCCATGCGGGTCTCCTGGAAGTTGATCGCCGCGAGGTACTGCCACGGCACGCCGGTTGCCGCCTCAGCCGCTCGGTAGTCGCCGAGCAACTCGGCGGTGGGAAGCGGTGCGACGATGGTCCATGCCGGCAGCGTGGTCGCCGGCTCGGACGGCGGGCGGACGGCGGCGTGATCCAGCTGGGCCTGTCGTGCCTCGAGATGGAACTGCAACGGCACCCGCGCCACGTCGTCGACGGCGGCGAGCAGTTGGTCGCGCTCGTCGAACATCGCGTTGACCGCCCGATACGCCAGCTGCTGGCGTCGGCCGAGTTCGACGAGTTCGTCCTCGGTGACGTCGAGGTCGCGGATGCCCGCCTCGACCGCCGACAGTTCGGTCGACAACGCCTCGAGGTCGTCGAGCGACATGGTGGTCGAGGTGGGCACCTCGACCGTGGTCGTGGTGCGCTGCCCGCTCTCGGCGGACGAGGCCGACGTGGCCGACGTCGTGGAGGGAGTCGCGACGCCCTGACTCGTCGACGAACACCCGGCGAGCACGACAGCCACCGCGACGACTGCAGCGGTGCGCCTCACGACGACTCGAACACCACCGTGGTGAACGACTCGGGACGATGCGTGTCGAACAGACCGTGCGGGTGATGACACCACGCCGCGGTGGCCATCTCTCCGCTCACCGGCAGCTGCTGGAAGCGCCCCAGGAACATCGGCATCGTCAACGACATCGGAGCCGGGTCGGGGTAGCGCCACGCACCCGTCGACAACCGCTCGAGTTCGGGCCACGGCAACAGCATCTCGACCGTCCATCCGGCGCTCGGGGCACTCCAGTCGTTCAGCGTGCCGTCGACGGCGACGGCCACCTGCAACCCTGGGAAGTCGTAGTCCAGCAACGCCACTCGCGGCCCGCGCGGGTGCGTGCCCCGCCAGAAAGACGCCGGTCGACGGTCGTAGTCGCCGCCGAAGGTGAAGGCCGACGGGTTGCGCAGATCGAGGCGGGGGTCGTTGGCCAAGGGGCACGCGTCGAGCTGGTCGCGCCACAGGTGGAGTACTTCATAGACCGTGCCGAGCGCGTTCACCTCGAGCTCGTAGTAGCCCCACCCGAAGTCGACGAACAGCTCGACGTCGTTCTCCTGGAACACGAGCGAGTCCCGCTCGGTGAGCGTCGCCCGCGGGTAGGGCTCGTCGACACGGAACCCGACCAGCAGGCCGTCGGGGTGGGCCACCACCGCGGCGCGGGTGTCGTACAAGCCCGGCAACCCCGACACCATGTCGACGAAGCGTGGGCTCCACACGGCGTCGGCCCACACCTCACTGTCGAGTGCGCCCGTGAGGGCGAACGGCCGATCGCTGACGACGCCGTGCAGCACCTGTTCGTTCATGCCCAGCAGGATGTCACGCGACGAACAACGAGGCGAACGACGAGGCGAACGACGAGGCGAACGGCACCACCGTCACCAGGAACTTAGAGGCCGCGCGGATAGGTGACCATCCACCGGTCGGTGGGTTGGCTCGGCTTTTATGCCGAGTG
>JANMFL010000406.1:0-4934 GCA_031377945.1 Acidimicrobiaceae bacterium | reverse complement strand
AACCGGCACCATGCACGACACGGTGACGGCCGGACCGCGGCCCGAGTCGGCCTCGACCAGGCACATGCGGCACTTGCCGACCGATGTCATCCGCTCGTGGTAGCAGAAACGCGGGATGTACTCGCCGGCGTCAGCCGCCGCTTCGATGATGAGCTGACCCTTGCGTGCCGTGTGCGGGACACCGTTGATGGTGACCTGCACGGCATTGGGGTCGGGCGGCGACACGTCGACACCGGCACCGGCGCCGGCACCGGAATCGGGAGTGTTCGGTTCAGTGGTGGTCAATGGGGGCTCCCACCGTGACGGGGATGTGCTTGCGTTCCACGATCTTGGCCTCGAACTCGCTGCGGAACAGCGTGAGCGCCGAGTGCACCGGGGCGTACGCGGACGGTCCGACGAAGCAGATGGTGGTCATCTTGTAGGGGAACGGTGCTGCTTGCAGACCGAGCGCTTCGCTCGACGCGTGCGGGAAGGTGCCGGGGCAGATGGATTCACCGATCTCGAACATCTGATCCAGGTCGGCGCGCGAGCCTCGACCGTCGACGACTCGCTGCAGCACCCGTTCCAGCCATGTCCCACCCTCGCGGCACGGCGTGCACTGGCCACAGCTCTCGGCCGCGTAGAAGTGCGTGAGCGTGAGGGCGGCCTTGGGAATGTCGGTGGTGCTGTCCATCACCATGATGGCGCCGGAACCGAGCATCGAGCCGGCGGCGCCGACGAGGCGACCCTCGAACGGCAGGTCGAGCTGCTCGGGTGTGAACCACGGTGCGGACCCGCCACCGGGCACGAACGCCTTGAGCTCGTTGCCGTTGCGGATGCCCTGGCAGAACTCGTCGCCGTAGAGCAGGTCGCGGAACGTCGTGGTGCCGTTGATGATCTCGTACACGCCGGGCCGGTTGACGTGACCGCTGACGGCGACCATGCGCGTCCCGGGCGACGTGGCGGTACCGATGGCGGTGTAGGCCGTCGCGCCGTTGACCGAGAGCCACGGCAGGTTCGAGAGCGTCTCGACGTTGTTGACGATGGTCGGCTGACCGTAGAGGCCGATCGCCGCGGGAAAGAACGGGGGCTTCAGCCGCGGCTCGCCGCGCTTGCCCTCGAGGCTCTCGATGAGGGCCGTCTCTTCGCCGACGACGTACGCGCCGGCACCCCAGTGGAGGACGATGTCGACGCTGAACGAGGTGCCGAGGATGTGCTTGCCGATGTAGCCCGCGGCGTAGGCGTCGTTCAACGCGTTGGCGACACGTTCGTGAGCCAGCGGCATCTCGCCACGGATGTACAGGAACACCTGTGACAGCCCGGCGGCGTAGGCGGCGATGAGACAACCCTCGACCAACTGGTGCGGGTCGCGCTCCATGAGGAGGCGGTCCTTGTAGGTGCCTGGCTCGGACTCGTCACCGTTGACGACGAGGTAGCGCGGGTACTTGCCGGCGGGCATCAGGCCCCACTTCGTGCCCGCGGGGAACCCGGCGCCGCCGCGCCCGAGGACGGTGGCGGACTTCACTTCTTCGTGGACCTCTGACGGCGTGCGCGCGAGTGCCGCTTTCAGTCCCTGGTACCCGCCGGTGGCGTGATACCGATCGAGCGTGTACGAATCGTCGTATTGGAAGCGCGAGGTGACGATCTGAGGACGGTCGCCGTCGTCGATGAAGCCGGCAGCCCACGGGTACGTGCTCATTGGGCTGCCTCCGGCAACGCGCTCACTTGGCTGCCTCCGCCAACGTGCCACTTGGCTGCCTCCGGCAACGCGCTCACTTGGCTGCCTCCGGCATCCAGGCCGGGACGACCGGCGCGTCGGGCGAGGCGACGCCCGCGGACTTCTCGGCCGGGATGATCTGGCGGACCCGGGCGAGGGTGCCGTGCGGCGGGATCTCGCCGTCGAGGCGACCGGCGCGCAGGTCGTCGACGAGCTGATCGAACGACTCCGTGGTCATGCGGTGGCAGTGGCGGTAGTTGACCTGCATGTTGGGGGCCTCGGTGCAGGCCGCCTGGCATTCGGCGTGCTCGAGCGTGATCAACCCGTCGGCCGTGGTACCCCCGGCCTTCACCCCGAGTCGCTGCTCGGCGTGGTGCATCAGTTCGTCGGCGCCGAGGAGCTGACAGCTCATCGTGCCGCAGATGTTCACGAGGTACTTGCCCACCGGCTGGAACTTGAACATCTCGTAGAACGTGGCCGTGCCCATCACCTCGGCGGGCGTGGCGCCCACCAGTTCGGCGATGTGCGCCATGGCCTCGTCGGTGACGTAGCCGTTCTGCTGCTGCGACAGGTGCAGCAGCGGAATGGTGGCGGAACGAGCCTTCGGGTACCGCCCGATGATCTCCTTGGCCAAGATGGTGTTGGCTTCGTTCAGACGCGTCACGGTCATCGGTCCACTTCGCCGAGTACGGGGTCGACCGACGAGATGACGGCGACGGCGTCGGCCACGAGGCCGCCGCGCATCATGTGCGGCAGGCACTGGATGTTGACGAACGAGGGCGCACGCACATGCATGCGATACGGCGTGGCCGAACCGTCGCTGGCGATGTAGCAACCAACTTCACCGCGCGGGCTCTCGATGCCCATGTACACCTCACCCTCGGGCACCTTGAAGCCCTCGGTGAAGATCTTGAAGTGGTGGATGAGCGCTTCCATGCTCTCGTCGATGCGAGCACGCGGCGGCGGCGTCACCTTCTTGTTCTGGATGCGGTAGTCGCCGCCGGGCATGCGATCGAGGATCTGATGCACGATGCGGATGCTCTCGCGGATCTCGTTCAGGCGAATGGCGTAACGGTCGAATGCATCGCCGTAGCTGCCGACGACGACGTCGAACTCCATCTCGTCGTAGTGCAGGTACGGCAGGTCGCGTCGCAGGTCCCACGGCACTCCGGTGCTGCGCAGGATGGGGCCGGTGGCTCCGAGTGCCATCGCCTCGTCGGCGGTGATCACACCGACGCCCTGCAGACGGCCGCGCCAGATCGGCTGACCGGTCATGAGGATGTCGTACTCCTCCAGCCGGGGCGGAATCATCTCGAGCAGGTGCAGGACGTCGTCGCGCCAGCCCTCGGGAAGGTCGGCAGCAACACCGCCGGGTCGGATGAAGTTGTGGTTCATCCGCAGGCCCGTGACCTTCTGGAAGAAGCGCAACACTTCCTCACGCTCGCGCCAGCCGTAGATCATCATGCCGACGGCGCCGATGTCCATGCCGTTGGTGGCGAGGAACAACAGGTGGCTGCTCATGCGGTTGAGTTCGCTGAGCAGCATGCGCATCCAGACTGCGCGCTCGGGGATGTCGCCGTCGATGCCGAGCAACCGCTCGACGGCCATCGAGAACACGAGCTCGTTGTTCAACGGGCTGAGGTAGTCCATACGCGTGACGTTGGTGCCGCCCTGCATGTAGGTCAGCTGCTCGCCCGTCTTCTCCATACCGGTGTGGAGGTAGCCGATGATCGGCTTGCAGCGCAGGACGGTCTCGCCCTGCAACTCGAGCATGAGGCGCAGCACACCGTGGGTGCTGGGGTGCTGGGGCCCCATGTTGATGATCATCGTCTGATCCTCGGAAGGATCGACCGGGATGTCGCCGAGCTTGGCCGCCTCGGCCTCGCTCATGCGCAAGACGGCGCCGACCTCGCGCAGCAGCTCGCGCGCGGTGATCTCGCTGCGGGGCTTCAGGCCCTGCTGCGGTTCGTTGCCGTCACGGATGACGTCGACGATGCTCATCGGTCGCCTCGCTTCGAGAAGTCGGTGCTGAACTGCACCGGGATGCGGCCGGGATCGTCGTCCTTGCGGAGCGGATGCCCGTCCCAGTCCTCGGGCATCAGGATGCGGGTCAGGTCGGGGTGGTTGGTGAACGAGATGCCGAACATGTCGAACACTTCGCGCTCCATCGCCTCGGCGCCCGGATACAGATCGAATGCGCTGGCGACCACGGCGTCGGACTCGGGCACCTGAACACGAAGGCGGATCCGCTGACGGCGCTCGAGCGACAGCAGGTTCACGACCAGTTCGAAGCGCTCGGGGGCGATGCCGTCGGGCAACGCTCGCCCCATGTGCAGCAGGTAATCCACGGCGGTGAGGTCGGCGCACATCACGAACGTCTCGTCGAGCAAGGTGCGCAACAGCGCCACATAGCCCTCGCGGCTGGGGTAGAGCACCCGCTGCCCGTGCGTCTCGGTGAGCGCGACGCCGTACATCTCAGTGGGCGCGGTGACTTCCTCGGGGGTGATGGCCTCGCTCATGGATCACCGCGTTCCCAGGATGACGGGCACCGGCATGTCGCCGCGTGCGATCTCGGTGACGTGCACGTTGGCGCCGGCGCCGGTCTCCTGACGGCGGCGCATGATCTGCCCGTCCTCGATCAGTTGGTGGAGCGTCTCGATGGCGTGGATGAGCGTCTCGGGCGTGGGCGGGCAGCCCGGCGCATAGACGTCGACCGGGACCACCTGGTCCACGCCCTGCACGATCGCGTAGTTGTTGAACATGCCACCGCTGCTGGCGCACACACCCATGCTGATGACCCACTTGGGCTCCATCATCTGGTCGTACACCTGGCGCAGGACCGGCGCCATCTTCTGGCTCACTCGGCCGGCCACGATCATGATGTCGGCCTGACGCGGTGACGCCCGGAAGACCTCCATGCCGAATCGGCTGATGTCGTAGTGAGCGCCGCCGGTGGCCATCATCTCGATGGCGCAGCACGCCAGACCGAACGACGCAGGCCACGAGCTCCGGCTGCGAGCCCACTTCACCAGGTCCTCGACGCGCGCGGTGATGGCATTGTGCTGGATACCACCCATGCCGTCGTCGAGGATGTGCTGGAGGGCGCTTCGTTCGTCGGTCATGCCGCGGTCTCCTCGGGGCGACCTTCGAGGCCGACTCGGCGAATGGTGCAGGTGCAGCGTCGTCTCGGCCCGGCCCTGTCGGCCGATCGAACGAGCACCAGCACCATTCGCCGAGT
>JANMFL010000377.1:0-4536 GCA_031377945.1 Acidimicrobiaceae bacterium | reverse complement strand
GCGAGCGGCCGCAGCGATCTGTGCCCGGGGGCATGAGCGACGGGTTGGTCATCGACGACGACACCGAGCAGGTGCACATCGTCATGGGCGGTCGTGCGCTTCCTCGTCTCGACCCGCGCCGTGAGGCGCTCGACGTCGTCAACCACGTGCTCGGCGGTGGCTTGTCGAGCCGCCTGTTCGAGGAGATCCGCGAGCGGCGCGGTCTGGCCTACGCCGTGTACTCCGGGGTCTCGGCCTACGCCGACGCGGGCGTGTTCCAGATGTATGCCGGCACGCAGCCCGAGCACGCCGACGAAGTGCAGCGCCTGTTGCGCGACGAGGTCGACAAGCTCGTCGCCGACGGCATCACCGATGAAGAGCTCGAGATCGCCAAGGGCTACCTGACGGGCTCGTTCGAGCTCGGGCTGGAAGACACCGGGGCGCGGATGGCCCGAACCGCGGGCCAACTCATCACCACTGGCACGGTGCGGGGCATCGACGAGCAGGTCGCGCGGTGGGCCGCGGTGGATCACGACGACGCGCGCGCTGTGGTGAAGGACGTGCTCGACGCCGAGCCGATCGTGGTCACGGTGGGTCCGAGCGACTGATCGACCGCTCAGGCCGACCTCACTCGGGAGTGGGGAAGGCCTGCGGTTCGGGGGTGGTGGTGGGTGCCGGCGCCGGCGGCGGCAGTGTGGACGAGGGCGCGGTCGGCGCCGCGGTGCCGAGAATGTCGGTGCCCAGTTCGGCCAGGGCCTTCAGCTCGGCGACCAACGCGTCGATCGCCGCGTCGTCACCTGCGTCGACCGTGCCGCTGGTCCGCTGCCGGTAGACGATGCGTCCGATGTCGTCGAGCAGGTCGTCGGCCTTGCGCTTGTGCTGCTGTTCGTCGACCTTGTCCTTCGCCTGGCTCGCGAGTTGGGTCGCCTTGTCCTTGGCTTTGTCGAAGAAGCTGCTCATACGCCCGTTGTACGCACCCGACCCCTCCCGAGTCCAGGGGCTACCGTCACAGCATGAGCAAGATTCGTGTGGGAGTGGTCGGGGCCGGCGGGCGAATGGGCGCGACGGTGTGCGGCGCAGTGGTCGCCGACCCGGCGTTGGAACTCGTCGCGGCGATCGACCCGCGGGCCGCCGGTGACGAGATGTGTGGCGTCACGATCGCCGCCGAGTTGCGGGCACTCGCCGACGCCGGTTGTGAGGTCGTCGTCGACTTCACCGTCGCCGATGCCTCGCGGGTGACACTGCCGTGGCTGGCCCTGCACGGCATGCACGCCGTGGTGGGCACCACCGGATTCACCGACGACGACCTGGCGCTGTTGCGCACCCAGTTCACCGGGAGCAACTGTGTCGTCGCCGCGAACTTCGCGATCAGCGCGGTGCTGATGATGCGCTTCGCCGAGCTCGCCGCGCCGTTCTTCGAGACAGCCGAGATCATCGAACTGCACCACGACCAGAAGGTCGACGCACCATCGGGGACGGCAGTCACGACGGCGAAGCGGATGGCGGCCGCCTCCGCCGAATGGGCCACCGACCCCACTCGACACGAGATCTACCCGGGTGCGCGCGGTGGCGTGGGGCCGGCCGGCATCCACCTGCACGCCGTGCGCATGCGCGGCATGGTGGCGCATCAGGAGGTCATCCTGGGGGCCGAGGGGCAGACGCTGACCATCCGCCAGGACAGCTACGACCGGGCGAGCTTCATGCCCGGAGTGGTGCTGGCGTGCAAGCGCATCGGCGACCACCCCGGGCTCACCGTCGGTCTCGACGCCCTTCTGGGTGTGTAGGGCTGGGTGTGTAGGGCAGTTCGACGCCCGCTCATCCGCCCTTGCGGAAGTTGCGCACGTTGACCAGCACGACGACGACGAGCGAGACCCCGATGAGCCAGAGCTGGTTGTCGCTCATCCAGTTGGTGATCTTCAGCAGTTGGTCTCGGAACACCTCCGACAGCCACCACAGCAGCAGGAACCGGACGACGATGCCCACCGCGAACATCGGCAAGAGTCGCTTCCACGTGGTCTCGGCCGCGCCGGTGAGGGCCCATACGATGTTGCTGCCGACGAAGAACGGCACCACGAACCACTCGGCCTTGGCGACCGACTGTTCGAACTTGGCCACCTGTTCCTGCGGCATGCCGAGGAAGCGCCAGAACCACTTCAGCGCCCGATCGCCGTAACAGCGCCCGATCATGTGGCAGACGATCGCAGATGCGGCGAGGCGCAGCCCCGCGGCGAGCATCCATTGCCACACGGGCAGCGACGGCGCGGTGAGAACGATGTTGCGGTTTCGCGCCGACATGCTGATGAGCAACAGCGGATGATCCTTGGCGAGCGACGTGATGATGCTCGACAGCTGCGTGCAGATCACCAGCGCGACGAACGCGACGACCCAGATCGGCCCGGTTCGATGGGTGGGGGCCGGTTCCACCGTTTCGTCGGCGATCACCCGCCGCACACTAGAGTCCGATCGCCGAGTCGGCATCAATGGGGGAGTCGGAAGTTTGCCGCGCACATCGAAGTTCCTGCTCATCGTCGCGTGTTCGATCGCGCTCGTTGCCTGTGGCGCGGATCCCGACGACAGCTTCGGAGCCACGACCACCGCGCCTCCGGAGACCACGAGTGCGGTGACCTACCCCGCCAACGGCGAGTCGGTCGACGTCTCGGCCATCGACAACAACTTCGTGCCACAGGTCACCGAGGTCGTCGCGGGCACCGAGATCGTGTTCACCAACAACGGCCGGAACCCGCACAACGTGGTGCCCGAGGACGATCCCAAGGCAACCGCCTGGGGTGTGCTCGAGGCGGCGTTCGACCCCACCGACATCTATTCGCGGGTGTTCGACCGCCCCGGCACCTACGTCTACTACTGCACCATCCACGGCTCGGTCACGGCCGGGATGGTCGGCACCATCACCGTGACCGCCCCATGAGCCACCACATTCGATCGGAGTCATCAATGCAACATCGTCACCCCATCCACCGTCTGGTCGTCGGCGCGGTCGCCGCCGCGCTGTTGTTCGCGGCCTGTGGCGGAGAGAAGAACGCAGTGTCCACGACGGTGGCGCCCACGTCGGCGCCGGCCAGCGACACCACGGGCGGCTCCGACACGACGGTCGGAGCGAACGACGGCACGCTGAACGTGCCGGCCGACTTCCCCACCATTCAGGAGGCCGTCGACGCGGCGGCCCCCGGCGCGCTCATCCTCATCGCCGAGGGCACCTACCAGGAAGCCGTGCAGGTCGAGACCGACAACCTCACCATTCGCGGCCTCGACCGCAACAAGGTGGTCCTCGACGGCAACTTCGAACTCGACAACGGCATCCGTGTGCTCGGCGCCAAGGGTGTCGCGGTCGAGAACATGACGGCGATGAACTACACCCACAACGGGTTCTTCTGGACCGGGGTCGACGGGTACCGCGGCTCGTACCTCAGCAGCTACCGCACCGGCGACTACGGCATCTATGCCTTCGACAGCATGAACGGTCAGCTCGAGCACATCTACGCCGCCGGCAGCCCCGACGCGGGCATCTACATCGGCGAGTGCTACCCCTGCAACGCCGTCATCGACGACACGGTGAGCGAGCACAACGGCCTCGGCTACTCGGGTACCAACTCGGGCGGCAACCTGACGATCGTCAACTCGATCTTCCGCTTCAACCGCGCCGGCATCGTGCCCAACAGCGGCAGCTACGAGCTGTGCTACCCAAACCGGGCCACGACCATCGTCGGCAACGAGGTGTTCTCGAACAACCAGGCCGACACGCCGGCCATCGACGTCGCGCTGCTGGCGATGGGCAACGGCATCCTCGTAGCCGGAGGCGTGCTGAACAACATCGAGCGCAACCTGGTCTACGACCACGACAAGACTGGTATCGGCCTCGTGCCGTTCCTCGAAGAAGACCCCAACGACGAGATGCCCACGAAACAAGAGTGGGACACGCCCTGCTCGGAACAGAAGCAGCAGACGCCGACCAAGCCGAGCGGTCCGTTGCTGTGGGATCCGCAGGAGAACCGGGTGCTCGACAACGTCGTCGCCGGCAACCGCCTCGCCGACATCATGGTCGCCTCGGTCGGCAGCGACCTGTCGACGCTCGGCAACTGCTTCAGCAGGAACAACATCGGGTCCAGTTTGCCCAACAACCTGCAGACGCTCGCCCCGTGCGACGGCACCGGTGTCGGCGACTGGAAGGACGGCGAGTACAACATCGCCCAATGGCTGATCGACGTCGAGACGGCCCCTCCGTCGGTCGACTGGCAGAAGGCCGTGCTCCCCGAACTTCAGGACCAGGACAACATGCCCGACGCGGCCACGGCGCCGGCCAAGCCGGCCACCGACGTCCCGTACACGGTCAACGTGGGCGCCATCATGGTGCCCGCGAAGAGCCCGTCCCGCTGATCGGTCGCAATGCGTCGAATCACGTTCGTAGCGGCGTTCGCCGTGCTCCTCGTCGCCTGCAGCGACGATGGTGGTGCGGTGACGCCCGCGTCGACCGGTGGCACCGAACACCACCACGTGCACACCGACGTCACGTCGTTGGGGCAACCCGATCATCCGATCGCC
>JANMFL010000289.1:0-7412 GCA_031377945.1 Acidimicrobiaceae bacterium | reverse complement strand
TTCGTGCGCCCGGCCGCGCGCCTTGGCGAGGCGGAACTTGGTGCGCCGCGACACGACGACCTCGCGGAAGTCGAGGAACGCCTGCAGGAAATCCCGCAGGTTCAGCACTTCCGGGCGGCCGCCATTCAGCGCCACGAAGTTGCAGCCGAAGGTAATCTATGGCGACGGGGGCCTTGCGGCGGCCCAGGTTAGGCTGCGAACGCGTCCCACGTTCCAAAGCGTGCGTGGGTAGGTGGGTGTGGCTAGAGGATGTGGGTAAGAGGGGTGTGGGGTTTGCGGGGTGATGGGTCAGTGGATGAGGCCGAGTTTTTCGGCGGTGCTGCGGCCGGTGTGCAGCCGCCAGAGATCGACTGCGAGCTGGCGGGCGACTGCGACGATGGCTTTCTTTCTCGCGCCGCCGGTGGCGCGGGAGCCTTTGGCGAGGATGCTGAGGCGCTTTTTGATGGGTGGGTAGTCGGGCTGGAATCGGACGAGCCGCCAGGCGAGTTCGACAAGCGCGGCGCGCAGGCGCGGGTTGCCGTGCTTGGTGACGGCGCCGGGGATGCGTTTGGCGCCGCTGCTGTATTCGCCGGGGCAAAGGCCGGTGTAGCTGCTGACTTGCCGGCGGTTCTGGAAGCGGTGCCAGTCGCAGACTTCGCGGGAGACTACGATGCTGGTGAGGCGGCCGACGCCGGAGGGCAGTTCCTTGGGCGCGGCCTTTTCCAGTTCGGCGGTGAGGGTGGCGATCTGCCCGTCGAGCACTTCGAGCACGGGACGGAAGACTTCGAGCCGCGCGAGCAGCCACGGGGGCAGGATCTTTTCCAGGGCGCTCCAGCCTTGCGCACGCCACCAGCGGGCGGGCGCGGGCTGGCCGTGGTTGACGAGCAGGCAGCGGCCCTGGGCCTGGAGCTTGGTGTGCGCAGAGCGGCAGTTCGGTACTGGCCACCGTCGGCACCGGATGTTGCGCTGAGCGCAAGATCCGGTGCCTGCGACCAGCGTTTTGCTGGCGCTGTCAGCACATAGGGCCGCCACGGCCCGCTCACATGACAGCGCCGAGAGGGAGCGCACTTTGCCCGCTCTGGGCGCATAACGCAAGGCGCTCTGCCGCACAGATCATCTGATCTGCGTGCGCGCCAACCCCCGAACCCCGACAAAGATTCCGTGCTCAGTTCCCGGGTGCCGTCATCGGGCAGTCGCTGAACTGACGCGGCCGGATCGCGTGGCCGCCGACAGACGGCCGTCGCGGAATGACTTCCACACGTGCACGAACCTTTGGTGCATGTGTGTGAGTGGCTGAATTGCAACCGCTTCGTTCGGTCTGACTGCGCGTCGAACCGCGGGGTCCTGAACTCTCGTTGGCACTCCGTTGGCACTTTTCGTCGGTCACTGGCGGTTGATGACGGACGAGAGCGGTCGCTGGCGGACACATCGGCTGGACTCGCTGTCGGAACATCTTCCCAGCTCAGGGGTAGCGGAGAGCACCAACAGCTGCTAATTTACGTTGCGGCTTCGACCTTCCCAGTACGGCGCACGCAGATCCTTCTTCAGGATCTTGCCCGTCGGGTTTCGGGGCAGGGCGTCGAGCCAGTCGACGCTGGTGGGGCACTTGAACTTGGCCAGTCGCTCGCGGGCGTAGTCGATGATCTCCTGCTCGGTGACCTCGACACCGGCCTTCTTCACGACCATCGCCTTCGCCGTCTCACCCCACCGCTCGTGGGGCACGCCGATGACCGCGACGTCGGCGATGCCCGGGTGGCCCATCAGTACGTTCTCGACCTCGGCCGGGTACACGTTCTCGCCACCACTGACGATCATGTCCTTCACCCGGTCGTGGATGTACACGTAGCCGTCGGCGTCGACGTAGCCCGCGTCGCCGCTGCGGAACCAACCCTCGTCGTTGATGCTCTTCGCCGTCTCCTCGGGCATGTTCCAGTAGCCCTTCATGATCTGCGGGCCGCTCAACCAGATCTCCCCCACCTCACCCTGTGGGCACTCACCACCGGTGTCGGGGTCGACGATCTTCAGACCCACACCCGGTCCGGGAAGGCCGCAGCTGCGCAGACGGTGCCGGTTCGGTCCGGCCACGTCGTGGTCCTCGGGTGCCAGGTTGACGACGGCACCCGTGGTCTCGGTGAGGCCGTACGCCTGCCAGAACTTGCAGCCGAACGTGGTGACGCTCTGCGCGAGCACCTCCTCGCTGATCGGCGATGCGCCGTACACGATGACGCGCAGGCTGCTGAAGTCCGCGTCCTGGATGCCCGGCACCATCAGCATGAACTGCAACACGGCGGGCACGACGAAACCGTGCGTGATGCCCAGCTCGGGGATCATGCGCACCAGGGCCGAGGGGTCGAGGTCACGGAGGATGACCGTGGCGGCGCCGACGTACTGGCCCGCCGTCGCCCAGCCGCCGCCACCGATGTGGAACAGCGGCATCGCCGCCAGGTTCACGCTCGTCTCGTCGAGTTCCCACATCTCGCGGGCCAACGGCAACAGGCCGAAGAAGTTGCTGTTCGTCAGCATCACGCCCTTCGGGCGGCCGGTGGTGCCGCTCGAGTACAGCTGGAAGGCAACGTCGTCGGGCCCCTGCTGCACGCCGGGATCGGTGGTCGGCTGTGCGGCAAGCTCGGTGGCGTAGTCGTCGTACCGACCGTCGCCGTTGATCACCAGGATCTTGCCCACCGTCGGCAGGTTGCCGGCGATGGCGTCGAGCACCGGCACGAAGTCGGCGCCGACGATGAGCACCTTCGACTTGGCGTCGTTGACGATGAACTCGACCTCGGGAGCGGCAAGCCGCCAGTTGACGTCGACCGAGACCGCGTTCAGCAACGCGCAGCCGTAGAAGACGTCGAAGTGCTCGATGCTGTTCTTCTCGAGGAACGCCACCCGGTCCTCGGCGCCCACCCCGTGCGCCGCCAGCAGGTTGGCCATACGGCAGGCACGCTCGTACCCCTCGGCCCAGGTCATCCGACGGTCACCGTCGATGTAGGCGACCCGGTCGGCGAGTTCGGAACCGTGGACGCGGATGATGTCGACAACACTGTTGATGTTCCCCATGGGTCGGGGACAATAGTGCGCCCACGACCGTGTGTCGGCGTGCCTACAGACGCCGCCGCGAATTGAACATATGGTTCGAGTCGTGAAGTGCCACCACTGCGCCAACGAGTGCGCCGACTCCGCCAAGTTCTGCGGCACGTGCGGCAACCGGCTCGAGTGGCAGTGCTCACCGTGCGGCACAGCGAATCCCACCGCTCACAAGTTCTGCGCCGAGTGTGGAACGCCTCGACCGAGCAGCGATGCGCGCCGTCCGGACACGGCAGCCGCGCCGACGCCTCCGACAGCGAGTCCAGCGAGTCCAGCGAGTCCCGCGAGCGTCGGCTCGGCCGAGCCCGACCGAATGGGCGAGCGACGGCACCTGACAGTCATGTTCTGCGATCTCGTCGGTTCCACCTCGCTGTCCGGTCGCCTCGACCCCGAGGAACTGCAGCAGGTGGTCCTGACCTACCAGGAGGTCTGCACCGCCGCGATCGAGGAACACGGCGGCTACGTCGCGCACTTCATGGGCGACGGCATCCTGGCCTACTTCGGCTATCCGATCGCCGACGAGCAGGCGTCCATCCGCGCCGTGCGAGCCGGCCTGCAGATGGTTCGCGCCGTCGACCAACGCGCCGAGCACGTGCCCGGCCTCGCCGTTCGCGTGGGCGTGCACAGCGGGATCACGGTCGTCGCCGACATGGGCGCCGGTAGCCAAAGGCAACAGCGCGACGTCGTCGGCGAGACGCCGAACGTTGCCGCTCGTGTCCAGTCGTCGGCGGCGCCCGGGCAGGTCGCCGTCAGCGAGGCTGTCGCCAAGGCGTGCGAAGGCTTCATCGAACTCGTGGCGATGGGACCCCACGAATTGAAGGGCGTCGACCGCCCGATGCAGTTGTTCCGAGCAGTCCGCGACACCGGTGCGGTCACGCGGCTCGACGTGGCGGCCGCGCAGCAGCGCCTCACCCCGTTCGTCGGCCGAGCCGCCGAACTCGAGGCCCTCAACGCAGCATGGCGGCGCACGCAGATGGGCGATGGACAGGTCGTGTGGCTGGCCGGCGAGCCTGGGATCGGTAAATCGCGACTGGTCCGTGAGCTCGTCAACCGGGTGCGCGCCGACGGCGGCATCGAGATCGAGTTCCGGTGCTCGGCGCAGCACCAGTCGAGCAGCCTGCACCCGTCGGCCGAGCAGTTCCGCCGCTACGTGATGACCAAGTGCAGCGAGCTCAGCATCGCGGGCATCGAGCAACTGGCCGACGAGAACAACACACCGCGTGGTCTCGCCGTCCCCGTCGTCGCCGAGCTGCTCGGCGTCCCGCTGGTCGCGCCGTATCGAGCCGTCACCGGCTCAGCCGACCGCATCCGACAGCACACGCTCGACGTCATCGCCCGCCTCGTCGACGACCGCGCCATTCGCCAGCCCGTCCTTGTGGTGATCGAGGACCTCCAGTGGATCGACGGCACCAGCGCCGAACTGGCGCAGCGGTTCATCGGCGCCGAGCAACGCAACGACGTGATGACCCTCGTCACCCACCGTTCGGACCATGTGCCCGACGTCCCGGAGGCACCGCACCACCAGCAGATCCTGCTCGATCGCCTTCAGGCCGACGACGTGCGCGCCATCATCCGTTCGATCGCGGGCGACCGAGGCCTCGGCGCCACCCTCGACGACCAGATCTCGCTGCGCACCGAGGGGATCCCACTGTTCGCCGAGGAGCTCACCCACCTGCTGCTCGACGACGATTCGGGCGACCCCGACCTCACCGTGCCGGCAACGTTGCGCGACTCGTTGATGGCCAGGATCGACCACCTCGGCCCCGAGGCCCACGTCATCCGCACCCTGTCGGTGCTGGGCCGCGAGGCACCCGACAGCCTGCTGCACGAGGTGTCGGGGCTGGACCGGTCGACGTTCAACGACCACATCGCCACGCTGTTGCGGACCGGACTGCTCATCCGTCGAGGGGAAGGTCTGCACTCGGTCTACGCGTTCAAGCACGCGCTGCAGCAGGAGGTGGTGTACGAGTCGATGCTCAAGTCCACCCGCCGCCAACTGCACGCCGCGGTGGCGACGTCCATCGAGGCTCGCTTCGCCGACAGGGCGATCACCGAGCCCGAAACCTCGGCCCGCCTCTTCGAACTCGGCGGCGACCCGGGTCGGGCCATCAACTACCTGTTGCGCGCGGGCGATCGCGCCATCGCCATCTCGGCCCACGTCGAGGCGTTGGTGCACCTTCGCCACGCCCGGGTGCTGGTCACCCAGTTCCTGCCCAGCACCGACCGCGACCTGCAGGAGATCGCCGTACTCGTGAAGCTCGGCGTTCCGATCACGGCGACCACCGGCTACGGTTCGGCCGAGGCCGGCGAGGTGTACTCGCGAGCCCAGGCACTGTGCGACGCGATCGGTGAAGCCGCACCCGTGTACCCCGCGATCTACGGCCTGTTCCGCACCGTCCTGTTGCGCGGCGAGTACGCGCGTGCCGAGGAACTCGCCCGGCGCCTGGAGGTACTCGCCAACGCCGAGCCGCACCGCATTGCGCTGGCGGTCGGCGCGAACCGGGCGTTGGGCAGCACCCGCGTGTACCGCGGCGGCGACCACCGCGAGACGTTCGGCTACCTGCAAGCCGCACTCGACGCCCCCGATGCGCTGCGACCGGGCGCGTATCTGGGCGACCTCGACGACGTCGTCGACCCCATCGTCACCTGTCGCTCGTACGCCGGGTGGATCCAATGGTTGATGGGCAACCCCGAACTCGCCCGGCAGTACAGCAACGAGGCCATCACCGCGGCGCGGCGCCTCGCCCATCCGTTCACGGTCGGCCTGGCGTTGTGCTTCGACACATGGCTGTGCCAGTTCGAAGGCAACGTCGCCGCCACCGTCGACCGCGCCGCCGAGGGTCGTGAGCATGCCGAGATCCACGGCTTTCCGTTCTGGGTCGGTTGGGCCGACGTGCAGCTCGGATGGGGTCGCACCCAGCACGGTGATCCCGACGGCATCGTCGCCATGCGCAAGGGCATCGCCGCCTGGGAGGCCCAGGGCTCGCGCCTCGGCAAGACCTACTTCCTCGGACTCGTGGCGACCGGCGAGATGCGCATGGGCGACCACGGGGCCGCCGACCGCACCCTCGACGACGCGATCGAACTCACCGCGACGATGGGCGAACGGTTCTGGCTGCCCGAGTTGCTGCGCTGCAAGGCCGAGGTCTCCACGCACCTGCAACGACCGGCCGACGAGGTGCACGCACTGTTGGCAGAAGGCCGCCGACTGGCGACATCGCAGGGCGCGACGGCACTGTTGGCGCGGATGGAGCTCGACCCGTCAGGGTCATGAAGCTGCGAGGTTCACCGGCGGGTGTGGCACCGCGCCGAACTCACCGGCGAGGTGACGGCGGAGCACGTCGGAGCCAACCAGGCGGGCCTTCGCCAGGTTGGCTCCCTTCTGCGCCGTGGCATCGGCGTCGGGGCTGTCCGTCACGAACTTCAGCCCCGCCAACGGCACGCCCATCTCGAGGCACAACCAGGCGAGCGAGTACAGCTCGTACTCCTCCAGGTCGCCGGTCAACCACATCGGCCAGTGCCGGTCGGATGGGTCCGAGTACCGCCCGCCGCTGAAGCAGGTGGTGGTGGGACCCGACCAGCCGGCGGGCGCGGCGAGCCGCATGGTGCCGTTGGCGTAGTCCCAGCCACGGAAGTTGAACGACAGGTCCCACTGCCGCGACTCGGTCACGAAGTAGGCGCCGAGCAACGCCGTCTGCTGCGACCAGCCGTACCGCCCACACGAGCCGAAGTTGATCACCTCCTCGTAGGGCCGGCCTTCGGGTGGCCGGGCGAGGAACCTGGCGACGACCGCCGTGATCGCCGGCCCTCCCGACCCGGTGACGACGATCGTCGCCTCGCCGAACTGCCATGCCATCTGCTCGTTGGATCCGCTGCCACGGACACGCCAGAACGGCTCGGCACCGCGCGGCACGAGGTCGAGCGCCTCGTCCTGATCGGCGATGGCGATCAGCGTGCGGCGAGACGGGTGAGGCGGCGGCGCCACGTCGGGGTTCGTGGCACTCACGGCGCCGTCGCCCGGAACCGTGGCCCGGCGTATCGGCCGTCACCCACCGGGATCTTCGTCAGCGCCCGCGCCTGATGACCCAGCTGGTACATGATCGGCGTCGCGCGGAGCAGACCGTCCGGGTCGCCGCTCAGCGCACCTTCCAGCTCGGCGAGCAATGTGCGGTACGTCGTATCGCACTCGTCGAGCAGCCTCGAGACACCGGGTGGCAGATCGTCGGGGCCACGCTCCCACAGGTCGGTGGCGATCGGTCGCACCGCCTCGTGGTCGACGACGATGATCGGCCCCGTCGGATGCTCGGACTCGTCACCCACCTGATACTGACGACCCTTGCGGAGCTCGT
>JANMFL010000283.1:0-10488 GCA_031377945.1 Acidimicrobiaceae bacterium | reverse complement strand
TTCCCGCCGGTATGTACTGCTCCGGGCGACTACTTGTTGGCGCCGGGATGGGCGCGCTTTTGCGGATTGCCCGAGCGGAGATCCTCCTTGGAGACGGCCAGCTTCTTTTTCTGCGAAGCCGTGTACGCATTCCAGATCAACACCACGATGATCGCACCGACGAGCGAACCGATGATTCCGCTTGGGCGCAAGGCGAGCCCGTCGCCACCGATGAGGCTGACCAGCAGGCCACCGACGAACGAGCCGATCAATCCCGCAGCCAACGACTGGCCGTTCGGACGTGTGCCCATGCCGAGGATCAGCTGCGCGATCCAGCCAATCATCATCCCGAACCCGATCAGAGCAAGAATCAGCACAAGAACCTCCGAGGACATGTCAGACGACAGTCGGTGAGGTTAGGCGATCACGACTGTCGGCGAAGAGCTGCCCGATCGCTCGATCGTGGCAGGACCTCCGCCAAGGAAGCGCTCGACGCCGCGGGCGGCGCAGAGGAAGCGATGCCTGCGGCATTCGCTCGACTCGACGAACTGCTGATCTCGCTGCGCTGAGACCGGGCGCGCCTACGCTCCGCCGATGGACTCGTTGGAGGGGAAGACCGCAGTCGTCACAGGGGCCGGATCGGGAATGGGTCGCGCATTCGCGGAACGGTTCGCCCGAGCCGGCATGAGCGTGGTGCTCGCCGACGTCGAGGCGCCGAAGCTCGACGAAGCGGTCGAAGCGATCACGGCCACCGGCGCCGAGGCGATCGGCGTCATCACCGATGTCACCGACGGTTCGGCGGTCGACCGACTTCGTGACGCGGCCATCGAGCGGTTCGGGCGGGTGCACGTGTTGTGCAACAACGCCGGAGTCGCCGGCACCGGTCCGTCGGGTGGGAAGTTCGTCACCGAAGCCGAGTGGCGGTGGGTGCTCGACGTGAACCTGTGGGGTGTCATCCACGGCCACCGCGCCTTCCTGCCGCACCTGGTGGAGCACGGCGACGGGCACATCGTGAACACCGCGTCGATGGCGGGTCACTTCCCCGGCCACTCCGCCTACACGGCCAGCAAGTGGGCCGTGGTGGGCATCACCGAAGGCCTGTACCACGACGAACGGTTGCGAACCGCCGGTGTCGGCGTGTCGTGCCTGTGCCCCGGATGGGTGAACACCGCGATCGCCGACTCGGCCCGCAACCGACCGGAGTGGGCAGCACCGGCGCTCGGGGTGGAGCACACGCCCGTGGAAGAGATGATGGAGACGTTCGTGCGCGACCAGTTGCGCTCCGGCATGGAGCCCACCGCCGTCGCCGAGCTGGTGCAGGACGCCATCCTCGCCAACCGATTCTGGGTTTTCACCGACATGCAGATGGTGCGTGGCCTTCAGCCCCGGTTCGACGCGGTGCTCGCGGCGGAGAACCCGCCGACCATGAGCCTCGGCGGCTGAACTGCCAGGGGTTCGACAACACGTAGGGTGACGTCGACGTCGACGCCGTCACCGAAGGGGAGCCCATGAGCTATCGACCGATGACCGACGAGCAGTGGCCATTGTTCGTGCTCGAAGCGCCCCGGCCAGCCGTGCTCGCCACGGTGCGCGCCGACGGTCGGCCACACGCGGCACCGGTCTGGATCGACATCGATGAAGGTGCGATCTGGTTCAACACCGGCGTCGACAGCGTGAAGGGCCGCAACCTGGCCCGCACGGGACAGGCGACGATCTGTGTGCAGGACGACCGACCGCCCTTCTCGTTCGTTGTGGTGGAGGGCACCGTGGAGCTCATCGACGACCTCGACGTGGTGCGTCGGTGGGCGGCTCGACTCGGCGGGCGTTACATGGGGGCCGACCGGGCAGCGCAGTACGGCGAGCGCAACGGGGTGGCCGGTGAACTCGTGGTGAAGCTCACACCGGTGAAGGTCGTGAGCGCCGCCGACGTGGCCGACTGAGCAACGACGCTCGGCGTCGCAGTGCCGGTGGGCGGGTCAGTCGACCGGTCGACCGAGCAGCGCGAGGAACTGCGCTGCGGGCGGTGCGCCATCGGGGGCGACCGTGGGGTCGCCGAAGAACGGGGGCTGACGCATCGCGTCGACCACAGGCGCCGCATGGGCGAGTGCGTGCATCGCCAGGTCGTCATCGAGCGAGTCGTTCGATCCGCACGCGCGGGCGAGGTCCCAGGTGTGCGCAAGCGTGTCGACCACGTTCCAGGCCAGGAAGTTGTCGATCGTCTCCTCGGCGCGAAAGGTCTGCACGGTGCGCTCGAGCACGCCGGGCTGATCGATGGCCTCCAGCACGGACTCGCGTGCCGTGGCCCAGGCGCGCATCGGGTCGTCACCGGCGATGTCACCCGGCATGCCGTACGGGTTGAGCGTCGGCTCGACACCGCGTGCGAGCGATTCGACGTAGCCCTGCACGGCGATGACGTGCCCCAGGACGTCCCTCGCGGACCAGCCTTCGCACGGTGACGGGTTCGACCAGGCCGACGTCGGTACCGAGCGGACCACGTGGTCGAAGCCGTACAGGGCCTTCGTGTAGATGCGCTGGTTCGCTGTCATCCGCAGATCGTACTTCGGAGCCGGAACGACCTCGTCCAATGTCGTACCAGCCGACGTTGGGCAGCACCGCCAACACTGCGTTGGTCAGGTCGTGAGCGCGTCGAGCAGTTCGCCGTATGCGGTGAGGTAGTGCTGGATGTCGTCGCTGGTGGCAGGGAGCGGCACGTTCGGTCCGGCCCCTGGGAGCGCCTCCCAGATTCCCCGATTGGCGAGCCAGATGCGGATCAGCCGTGTGAGGCCGACGTTGGCGACTGCGAGAGCGAGGGCCTCGGTGCTGGTGAGCGGCGCGGGTCCGTACCACTGGCCCGATCGGGGTCCGAAGCGGGTGGCCGTCCAGGGAAGCCGGTGGACCTCGATGGCATGTTGGATGCCGTCGGCGAGTTGGCCGCCGAGCGCTGTGCTGTGACGGTAGGCGGCCGGCGTAAGCACTTCGGTGAGGGTTGCCCGTGCCGCTGCTGCGGACAGCGGATTGCCGAACAGGGTGCCCCCGGTGGCGACGTTGCGGCCCACGTGCAACTCGTCGGCGAGCGCCGCAGTGACGCCGTAGGCGCCGAGGGGGATTCCGCCGGCGATCGACTTGCCGATGGTGACGATGTCCGGTTCGAGTTGCCAGAGTCCGGTTGCTCCACCACGGCCGACGACATGCGTGTGGGTTTCGTCGAGCGCAAGGAGGGTCCCGTGGTGGCGGGTGAGTTCGCGGAGCGTCGTGTGCCAATCCGAGGCCGGTTCGACGAAGTGGACCTGGTTGGTCATCGCCGGCTCGGTGAGGACGATGGCGACATCGTCGGTGGCCAACGCCGCGCGCAGGCGTTCGACGTCGTTGAACGGCACGATCCGGGTTCGGCCGGTGACCGCCTTCGACAAGCCGCGGGACACCGGATGCGGGTCGCGACCGGAGAGGTCGACCAACCCCTCTTCGAAGTGACCGTGGTAGTGACCTTGGAACAGCACGACGACGTCGCGACCGGTGACCGCGCGCGCAAGACGAATGGCTTCGGTGTTGGCCTGCGTTGCGGACAGCGTGAACTGCCAGAACCCGACCGGATATCGATCGGCGAGCTCCTCGGCGACCACGATCGAATCCTCGGTCGGCAGCAGGAACTGGGTCGAACGCCCGACCTGGCGTCGCACTGCTTCGACGATCTCGGGGACTGCGTGTCCGCAGAACATCGCCACATCGGAGGTGTTGAAGTCGAGATACGAATGGCCGTCGACGTCGACGATCGATGCCCCGATGCCGTGGTCGACGTAGATCGGCTGATCGTTGTCGGTCGCCATCCATGCCATCGGCACACCGTTGGGCATGTGGCCACGGGCTCGTTCGATCAACTGGAGCGAACGGGGCCGTTGAGATCGAAAGCGGCTCAACTCATCGGCGTGCAACCGGGCGATCCGATCGGGATCGATCTCATTCGAGCCGATCGCCATCGCCCACCTTCGTCGTCAAAGTCGCCGCGCAACGATCATCGAACACCTCGACAGGATGCCACCTGCCGGGTCGGTCAGCCGCGGCGGGCGCGTTCGACGGCGGCGATGTCGATCTTGCGCATCGTCATCATCGCCTCGAACACTCGCTTGGACGCGGCCGGGTCGGGGCCGGCCATCGCCTCGCTGAGTGCCCGCGGTGTGATCTGCCACGACAGGCCCCACTTGTCCTTGCACCAACCGCACGCGCTCTCCTGGCCGCCGTTGTCGACGATCGCGCTCCAGAGCCGGTCGGTCTCCTCCTGGTCGTCGGTGGCGATCTGGAACGAGAAGGCCTCGCTCTGCTGGAACGCGGAGCCACCGTTGAGTCCGAGGCATGGGATGCCCATCACGGTGAACTCCACGGTGAGCACATCGCCCTCCTTGCCGTCGGGGAAGTCGCTCGGCGCCGTCGCGATGGCACCGACGGAGCTGTCGGGGAAGGTCGCGGCGTAGAACCGTGCGGCATCCTCGGCATCGCGATCGAACCACAGGCAGATGGTGTTCTTCGGCTTCATCGGCAGCACCTCAGGACGCCGACTCGGCGGACTGGACGACGGCGATGTGGTTGCCATCCGGATCGCGCATCATGAACAGCAGCGGAGCGCCCGGGGTCTGCACCGGCTCGGGATCGAGGTCGATGCCACCGATGGTGGCGAGTCGGCGGTACTCGGCGAGCACGTCGGCTGTCTCGACGCCGATGCTGCCCCCGCCGGGCGATCCGCCCATCGGCGGATTGAGTGCAAGGCGGGCGTGCGACCCAGGCGGGGCGACTTCGACCCACCGGTACTCGCCGTTCGGCCCGAACTGACTGTCGGCCCGCACTTCGAACCCGAGCTGCCCGGTGTAGAAGGCGATGGCCGCGTCCTGGTCCGCGACCGTGAACATCGCGATGCTGATGTCGTTCATGATTCCCCCACGTCGATTCGGCGCCCGGACGAACAATGGTACGACACCCCGGCGGTGCCTCGAGCCGCAGAGTCGGAACCGATGTGACCGTCGGCTCTTGTGCGGGTGAGGCGCTGCTCCGAGAATGGACACGAGGGTGCACCCACCCGAGGAGGTTCCCGTGAGTCACGTGACCATCGACAGTCCGCAGCCCTACCTGGTGGTCGAGTCGCCGTACGAACTGGCGCGGTGGCGGCCGCTCGTCAACTGGGTGCTGTACATCCCGCACGCCGTCATCCTCTACGGGTTGCAGATCCTGGCGAACGCGGTGTTCCTCGTCTACTGGCTGATGCTGATCTTCACCGGCACCTTGAACCCCAGCCTGTTCGGTGTGATGGCCATGTACGAGCGTTACAACACCCGAGCAACCGGCTTCCTGCTCGGCTACTCAGAGACCTACCCGCCGTTCGATTTCACCACCACCACGGCCGACAACGACGCCTATCCGCCCGTACGGCTGAACCTGCCCGCAGTGCCCGAGTCGGTGCCGCGCTCAGCGGCACTCAACGTGTTCAAGGCGATCCCGCACTACTTCGTGCTGCTGTTCTTCTTCATCGGTGCTGCAGCGGTGGCGATCGCCGGTTGGTTCGCCGTGCTGTTCACGGGCGCCTGGCCTTCCGGCATGCGCGCGTTCCTGGTGCGGGTCTCGAACTACTACTACCGGGTGTGGACCTATGTCGCGATGGTCGACAACGACTATCCGAAGTTCGGTCTTCCGGCGGCCTGACGCGCGTTCGTCCGAGTCGACGCGCGGCATGCTTCCCCCTCGTTGACGCCGTTCCGGGACGAACTCAGGCTGCGGTGGGGTGGTGGATCTTCGCGGCGGTCGCGACGTCGAAGTAGTCACGCCACACGGTGATCTTGCCCTGGTGGACCTCGAAGACGCTGTTCACCGGCAGTTTGCGCCAGCCGTGATCGAGGCGATGACGGTCCAGGCGCTCGAAGAACACCACGGCCCCCGTCGCGGCCTTGCGCAGGAGGACGAACTCGTTCTCGTGGATTCCTGCGAAACATATTCGCAGCGATCACTACAGTCAAGGGCCGATGCCGCATGCCGTGCCCTCAAGCTCGTGCGGCACGGCGGCGGACCAGGCGACGCCGCTCGACGGCGGTGTAGCCACCCCAGACGCCCGCCCATTCGTCGCGCGCGAGTGCGTCCTCGAGGCACTGGTGTCGAACGACGCAGCCACGACAGACGGCCTTCGCACACATCGGGTCGCCGCCCAACGCAGGGAAGAACAGATCGGGCTCGATGCCGGCGCAGTTCGCCAGTTGCTGCCAGGTTTCGGCGATGACGTTGGCCATGAGCGCATCGTGCACGAGGGGTGTGACAGGGATTCATGCGCGGGTGAGTTCGACCAGCCCGTGAGGCTCCAGGACGGGCCATGGCTCTGACTGCCGATTGCCACGCTCCGCGGTGACCCTGGCGCTCGTTCGTCAAGGTGCCGGTAACCCTCGGGCTGAGGGGTAGCGCCCTCCAACGAGACCTGTCACACTCGATCGATCTGGCCTCGCCGGGGTCCCCGATGACGAATGGGGGGTTGATGAACGAGTCGATCGTCAACTGGTCTGCACTGGGACGTGCCCTCGCGGCTGTCGCGGGAGCGACCTCTCTGGACAGTTCCGGCAGCGTCGCACGTTTCGGTCGTCTGGTCGACGGGGTCTCGGCGCCGCTTCGCGTCATCGAGCGGATTGATGGTGTCGTTCGTCGGGCTGAGCAGGGCGATGCCCACGCTGCACAGGAGTTGGCGGAACTGCTGCAGTTCGCCGCGCGCATCACCGGTGTCGCCGACCGCGACCGTCCGCCCAGCGCAAAGCGGAACTCCTCGTGCCGATGCTGCTCGGGCGGATGCGATTCGTGCGGCTGCGCCGTGTGCGGCGCCCCGGCAGTCGAGGCCCCATCGGCACCGCGTTCCCACAGCGACCACCGGGACGACGACCGGAACGACGAACGTGGCGTCATCGATCAACGCTCGGTGACCGAGTTGTTGGTGGCGGTGGGCAATGTGGCGGTCCGCAGCGGCCTCGACGTGGAGCATGCGTTGGACACCGTCGTCGCGCTCGCCGCCGACAGCACTCTCGCAGTGCAACTGGTGACGGGACATCGGTTCGGTGGAGTGCAGGGCGCCATCGACGCGTTGGTCGACGCTCGGCACGCCGGTCGGCTTGGATGGATCGACGTGTTCGCCGTGGCCGATCCACCACTGATGAGCACGATGAGCGGCGCCGGTCCGGCAATGCCAGGACTTCCCGGTCTGCCAGCACTCCCCGGTCTACCCGGCGGCATCGGTGGCATCGGCGGAATCGGCGGAATCGGCGGCCTGCCGGGGCTCCCGGGTCACCACGACACGCCGATCGACGACCTCATCGCTGGTCTGCTCGGCAAGTACCGCCGACCGAAACGGTGGGACCCCGACGACTGGTGCCCGGTCTATCCGTGGAATCCGTTCCCCGACCAGAACTTCATCGACCCGGCCATCACGCGGTGGATCGCCTGCGTCGTCGAGTCGCGTCGAATTCTGAACCTCCTCGCCACACCGCCTCCGCCTGCGCCCACCCCCGCGGTGTGGACCACCGGCATCACGTCGGTGGTGCTCGGCGGTCAGTGCGACGGCGACGCGATCACGATCAACGGCGTCGGCTTCGGTGCCAAGCAACCGGCGAACACGGCGCTGCTCCTTCCGACGCTCGATGGATGCCGTCCCGTGACGCCGATCAGTTGGTCCAACACGAGGATCCGTGCCGTCCTGCCCGTGAACGTCGCGTCGGGCCCTGTCGGCTTCGGCGACGCGGCGTACATCGCCGCGTACGACGCATGGGCGGCGCGCATGGCCGACCTCGAGCTTCAACTCGCACGACTCTTCTGCGCGCCGCGCAACCGTCCGGCGGTGCGTCCGTTCCATGAGTGCCCTCCGGCTTCACCCATCGTGTCCATCACCGCGGGCGCGGCCGTCATCGACTCGTTCACTGTCGACAACGAGGTGATGCACGTTCACGAGAGTGGCGAACCGCTCACCCTCGCGTGGACCGCCCGGAACTGCTCGACGGTCACGATCACTCGGACGAGCCCACAGGGGCCGCAGTTCGGTGGCTCGACCTCGTATGCCACCGGTGCATTGGTCGGCACCTACGCGTTCGGCGCAGTCAGCCACACCGGACCCGCGGTTTGGCAGTATACGATCACCGCAGCGGGAGCTTGCGGTGGTTCGGTCTCGCGCGCCGTCACGGTGATCACCACTCGCCCACCGAACGTGAAGGTGAGCGGCATTCAGGTGACGCAATCCATCCAGACCGCGACGCACAGCGTCGAGATGGTCGCGAACAAGCCGACGGTGGTGCGCGTCCTGCTGGGCCACGGATTGGCCGGGTGGAACGGCGACGTCGTCCCGAACGTCACCGGCCGCATCCGCATGTTCCGCGGCGGCGTGTGGTCGGGCTGGATCGATCCGGCACCGGCGACTGCTCCGATGATGGCGACGCCCGGAACCTCGACGACCGTCGTGGCGAGCCCTTCGTTCAACGTCACCACCGATTCGCTGAACTTCATGTTGCCGAGCGGGTGGTGCTGGGGCACGGCGACCTACCAGGTGGAGGTGCGCGTCAACGGCTTCGGTGCGATCGGCGGCTACGCCGGGCAGAGTCAGACCATCACCCGCAACTGCCCGTCTGTCACGTACGGGTCGCGTCGGACGCTGCAGTTCCGCTATGTCCGCGTCAACTGGAACGGTGCCGGCGCACCTTCTGACGCCGTGTGTGTCAACACGCTGCGCGGCGCGGTGCCGCTGCTCCCCACGCCGACCGCAGGGATCGCCGCGCTCGCCGGACACGGTGTCGAGAACCGAACATCGGGCGCTTCGGCGAACGCGATCTCCGCCGAGCGGCGAAACATGCTGAACGACTTCGACGATGAGCACAATTGTTCGACCTGGGAAGCGATCTGGGAATGGCTTGGTGCCGACTGCCCCGACGAGGACGGCACCATCTGGGTGCTGATCCCCGGGGACTTTCAACGCGGTGAGGCCTACGGAATCCCGTCGAACGTCTGTTACACACCGCCCAGCGACGGGCCGTACGCGGCGCACGAGATCTCGCACTGCCTCAACCAGCAGCATGTCCGCCTGCCGGCCTCCGGTCCGGGCGCACCGTCCGGTGGCGATGCGGCATCGGCCTGGCCGAACAACGCGAAGCAGCTCGATGTCCCGTTCGACACGGCGGGTACGTCGGGTGCCACGCAACCACGGGCGCTCACGCTCACCGGTACCGGTGTGGCCGACGTGATGACGTACTGGGGAACCCCGGAGAAGACGTGGCCGATACCCGCTCGGTGGACCCGACTGTGGAACGAGGTCGGACCGTGAACACCGCTCGACGCAATTGCACGAGGAGTCGTCATGGAACGTGAGTACCTCCTCATTCGCGGTCGGCTGGATCGTGACGGCGACTTCACGCCGCGCCGCTGCGAGTCCACGACGTTCATCCGTGAACGTCCCGAACCGAACCAGCCCGACCACGGCGTTGTGGTCGCCGAGACGCTCGACGACGACGGGCGAGTGGTGCGTTCCGAGCGGCCCTCGGTCGAGCCGGAGGGTGTGTGCGCTCCAGGGGAACAGACCTGGCGCATTCGCGTCTACGTCGCCATCGACGAGGGAGCGTCCACGGTGCGGCTCCGCGACGGCGACCGGATCCTGTGGTCGGTGCGGATCCCCGAGCCGCCGCAGGTGCGGGTCGAGCTGGCTTCACCACCGAGGCGCGGCGACGCTCGTGCACAGCAGCGCAAGCGCAGCCGAAAGGGAAGCGGCACGCCTGGGTTCCCCGGTGGCGAGCCCGCCGTCCTGAACCTCGAGCTCTCACGGGCTGCCGAGCCCGATGTCGCCTTCGTGAAAGTGGTGTATCGCTGGGCCGAGCGAGGGTTCCACACCGTGTACATCGGTCCGACGTCGCGCCGTGTCACCATCGACCCCGACCGGTTGCCGGGTGGTGATCGGTGCGAGTTCTTCGTCGCCTACTCCGACGGGGTACGCACCGCGCTGGCACGCACCCGCACCTTCGAGCTGGAACCCATCGGACCCGTGCTCGACATGACCCAGCCCGTCGTCGGCGGTGTCGTCACCGAGGGGATGCCCATCGCGCTCGAAGGAATGGCGCTGGATCCGGAGCACCCAGCAGCACCGCTGGACCGCGAGGCCCTGATGTGGTCGGTCGATGGCGAGGTGGTGGCGGTGGGCCCGATGGGCTCCGTCGACCCGCTCGCCGCAGGTCCGCACACCATCGTCCTGCAGTACACGCGACTCGGCGCCGATCCGGTGCGCATCGAGCGCGCCATCACCGTCGACCGTTCCAAGGTACCCCCGGCCGATTCGTGGCCAGCCGTGGATCGATTCGCCGACTGATCGCCTCGCATGGCCCTGCCTCTTGGCGGTGGAATGACGCCACGCGTGGCACGGCGACACGACCCGGTGTGACCGGGTACCGTGGACGGCACTCGCGTCGACGAGGACGCGAACGATCCCAGAAGGATGAACTGTCGTGAGCAGCTACGCAGTGGTGAACC
>JANMFL010000257.1:0-3219 GCA_031377945.1 Acidimicrobiaceae bacterium | reverse complement strand
CACCGGCGTTCACGCTGCTCTGGTCGGTCGACGTCCCGCCGGTCGGTGGCGACACCATGTGGAGCAACCAGGAGCTCGCATTCGCGACGCTCAGCGAAGGACTGCAGGACATGTTGCGAGCCACGAACGTCGTCCACTCGGCGGGCTGGGCGTACTCGGCCGACGGCGCGTTGGCCCGTACGGCCGACGGTCGCAGCATGCGCATCGACACCTCCGACGACGCCCTGGCCGAGCACGTGCACCCTGCGGTGACGGTGCATCCCGACACCGGTCGCGAGGCGCTGTTCGTGAACCCCACGTATTCGGTCCGGTTCGACGGCTGGTCCGCCGCCGACAGCGCGCCGTTGCTGCAGCACCTGTACCAGCACAGCACCCGCGACGCGTTCACCTGTCGGTTCCGGTGGTCGGTCGACACCCTGGCCATCTGGGACAACCGCACCACGCAGCACAACGCGCTGAACGACTACCGCGGCCACCGCCGCGAGTTGCACCGCACGACGGTGTCCGGCACCACCCCGTCCCGCATCACCCCGTCCCGCATCACCTGAGTTCGCGGGGTGTGCACCAGGAACTTAAGTTCGCGCGGGTTGGCCGGGTCAGGCGAGGTTCTGGACCTCGAGGTCGCCCTTCTCGTTGGCGGCGCGAAGGACCTTCTTGTCGAACTTGCCGACACTGGTCTTGGGGACCTCGCTGATGAACGCCCACCGCTCGGGCAGCCAGAACTTGGCGGTGCGCTCGCTGAGCCACTGACGCAACTCGGCGGCCGTGAGCGTCTCGCCGGCCTTCAGCACCACGCAGGCGAGCGGACGCTCGTCCCAGCGATCGTCGGGAACACCGATGACGGCCGCCTCGAGCACGGCCGGGTGACCCATGATCGTGTTCTCGAGGTCGACCGAGCTGACCCATTCGCCACCTGACTTGATGACGTCCTTGGCGCGGTCGCTGATCATCACGTACCCGTTGGGGAGCACGCTGGCGACATCGCCGGTGCGCAGCCACCCGTCGTGGAACTTCTCGGGGTCATCGACGTTGTAGTACGAGGCCGTGATCCACGAACCGCGGACCTCGATCTCGCCGAGTGCCTCGCCGTCCCACGGTTGGGGCACACCCATGTCGTCGGTGATGCGCAGCTCGACACCCGGGATGATGCGGCCCGTCTTGACGCGCCAGTCGGTCTCGCTGAGATCGCCCATGTCCTTCGGCGGGTGGCCGATGGCGCACACCGGGCTGGTCTCGGTCATGCCCCAACCCTGCACGACGGGCAGGCCGAAGGTGTCGCGGAAGCCGTCGATGAGGCCGCGGGGCACCGCCGAACCACCACACATGACCAGCCGCAGGCTGCTCAGGTCGGCGTTCGGTGCGTTGTGCAGCAGGTCGTTCAGCACGGTGGGCACGGCCCCGGTGAGCGTGGGCTTGGTGTCGTCGATGATGCGCGTCAGCGGTGCCGCCTGCAGGAACTGCTGTGGGAAGACGAGGTCGGCGCCGACCATCCATGCCGCATACGGGGTGCCCCACGCGTTGGCATGGAACATCGGGACGATGACCAACATGCGATCGTGCTCGGACAAGGCGATGTTGGCGGTGGACGTGACCATCAGCGAGTGCATGTACGTGCTGCGATGGCTGTACATCACACCCTTGGGGTTGCCCGTGGTGCCGCTCGTGTAGCACATGGCCATGCCGGTGTTCTCGGCGACGTCGGGGTACTCGAAGCCGGGCTGCTCGGCGGCGAGCAACTCGTCGTAGTCGAGCAGACCCTCACCGAGTCCGGCGGTGTCGCCGGTCCCCTTGACGACGATGTGCTCGACGGTCGTCAGCTCGTGCCGCACGCGTGCAAGGAGCGGCGCGATGGAGGCGTCGACGATGATGACCTTGTCCTCGGCGTGGTTGATGACGTAGGCGAGCTGCTCGGGGAAGAGGCGGATGTTCAGGGTGTGCAGCACCGCGCCCATCACCGGAATCGCCAGGTAGGCCTCCATGTGTGTCTGGTTGTTCCACAGGAACGTGCCGACGCGGTCGCCCTGCTGCACGCCCAGCTTGGTGAGCGCTGCAGCCAACTGGTCGGCCCGATCGGCGACCTCGGCGAACGTCGCCTCGGTGTAGCCGCCACCCTCCTCGGCCCCGGTGTACGTGATGATCTTCTTGTTCGCGTGGACCTGGCGCCCGAACTCGAAGATCGGCTTCAGGGTGAGCTGATAGTCGTCCATCATCGTGCTGATCGGCATGGAAAGATTCCCCTTCTTCGCGCCCCCGGCGGCGTTCGGACAGAATAGGACACCGTGAGTACCGAGCCCGCCCCCCAGCAAACGATCGTGACCCTCGACCTGGAGGGGGTGCTCGTCCCCGAGATCTGGATCGCGGTCGCCGAGCGCACCGGCCTCGACGACCTGCGCCGCACCACCCGCGACGAACCGAACTACGACACGTTGATGAAGTATCGGCTCGACATCCTCGAGCGCGAGGGATTGACGATGAGCCTCATCACCGACGTCATCGCCGGCCTCGAGCCGATGCCCGGTGCGAAGGCGTTCCTCGATGCACTCCGGGCACGCACCCAGGTCATCATCCTCAGCGACACGTTCGACCAGTTCGGTGCGCCACTCATGCGCCATCTCGGCATGCCGACCATCCTGTGCCACCAGTTGATCGTGCGCGACGACCGAATCGTCGACTACGCACTGCGCATGCAGGACCAGAAACGTCACGCCGTCGACGCGCTGCGCGGCCTGAACTATCGCGTCGTCGCCGCCGGCGACTCGTACAACGACGCGGCGATGCTCGGCGCCGCCGACGCCGGCTTCTGGTTCCACGCCCCCGACAGCATCGCCGCCGAGTTCCCGCAGTTCCCCGCGAACCACACCTACGACCAGCTCTTCGCGTCCATCACCTCGGCACTGTGAGCACTCACGACGCGCTCCGACACCTCGTCGACATCACCGCCGTCGAGCACCACTGCCCCACCATCGCGTGGGGACTCGTGCGCGACGGCGCGCTCAGCGACTCGGGTGGCGTCGGAGTGCTGCACGATGGCAGCACTCCGGATCAGCACACGGTGTACCGAATTGCGTCGATGACCAAGAGCTTCACCGCGGCAGCCGTGCTCGCCCTGCGCGACGAGGGAGTCGTGGCCCTCGATCTCCCGGTGGCCGAGTACGCGCCCGAGCTCGCCCCTGTGCGCGGCCCGGAGGGGGCGCCGGCCATCACGCTGCGGCACCTGCT
>JANMFL010000236.1:0-6034 GCA_031377945.1 Acidimicrobiaceae bacterium | reverse complement strand
GCCGCCCACTGGGCCGTGCAGGCCATCCGTGCGTCCGGCGTCCGGCTACGGGGCGATCTGTTGCTCGCGTCCGTGCAGGGCGAGGAGGACGGCGGACTGGGCACGTTCGGATTGCTGCAGCGCGGCTGGACCGCCGACGCTTGCGTGATTCCCGAACCCACCACGCTCGACATCATCCCGGCGAACTCAGGCGCGCTGACGTTCCGCCTGCGCATCCGCGGCCAGGCCACGCATGCCGCACGACGCACCGAGGGCGTGAGCGCGATCGAGAAGTTCTGGCCCATCTTCCAGGCGCTGCAGCGTCTCGAGGTTCGACGGCACGACGTCGTCGATCCGCTCGCCGCCAGGTGGCCGCTGGCGCACCCCCTCTCCATCGGCATCGTCCACGCCGGCGATTGGGCGTCGTCGGTACCCGACCTGCTCGTGGCCGACGGCCGCCTCGGCGTCGCGATCGGCGAACCCATGGCCGATGCACGGCGCGAACTCGAGGTCGCGGTCGCCGAGGCGTGCGCCGCCGACCCGTGGTTGCGCGAGCACCCGGCCGAGGTCGAGTGGTGGGGAGGCCAGTTCGCCTCGGGTCGAATTCCCATCGACAGCGACCTGGTGCACCGTGTGCAGGGCGCGCACGGCGTGGCCAGTGGCGATCGTCCGCTCGAGGTGTACGGCGCCCCGTACGGCAGCGATCTGCGGCTGCTGACGGGTCTGGGCGGCATTCCCACCCTGCAGTACGGGCCGGGTGACGCGATGCTGGCCCACGGTCCAGCCGAGTGCGTGCCGGTCGACGAAATCGCGGTCACGGCGCGAACCCTCGCGCTCGTCGCACTCGACGTGTGCGGCATAGCGTGACGCTCGCCCCAGGGAGGCCGACACCATGAAGACCGCCATCACCGATCTGCTCGCCATCGACGTGCCGATCCTCGCGTTCACCCACTGCCGCGACGTCGTCGCGGCGGTCAGCAAGGCGGGTGGTATGGGCGTGCTCGGCGCGGTGGCACACACGCCCGAGCAACTCGAGATCGATCTGAAGTGGATCGAGGAAGAGATCGGCGACCGGCCGTATGGCGTCGACCTCATCGTGCCGGCCAAGTACGCCGGCTCCGACCACGGCGGCCTCACCATGGCCGACATCGTCGGGATGATCCCCGACGCGCATCGCCAGTTCGTGACGGACCTGCTCGCCAAGTACGACGTCCCACCGCTGCCCGACGACGAGACCGGCTCGCGCAGCCGCTCGGGCGGCGACCTCAGCGGCACCGCAGCACCGTTCTCGGCCGCACAGGCCGACCCGCTGCTCGAGATCGCGCTCGCCCATCGGCCCAGCCTGCTGGTGAACGCGCTGGGTCCGCCCCCGGCGCACATGATCGAACGGGTGAAGGAAGAGGGTCGTCTCATCGGTGCCCTGGCCGGCAAGGCCCAGCACGCGGAACGACACGTGGCCGCCGGGATCGACATGATCATCGCCCAGGGCGCCGAAGCAGGCGGCCACACCGGCGAGGTGGGCACGATGGTGCTCATTCCCGAGATCGTCGACGCGGTGGCACCGGTGCCCGTGCTCGGCGCAGGCGGCATCGGCCGCGGCCGACAGATGGCCGCGGCGATGGCCCTCGGTGCGCAGGGCGTGTGGTGCGGCTCGGTGTGGCTCACCACCGACGAGGCCGAGACCCACCCGGTGGTGAAGAAGAAGTTCCTCGCCGCCACCTCCAGCGACACACTGCGCTCGCGATCGCTCACCGGGAAGCCGGCGCGCCAGCTGCGTTCGGCCTGGACCGACGAGTGGGACGACCCGGCCAACCCGCGTCCGCTGCCCATGCCGCTGCAGCCCATCCTGGTCGGCGAGGCGAGGGCCCGCATCGAGCGCGCCTCGTACCGCGCCGGCAGTGGCGCCGAGCAATTGGCGAACTACTTCGTCGGCCAGATCGTCGGCAGCATGAACGTCGCCAAGCCGGCGGCGCAGGTGGTGTACGAGATGATCGACGAGTTCATCGAATCGGTGCAGTCGCTGGGCCGACTGCTCGAGGACTGACCCCCGGCCCGGGTATCCGCGCTCCACGCCGGTCGTCGAGCGCACACAACGAGCACTCGGCGCGCTCCCCGGCAGATGGAGCCACTGGGCGCGAAACATCCCAAATCTGGGTCACTCCGCGCCCGTGGGTGCGACTCGTCCCAGTATTGGGACGTATCGCGCCCAACCACCTGCCTCGGGGCCAGGATGGGACACGCCGGGCGAGCGGGCCCGTCAGGCCGGGGTGGCCGCGATGACCGCCGTCAGGACGCGGCGGGCGCAGTGGCAGCGGCCGAGTACGGCAACCACGTGCCGGCCTCGAAGTCGTACAGCTTGCAGGCCTTGGTGGTGCGCAGGTAGTCGCGCATGGACAGCCGGCCTTCACGGACGGTGTCGGGGAAGTGTTCGATGATCGCATCGGCCGCCGCGGGCAACTGATGGAACGGCAGACGGGCATCGACGTGATGCGGGACGTGCACCATGATGTTGTGCAGCCACAACCGGTTCACGACCTTGTTCACGTGGAGGATGGTCGTGCTCTCCATCTGACCGCGGAACTGCGACCACTCCTTGCGCGGCCACCAGCGAATGTCGGGTGCGACGTGGTGCACGTACACGGTCCAGCCGATGACATGCACGAACAGCAAGAACGGCACGACGAACAACTTCACCGGCAACCAGATCGCGTCGGTCCAGCCGCCCGTGAGTGCGCCGACGGTTGCCGCACCGCCAACGGCGAGCACCATGGCCGCGGTGAGCGTCGCCTTGTCGCGAAGGATCGCGTTGCGACGAGCGCCCTTGGCGTTGTGGCGCCACATCTTCTCCCACCACACGGACCGCATGAAGTAGGCGCCCGAGCCCAGGCACGACCACTCGAGGCGATGCTGCCACTTCTTCAGCCGACCGAGTTCGGCGTACTGCGCCGGGGTGAGCGGGTGCCACACGAAGTCGAAACCCTCACGGGTCGTGTACCCGTGGTGGATGCGGTTGTGGCCGAGATCCCAGGCAGCCTCGACGTGGGCGCTGGGCCCCATGCACACCTGGGCGATCAGGCGGTTCGCACGACGAGACGAGACGAGCGCGCCGTGCGATGCGTCGTGACCGAGCACGAACAACCCCGACACGGCGAGGCCGGCGAGCAACCACAGCGGCACGACGAAGTACCACCGATCGGTGAAGGCCAGCGCGGCGACGGGCAGCAGCCACAACAGCCAGGCCTGGCCGAGCGCCGCTGCGGCACGCCCGGTGGAGCGCTCGTAGCAGCGGGCGGGGATGATGTCTCGGACGGCGTTGAGCGAGCCGGTCCGGTGCACGGGCGGGGCGTCGAGTTGGGTCATCGACCGCCATCATACTCTCCCTACCGCCCGGTAGGTAGGCCGGAGGGTCAGATTCCTTCGGCGGCCGACAACCCGGCCTCATCCACTGCCTGACCTGCGGCAAGACGGGCGAACACGGGCGGAGGCGCTCGCCAGGGGTCGGGCAGGGTGCCCGCTTCCGCATCGCGGATGGCCCGCCACACACGCTCGCTGGTGCACGGCATGTCGATATGACGCACACCGAGATGTGACACGGCATCGATGACGGCGTTCTGTACGGCCGGCGTGCTGCCGATGGTGCTGGCCTCACCAATGCCCTTCGCGCCCAACGGGTTCAACGGCGTGGGCGTCTCGGTGCTGTGCACCTCGAAGCTCGGAAACTCTGCAGCCGACGGGATGCCGTAGTCCATGAAGTTGCCGGTGAGCGGATTGCCGTCGCCGTCGTAGCAGACCTGCTCGTACAGCGCCTGGCTCACACCGGCGGCGACACCGCCGTGCTGCTGGCCTTCGACGAGCAGTGGGTTCAGCACCGTCCCACAGTCGTCGACCGCGATGTGGCGCACGAGGGTGACCCGTCCTGTGTCGCGGTCGACCTCGACGACCGCGATGTGGGCACCGAACGGGAACGTCGCATCGCCTTGATCGAAGTCGAGTTGCGCGGCCAGCCCGAGCGTGCCGTCCTCGTGGTCGACGGCGTCGGCGTCGCGCTCGGCCGCGGCTGCCAGGTCACTCCATGTGAACGCGCTGGCCGGCACGCCGGCCACTCCGACCGTGCCGTCGACGAGGTCGATGACGACGTCGGTGGGGTCGGCCTCGAGCAGGCGGGCCGCCAACTGGCGAGCCTTGGTGACCAGCGACTCGGTGGCGCGATGCACGGCCGAGCCGCCGAGCTGCAACGAACGCGAGCCACCGGTACCGCCGCCCGAACGCACCAGATCGGTGTCGACGGCCTCGAGCCGAATGCGTTCGACGGGTATGCCGGTCTGAGCGCTGACGATCATCGCGAACGCGGTCTGGTGACCCTGGCCGTGCGCCGACGTGCCGGCCATGACGGTGGCCGAGCCGTCGGGATGCACCTTCACGGCGCCGTACTCACTGCTGCCGCCGCCTGCGGTGATCTCGACATACGCGGCGACACCGATGCCGAGCAGCGTGCGGTCACCCCGTTCACGGCGCGCAGCCTGCTCGCGGCGCAGATCGTCGTACCCGGCGAGGCGCGCCGCTTCGTCGAGCGGCGTGCGATAGGCACCAGTGTCGTAGGTGACGCCGGTGATGGTGCGGAACGGGAACACGTCGTCGCCCAGCAGATTTCGATGGCGAATCTCGATGGGATCGATGCCCAACGTGAGGGCCGCCTGATCGACGATGCGTTCGAGCATCGCCGTCGCCTCGGGGCGACCCGCACCGCGGTAGGCGCCGGTGGGGGTGGTGTTCGTCGCGGCCACGGCGATGTCGAACTGGATACCGGTGAACGCGTAGGTGCCGTTGGACATGCGCCGGGTGCCCGCCGGCAGGAATGCGCCGAGACCCGGGTACGCGCCACCGTCGCCGACCAGATGGACACGCAGACCGGTGAACGTCCCGTCGCGCTTGCAGCCGAGCTCGACGTACTGGATCTGGGCACGGCTGTGCGCCAGCGCGAGCATGTCCTCGCTGCGCGAGTTGATCCATGTGACCGGACGCTGCAGGCGCTGCGCCAGCGCGGCGACGACCAGTTGCTCGGGGTACAGGCCCGCCTTGCCGCCGAAGCCGCCGCCGACGTGGGGCGTGATGACGCGCAGTTGGTCGGCGGCCAGACCGAGCGAGCGCTGCAGCAGGCCGTACAGCAGGTGCGGCATCTGCGTGCTGCCGTACACGACCACGCGGCCCTGTTCGTCGACCGTCGCCGCGGCGGCATGTGGCTCCATGGGGGCAACGGCGACGCGCTGGTTCACGAACCGCCCGCGAATGACCACGTCGGCGTCGCCGAAGATGTCGGGCTGCAGATCGTCGGTCGCCGCCACTGCGACGTTGTCACCGTGGTCGTCGAACAACAGCGGCGCCCCATCGGCCAGGGCGGCCTCGGGATCCACCACCGCGGGCAGCGACTCGACGTCGACCCACACCAATGCGGCTGCGTCGCGGGCATGCACCTCGGTGTCGGCCACGACCACCGCAATGGCCTCGCCCACGAACCGCACCGTGTCGGTCGCGAGAGGCGGCCTGGCGAAGTGGTCGTGCACCTTGACCATGCCGTGGAACGGGCGCAAGGCGAGGTCGGCCGCGGTGAAGACCCCGACCACGCCGGGCGCTTGGCGTGCCTCGTCGAGTTCGACACCCACGATGCGGCCGTGGGCGTGATCGCTGCGCACGAACACCGCGTGCAACGCTCCGGGCAGGAGCAGGTCGTCGACGTAGCGTGCCGCGCCGAGCAACAGTTCGGGGTCTTCCGTGCGCAGGACGCGTGTACCGAGGATCGAACCAGCCATTCGTCGAACCTACCGCGCGCCGGACGGCACCGCATCCAACTGTTGTCAGTATCACTGCCAACTGTTAGGTTCCGGCGATGCGTTCTGAACGATTCCAGGGGAAGATCGGTCGCACGCTCGCCGACAGCGAGCCGTGGTTCGAGGAGTTGCCGCATCCCGGCGCCACGGCACCGAATGTCGTGGTCGTGCTGCTCGACGACACCGGGTTCGCCCAGATGGGCTGCTTCGGTTCCGAGATCGACACGCCG
>JANMFL010000224.1:0-1920 GCA_031377945.1 Acidimicrobiaceae bacterium | reverse complement strand
CGAAGGGAGCCAATGATTCGACACCGGCCGGCAGACGCACGGGCCTCACGGCCGCACTCACAGCCGGGCTCCGTTGGCCAAGAGACGATCCAGCGCGACGACCGTGGCGGCCGGCGGCCGCCACGAGAAGACCCCGTACGGGTGACCGTCGACGATGGGTGTGGCGTCGCCCACCATGCCGCGCACGAACAGGTAGGCGATGCCGCCGAGGTGCTGCTCGGGGCGGTAACCGGGCAAACGCCAGCGCAGGTAGCGGTGCACGGCGACGCTGTAGAGCATGGACTGCAGCGGATAGTCGTGGTGTGCCATCTCACCCGGCAACAGGTCGGGGTGGTACGCCGCCAGCGGGTCGGCCGCTCCACGCGCGTGCAACCGGTTCGTCTTGTAGTCGACCACGAGGTAGCGGTGGCCGCAGGTCGCGTCGGGCACGCGCAGCACGGCGTCGATGGAGCCCTGGAGGAAGCCGGCCAATTGCACCTCGAACCGCCCGTCGACCAATTGCTGTGCGTAGTCGCGCTGGGGGTCGTCGGCGGGCAGCGTGCCGAGCAGCACCGCGCCCACGTCGGTGGCGGAAACCCGGCCGACACCCGACCACAGCGGCAGGTCGAAGTCGAGCTCGGCCAGGCGATCGGCGGCCGGGATGTCGACCAGGCGCCGACCGTCGGCGAGCGGGCCCAGCGAGGTGTGTGCAGCGGCGAGAAGACCGGCCACCAGCACATCGGGTTGCACGTCGAGACGGTCGCGTTGCAACTGCAACTGCACCTCGTCGCGCAGGTGGTCGGCGAAGTCCGCGTGCGCCGGATCGACCCGCTCGAGCACGGTGTGGACCAGCGTGCCGAACGACGCACCCGCCAGCACGTCGGCGAGCGGCACGCCGATCGGCCGTGTCGGCGATGCCGCGCGGTCGTCGTGGTGCTCGGGCTCCTCGGGCTCCTCGGGCTCGTCGGTGCCGCCGATGATGGAGGGGGTGGGAGTCCAGACCTGGTCGAGGGTTCGGGTGATCGACGTGAACGACCACCGCCGCCAGGCACGGTCCTCCACGACACGGCCTCGAGCATCGGCCACTGCGAGCGGCGGCGCGTCCTCGTCGGGTGCCTCGGCAACCCATCGGACGCGGGGCAGGTCGATGCGACACCGGGCCACATCGATGAGGCCGCCGCTGCGTTCTCGGAGTTGTTCGAGGCGCGGCTCGACCTGGTCGGGCGCCGGGTTCGTGACCGGGGCGAGCGAACTGTTGAACCCACCACGCGGACCCAGATGGATGTCGGGCTGCGAGTTGAGCGGCCGCCCGGTGTCGTCGCGGTCGAAGAGGAGCACGTTCAACGCCGATCGCTCGGCCTCTTTGGCGGGTGCCCACCACACGATGGTGCGGTGCTCGGCACGCGTCAGCCCGACGTACAGCAGCCGCAGACGGTCGCCGCGCTCACCGACAGCGGCGTGGTGCTTGCGCCCCTTGTCGACCGTGTGCAGGTCGGGGCCGTCCCAACCCCGACGGGACGCGATGTCGACCATGCGGCGACCGGTGTCGTGGTCGTTGTAGACGACTGCTCCGCGAGCCGGCGACACCTGCCAACTGAACGGCAGCAGGACGATGGGGTACTCGAGGCCCTTGCTGCCGTGCAACGTGGTGACCTGCACCGCCTGCGCATCGGAATCGATGCGGCGCATCTGCGCATCGGGCTCGTCGCCCTCCGCGGCCTCGGCGCGCATGCGGTCGAGGATGCGGCGCGCCGCGGCGGAGGTGTTGCCCATCCCGGTGAGTTCGGTGGCCAACAACTCGGCGACATGGTCGATGTCGGTGAGGCGACGCTCGCCACCCTGCGCACCGAGCACCGTGCTGACCAGTTGGCTGTCGGCCCTGACTCGGTCGTACCAGGCCAGCAGCGGCTGCGTGGCGAGCAGTTCGGCCCAGCGCGCGCG
>JANMFL010000221.1:0-3691 GCA_031377945.1 Acidimicrobiaceae bacterium | reverse complement strand
CGCGATCGCCGTGGCGTCCATGACCTTCAGGTTCTTGGTCATGACTTCGATGTAGCTGACTTCGTCGTACTTTCGAGCATCGGGCACGGTGCGCGGGTCGGCGTCGTACACGCCGTCGACGCCCGAGTGCGTGCCCTTCAGCAGCGCCTCGGCATCGATCTCGGCAGCGCGCAGCGCGGCAGCGGTGTCGGTGGTGAAGAACGGGTTGCCGGTGCCAGCGGCGAAGATGACGACGCGCCCCTTCTCGAGGTGGCGCATGGCTCGCCGACGGATGTACGGCTCGGCGATGCGTGGCATCTCGATGGCGCTCTGCACGCGGGTGGTCTGGCCGGCCCGCTCGAGTGCGTCTTGCAATGCCAGCGCGTTCATCACGGTGCCGAGCATGCCGATGTGGTCGCTCTGGGTGGCGTCCATGCCCCGCATGGCACCTTCTCGGCCGCGCCAGAAGTTGCCGCCACCGACGACGACGGTGACGTCGACCCCCATCTCACGAACGGCGATGATCTCGAGGGCCGTCGCAGCGAGCGTCTCGCCGTCGAGGCCCTGGCCGCCGACGCCGGCCAGTGCCTCACCCGATGGCTTGAAGACGATTCGTTTCCATCTGGGTGAGGTCATGGCCGACAGTATGGCCGATACGGCCGACTCAGCCGATTTCGACTTGAGCGAAGCGCACGATGGACGCGCCACCGATGAACTTCTGGACCGACTGGCTGTCGTCCTTCGCGTAGGGCTGCTCGAGCAATGCGACCTCCTTGAAGAAGCCGTTCACCCGACCCTCCACGATCTTCGGCAGCGCTGCTTCGGGCTTGCCCTCGTTCCGGCTGAGGACCTCGAGCGTCGCGCGCTCCTTGGCGACCACATCGGCCGGGACGTCCTCGCGAGCCAGATACTTCGGACGGGCGAAACCGATGTGGACCGCCACGTCGTGGGCCAGTTCGGGCGACGCACCCGTCATCTCGACGAGCACGCCGTTCACGCCACGACCACCCTGCATGTGCAGGTAGCTGTCGATGGTGTTCCCCGGAGCAGCCTCGATACGGACGACTTCGCCCAGCTCGATCTTCTCCTTGAGCGTGATCTTCAGGTCGTCGAGGATCGACGCCCGCTCGGCCACCGCGGCCTCGCCCTTGGCGACGACCAGCTGGACGAGCTCGGCGGCCTCGGCCTTGAAGAGGTCGCTCGCGGCCACGAAGTCGGTCTCGCTCTTCAGCTTGACCATCGCGCCCACAGTGCCCTCGATGAGCAGGGCGACGAGGCCCTGCGTGTTCTCGCGGTCGTCGCGCTTGGCGCTGGCCGCGAGGCCCTTCTCACGAAGCCACTGCTTGGCGGCGTCCATGTCGCCGTCGTTGGCCTCGAGGGCCTTCTTGGCGTCCATCATGCCGGCGCCGGTGGCCTGGCGAAGTGCCTGTACATCTTTCGCGGTGAATGCCATGCTCGATCAGCTCTCGGGTGTTTCGGCGGGGGTCGTTTCGGTTGCCACTTCCTCGGCAGCCACGGCAGCCACTTCCTCGGCAATCACTTCGTCGGCAGCCAGTTCGTCGGCAGCCACTTCGTCGGCAGCCGGGGCGGCAACGGCCTTGGCGGCGGCCACGCGGGCGTCGCGCTCGGCCTGCGCAGCAGCAGCCTGGCGGCGAGCGTCGGCCTGCGCCGTTGCGAACGCGGCCTCGTCCTCTGCGGTGCGCGCCGGAGCGGCAGCGGTCTGCGGGTTGCGCTTGTTGGCGATGTAGCGGCCTTCGAGCACGGCCTCGGCGATGACGTGGCACATCAGCGCGTTGGCGCGGATCGCGTCATCGTTGCCCGGGATGGGGAACTGCACGACATCGGGGTCCACGTTGGTGTCGACGACGGCGATCACCGGAATACCGAGCTTGTTGGCTTCGGTGACGCCGATGTGCTCCTTCTTCGTGTCGAGGATGAAGACGGCGTCGGGGCGCTTGCTCATGTTGCGAATGCCGCCGAGGTTCTTCTGCAGCTTCTCGAGCTCACGGCTGAGGAGGAGGGCTTCCTTCTTCGGCATGGCCTCGAACTCGCCCGAGACCTTCATGCGCTCGTACTCCTTCATCTTCTCGACGCGCTTGGAGATGGTCTCGAAGTTGGTGAGCATGCCGCCCAGCCAACGCTCGTTGATGTACGGCATGCCGCACTTCTCGGCGTAGCTGCGGATGGGATCCTGTGCCTGCTTCTTGGTACCGATGAACAGCACGTTGCCGCCCTTGGCGGACAGGTCGCGCACGAACTTGTAGCTGACCTCGGCGCGGGCGAGCGTCTGATCGAGGTCGATGATGTAGATGCCGTTGCGCTCGCCGAAGATGAAACGCTTCATCTTCGGGTTCCAACGACGGGTCTGGTGACCGAAGTGGACGCCGGCTTCCAGCATCTGGCGCATCGTGACGACAGCCATGGTGTTGTCTCCTTCTCCTGCGGTTCGAGTGGACACACGTCCCGGCGCCGAGGCGACCGCAGGGGGACGGGTGCTGGATTGCTCGTGGCCCGCCATCACGACGGACCGCCGAGAAATGCTATCGGGCAGGTGGACCGGTGGCACACGCCCAACGGGATGAACCTGCAGGTCGGACCGTTCGTCGATCGACCGGTACCAGCCTGAGTGGGCCGAGCCGCCGTTCCAGAAGGGATGCGGGATCGAGGTAGTGGTTGCCCTGCCGCACCCCGAGGAACAGACGAGCCGTGCTCCGGCCCACCACCTGCCCCTGCACCACCCGGTCGCCCGCACGGGCGACGAACGACGCGAGCATGCCGTAGGTGACCTTTTGACCCGGTGCAACCTCGATGACCAGGTACTTCGTGCCGGCGACGACACCGGCGAAGGTGACGGTTCCCGGAGCGACGGCCCGAACAGGGGTGCCGAGGAGGGGACGATACTCGAGTCCTCGGTGCCCGGGACACCACGTGCAGGCCGGTGCCCTGAACGCGTCGGTCACCACCGACTCGACGGGTGGGTGCCAGCACGGCGGGGCCGCGAGCGCGGCCACGACCAGCAGCGCGGCGATCACGCCGCCACCGCGAGTTCGGTCAGGCGACGCCGCTGGCCGAGAGGCGGGCACGCAGGTGCAGCACCGCCTTGGTGTGGATCTGCGACACGCGACTCTCCGTCACGCCGAGCACCGTGCCGATTTCGGCGAGCGTCAGGCCTTCGTCGTAGTACAGGGACAGCACGAGCTTCTCTCGGTCCGGGAGACGGCGCACCTCGACCTTCACCAGTCGACGCACCTCGCCCTCCTCCACGATGGCCGAGGGCGAGTCGGGGACGTCGCCACCGAGCGACTTCGGCTCGGTTCCCGCGACGAGGGCACGGTCGAGCGGGCCCACCGTGGTGGACGCGATGGACGACAACCACTTCTGGAACTCGGCCGCCGACAGGCGCAGTTGCTTGGCGAGTTCCTCGTCGGTGGGAGCGCGGCCGAGCTTGCCCTCCAACTCGGTGAACGCGGACTCGACCTCGCGTGCTCGACTGCGCACCGAGCGCGGCACCCAGTCGAACGGTTCGACCCGGAGCGTGCGGTGAAGTTCGAGACGTTCGCCGTGCCGCGCATTCGAGGTGCCATCTTCGACGGCCTGCGTTCGCTCGACTGGGTGCCGCGCTCGGTGCGCAGTCGAGCACGCGAGGTCGAGTCCGCGATCACCGAGTTGGAGGGCAAGCTCGGCCGCGCTCCCACCGACGAGGAACACGCCA
>JANMFL010000208.1:0-4725 GCA_031377945.1 Acidimicrobiaceae bacterium | reverse complement strand
GCCGGGCTCGACGGCCCGGTGTTCGTCGAGCGCGTGGCGCTGTACGACAACAAGCACCGCACCCACGCCCGGCGATCCATCGAGAAGGCGCTGAAGCTGCAGGTCGACGGCGTCGGCTTCGCGTTCATCGAGGTGCTCTCCGAGTGCCCGATCCATCTGCACCTCGAGCCCGAGGCGGCCGAGGCCTGGGTGCACGAGCACATGGAGCCGGTGTTCCCGTTGGGTGTGAAGAAGGACGGCACTGACGGTGCGCCTTTCCCGACGATCCCGACACCCTGGTTCGACGCCGCGCGCACGCTCGACGTGCTCGGTGCCACGACAGAACTCCCCGAACGCTTCGCGACCGCATTTCCGACGCATCTCGATCCGGACGACATCAGCCTGAAGCTCGCGGGCGCCGGCGGCGACGGTGCCCAGACCGCGGCAATGCTCATCACGCGCGCCGCCATCGGCGAAGGTTTCGATTCGACGCACATCCCCAGCTACGGGCCCGAGTCCCGCGGCGGCACCTCGTACGCCGATGTCCACGTCGCCAAGGACGAGGTGCTCGCGCCGGCAGCGCCCCACCCGCACGTGTTGGTCGCGTTCAACGCGCCGAGCCTGGCCAAGTTCGGGCCGACGGTGCGGCCCGGTGGTGTGATCGTCTACGACAGCTCGATCATCGGCGAGGTGCCCGACACGCTCGCCGATGGCGTCCGCGCGGTCGGCGTGCCGTTCACCGAGGTGGCCAAGGGCCTCGGCGCTTCGGTGGTGAAGAACGTGGTCGCGCTCGGCGCGCTCCAGGCCGTCACCCAGTTGTTCCCGGCAGCAACCTTCCTCGCGGCGATCCGCGCAGCGGTGGGCAACAAGGCCGATCTGGCGGCGGTGAACGAGCAGGCGTTCGCCCGTGGCGCCGAGCTCGGCGAGGCAATGCTGGTCACGCCGGCGTGATGGTGGCCTCGCCGAAGGGGCTCGAGAAGCGGACGCACCAGATCAGCACCGTGTCGTAGACGGCGAGATCGACGTCGGCCGGGACCTCGTAGTTCTGGTCGCCGATGTTGCCCTTCAAGTTGCCGAGATCGATGAAGTCGTCGACCCCGCCCGCGGCGCTGTTCACCAGATAGACGTTGAGGTCCGGACCGTTGTCGGTCTCGAACGACTCGAATCGCACGAACCGTTGGCCGCTGCCGTCGCCGAGCACGATCGCGTTGCCGGAGGTCGGGTGGTTGCGACTGACGAACGTGCCCCGGTACTGGGTCACGATCGCGGGTGCTGGGGGCGTCGACGCGTCGGGGGCGGTCGACACGATGAACGACGGCGCCGGTTCCGCGACCTTGTCGTCGACGAGCAGGAGGTGCACGCCGAAGTACCCGAACGCGAGCCAGGCGAGACCGCCCAACAGCACAAGGCCGCCGGGGATGCTGTACCTGCGGTTGCGGACGATCCATCTCATGCCAGGCTCCAACGGTCGGTGGGCGTCGCGCCAATCCGCTTCGACGCTCGATGCACCGGCTGTTCGGAGCCACGGCCCGTGTAGATCGTTCGGGCATCCGCTCGAACGGCGGCCCCTGGCGCCGGTGGGCGCGAATCGTCCCAGATCTGGGACATGGCGCGCACGTGGGCGCGAAGTGACCCGAATTCGGGACACTCCGCGCCCAACGGGCGGTGGCGGTGAGGGCTCAGCGCGAGCTGGAGGCCGCGGCAGTCGTCTTCGACGCCGACCGCTTGGCGGTGTTCGCAGTGGAACGCGCCGCCTTCTTCGCGGTGGTGGTGGTGGCCTTCGCGCACGCCTTCGCGGCCTTCGTGGTGGAAGTGATGCCCGCCTTGGCGGTGTGTGCCGTCCTCGTCACGGTGTCGGTCGCCGACGAGGCAGCCGAACGGACGTCGTCGGCCCGCAGGCGTGCGGTCAAGGACCCGGTGGGAGCGCTCGTGGGGCAGTCCGCGCTGGTGAACCGGGCGACGAGGTCCTGGACGGCGGTGACGCTGCCCTGAGCGATGCCGCTGAGGTTGCTTCCCACGCGGTCCACGACGCCCGAGATCGCTCCGGTCATGACATTCGAGGGGCCGGCGTCCGGCATGCGCGGGTGCGGTCGGGTCGGGGCGGTCTTCTTCGCGTCGGCCAGCGCCTGCCCCAGCTCGGCCAGCTCGTTGCGGTCCATCTGCTTGCGCACCTTGGGGAAGAAGTCGGTCTCCTCTTCCTTCACGTGGTGCCGCACGTTCTCCATCAACACGGTGGTCTTGGCGGTGAAGCGCTCGTGCTTGGGGTCCATGTCGGCCAGTTCGGACAGCAACCACTTGATCACGTGGTGCTCCTCGAGGCTCTCGAGGACCATGTCCTCGGTGTCGCCGACGGCGGCGCGGGCAACGGGGTAGAAGACCTGCTCCTCGATCGCCATGTGGACCGAGAGCGCCTCGACGATCTGGTCGACGATCTGGCGCTTCTGCACGTGAGCCCGATCGCCGGCCTGTTCGAATCGCGTGAACAGTTGCTCGACGGCGTGGTGGTCGTTCTTGAGAAAAGTGATTGCATCCATGTTCATGAGGTACCCGTTCCGGCCATCTCCCAACCGTCGCCGGAGCCTCGCTTGACGTGGAGACCACCACGGGTAAAGGTGCCCACCGGCGAGCATGAGGAGAACCCGGAGCCCCGTGGAGTCTGATCCGATCGAAGTCGACGTCGTCCGGATGGTGGCTGCCGCAACACAGATGTCGCCCGACGACGTGCTCGGTCTGCTCGACGTGATGTGCGAGCTGCTGCCGGCTCGTTCGGCCCGCCTCTTCGTGGCGGATTACTCGCTGCGACGCCTGCAGCAGATCGACGAACGAGGCGCGGTGGGCCCGCCGCAGCCGATCGCGGGAACCCTGATCGGCAGGGTGTTCACCAGTGGCGAGATCCAGGTGGTCGGAACCAACCCGGTGGTCGTGTCGGTGCCGTTGAGGGAGGGGTCGTGCCCCCTGGGGGTCGTCGAGTTCGAGGTCGATACGTGGGATCTCCGAGCCGAAGCGCTGCTGGACCCGCTCGTGTCGATCTTCGTGATGGCCTGGATCGTCAAAGGCCGCTACACCGACCGCTCGGATCGAGCCCGACGATCAGAGGCGTTGACCGCCGCAGCAGAGGTGCAATGGGACCTGCTGCCTCCGCTGGCCTGCTCGACGAAGGATGTTGCGCTCAGCGGCATCCTCGAGCCGGCGTACAACATCGGCGGTGACTCGTTCGACTACGCCGTCGATCGATCACGTATCGACTTCGCTGTCGTCGACGCGATCGGGCACGGCATGGCGGCGGTGCTGATGTCGGCGGCGGCCATCAACAGTCTGCGCAACTCGCGTCGCGCCAAGGCCACCATCACCACCTCGTACGAAAGTGCCGACCACGCGATCGCGACGCAGTTCGGCAACTCGTACTACGTGACGGCAATCATCGGTTCGCTGGACCTGCCGAGCGGCACCCTCCGCTGGATCAACGCCGGACACGTGCTGCCGATGCTCGTGCGCAACGGGACGTACGCCGGGCCGCTGCAGTGCAAGCCGTCGCGTCCGGTGGGTCTTGGTGGACGGGTCGTGGAGGTGGCTGAGGAGAATCTGCAGAGCGGCGACCGCGTGCTCTTCTACACCGACGGCATCTCCGAGGCCCGGTCCACGGACGGATCGTTCTTCGGTGACGACCGTCTGGCCGACCTCCTCGTCCGCGCCTCCCTCGAGAACCTGCCGGTCCAGGAGACGGTTCGCCACCTCGCGGACAGCATCCTCGGGTTCTCCGGTCTGGACCTGCGGGACGACGCCACGATGCTGCTGTTGGAGTACCGCCCACCCGCGGCGTGACCTGGAGGTCGCGCGGTCCCACTACGGTTGCCGACACCAGCGCGTCGAGGCGGAACGACGCCCCGGACTCATGGAGCAGCACATGACCTACGTCGTCGACTTCAAGAACGTCTCCACCATCGGCCTCGAGCCGTCGCCGGTGGTCGAAGCGCTGGCGGGGCTGCGGGCCAACGAGGCCCGCTACTTCTCCACCAAGTACGGCCACGTGTTCACGGTCGAGTCCGGCGCGAAGGCCAAGAAGGCCGTCGATCGGGTGAGCCGCATCCTGAAGACGGAACGCGACATCGTCATCGAATCGAAGGCGCTCGAGGCGACCGACTTCCAGGTGGAGGACCTGCGCTTCACCTACGTCTTCTACGAGAGCGGGCTCTCCATCAACGTGATGTACCACGTGGCCGACCCGAAGAAGCGTGCCGTCGGGTTCAAGCTCTCCGATGGCATGGACGTGCCCGACGAGCTGGTCACCCGGTTCAAGTTCGCGCGGCAGAAGTCGAAGCTGGCCGGCACCATTCGAGGCTCGTACTTCGTGATCAAGGGCGAGCACTGACGCGGAGGCAAATCCACGACGGCCGCGGTCGGCGTTGCAGGTAGCGTCGACAGACGCATGAATGAACCGTTGATCGAAGCACGCAACCTGGTCAAGCGCTTCGGTGAGTTCACCGCGGTCGACGGCATCGACGTGGAGGTGCGGCCCGGTGAGTCGTTCGGCTTCCTCGGCCCGAACGGCGCCGGCAAGTCGTCGACGATGCGGATGATCGGCTGCGTGTCGCCGATCTCGGCGGGTCACCTGCGCATCTTCGGGATGGACCCCGCCACCCACGGGAAACAGATCCGCGCCCGCATCGGCGTGGTGCCGCAGGCCGACCAACTCGACGAGCAGCTCACCGTGCGCGACAACCTGGAGCTCTACGGCCGCTACTTCGA
>JANMFL010000175.1:0-2301 GCA_031377945.1 Acidimicrobiaceae bacterium | reverse complement strand
CCAACACGGTGATCCCCGCTGAGCGGACGGCCGAACTGCAGGTGGCATTGGTCCGGTCGCACGCGACCGGAATGGGCGACATCGTCGAGCCCGAGGTCGTGCGCGCCCTGCTGTTGCTGCGTGCGCGCAGTCTTGCCATGGGCTACTCGGGTGCGCGCCCCGCGCTCGTCGAGCTGCAGCTCGCGCTGTTGAACCACCACATCACTCCGGTGGTACGCGAGCACGGCTCGCTCGGCGCGAGCGGTGACCTCGCTCCCCTCAGCCATTGTGCGCTCTCGCTCATCGGTGAAGGTGAGGTGTTCGCCGTCGGCGGTGGCGTCGAGCCGACGGCCGATGCAATGGCGCGGGCCGGACTCTCGCCCGTCACGCTGCGTGCCAAGGAGGGCTTGGCGCTGATCAACGGCACCGACGGCATCCTCGGCATGCTGTGCCTCGCGGTGCACGACCTGTCCGAACTGGCGCGACTCGCCGACGTGACCGCGGCGATGACGGTCGAAGGCCTGCTCGGTACCGATCGAGCGTTCGCTGCCGAGCTCCAGGCCCTTCGACCGCAGGTCGGCCAGGCAGTCAGCGCCCGCAACCTGACCCGCCTGCTCGCGGGCTCGGCCATCGTCGCCAGCCACCGTGAGGATGACAGCCGTGTACAGGACGCCTACTCGTTGCGATGCACGCCCCAGGTGCACGGTGCGGCCCTCGACACGCTGGCCCACGCCCGTACGATCGCCGAACGAGAGCTCGACGCTGCGATCGACAACCCGATGATCCTGCTCGACGGCCGAGTCGAGAGCTGTGGCAACTTCCACGGCGCACCGGTCGGCTTCGTGTGCGACTTCCTCGCCATCGCTGCGTCCGAGCTCTGCGCCATCGCCGAGCGTCGCACCGATCGCATGCTCGACAAGGCTCGCAGCCATGGGCTGCCACCGTTCCTCGCCCCGGACGCGGGGGTGAACAGCGGCATGATGATCGCTCACTACACGCAGTCGGCCATGGCCATGGAGGCACAGCGGCTCGCCGTGCCGGCCAGTACGCAGAGCCTGCCGACCAGTGCGATGCAGGAGGACCATGTGTCCAACGGGTGGGCCGCAGCTCTCAAGTTGCGCCGCTCGGTCGACACGCTGCGCCGCGTCCTCGCGGTGGAGCTCGTCTGCGCCGCCGCGGCGATCGACCTGCGCGGTCCGCTGCAACCGGCTGCAGGCACCGGCGCAGCCATGGCCGTGCTGCGCGACCGCGTTGGCGGGCCTGGCCCGGACCGCTGGCTGTCGCCCGATCTGCGCGCCGCCGAAGCACTGCTCGCCGATGGCTCCGTGCTGCGGGCCGTCGAATCCACAATCGGGAGCCTGGAGGTCCTCTGATGGAAGGTGCACGTCCCGTTCGAGCCCCCCGTGGCACGGCCCTCAACACGCTGGGTTGGCCGCAGGAGGCCGCCTATCGCATGCTGCACAACAACCTCGACCCCGAAGTGGCCGAGCGTCCGGACGACCTGGTCGTGTACGGCGGCACCGGCCGGGCGGCGCGCAGCTGGGGTGCGTTCGACGCCATGGCGCGCACGCTGCAGACGCTGAAGGGCGACGAGACGATGCTCGTGCAGTCGGGCAAGCCGGTCGGCGTGTTCCGAACCCACGAATGGGCGCCGCGAGTCCTTCTGGCGAACAGCAACCTCGTCCCCGAGTGGGCGACCTGGGACGAATTCCGACGGCTCGAGGACATGGGCCTCACCATGTACGGGCAGATGACCGCCGGATCGTGGATCTACATCGGCACACAGGGCATCCTCCAGGGCACCTACGAGTGCTTCGCCGAGATCGGCCGTCGCCGATTCGCGAAGGGTCAGGGCGACGGGACGCTGCGCGGCACGATCACGCTCACCGCCGGCCTCGGCGGCATGGGTGGCGCGCAGCCGCTCGCCGTCACGATGAACGACGGTGTCGCACTGTGCATCGACGTCGAGGCGTGGCGCGTCGAACGCCGCCACGAGCACCGCTATCTCGACGAGATCGCCGATTCGCTGGAAGACGCGGTGGCGCGGTGCGTGCGTGCGCGCGACGAAGGGCGCGGCCTGTCGGTCGGCCTCGTCGGCAACGCCGCTGAGGTGTTGCCGAAGCTGCTCGAGATGGACTTCCCGGCCGACATCGTCACCGATCAGACCAGCGCGCACGACCCCCTCAGCTACGTGCCGGTGGACCTGACGCCCGAAGCCACGGCCGAGATGGCGCGCACCAACCCGCAGGAGCTCATCCGGCGCAGTCGCGAGAGCATGGCGACGCACTGTCGGGCGATGGTCGGCTTCCTCGACAAGGGCAG
>JANMFL010000161.1:0-8223 GCA_031377945.1 Acidimicrobiaceae bacterium | reverse complement strand
TGGTGTTCCAGATGAGCAGCGCCGACGCGCCCAGCAGTCCACCCGCGATGATGAGCGTGCGCACGCCGAAGAAGCTCTTCAACTGGCTGAGCACCTCGACCTGTTGGTCCGGTGTTCGAACGTCGATGACGTTGGGCAGCTCACTGAAGGTGTCCTTCAACGTCCGCAGCACCTCGCCGCTGTCCTTGTCGATGGGCGTCACCTTGAAGAACGACGGGATCTTGGGAATGAGCTGCTCGAGCGAATCCTGGTCGCCGGCGAACAGGGTGTTCGCGACCGCGGTCGCGCACACCTCGTCGCAGAACTCGACGTTCTCGATGACGGTGGTCTGGCTGGTGAGGGCGTCCTCGATCAGCTGCACCTGCTCGGGGCCGGCGCCGTGCTTGACGTAGACGACCATCTCGACGCCGCCCGTCCACAGCTTCAGCTGGTTGTCGAAGCCGCGCTGGATGAGCAGGGTCAGGCCGAACAGCAACAGCGAGATGGTGCTGGTGATGATGGTGGCCACGGTGAGCGTCTTGTTGCGAGACATGCTCGCCCACATCTCGCGGAGGGTGTAGCGCAGGCGAGAGATCATTCGTACACACCCCGGGCCTGGTCGCGCACGATGACGCCTCGATCGAGCTGGATGACGCGCTTGCGCATCATGTTGACGATGCGCTGGTCGTGTGTGGCCATCACCACGGTGGTGCCCGTCTTGTTGATGCGGTCGAGCAGGCGCATGATGCCCTCGCCCGTGGCAGGGTCGAGGTTGCCGGTGGGCTCGTCGGCGAGGAGGATGAGCGGCCGGTTGACGAACGCGCGAGCGATCGACACACGCTGCTGCTCACCACCACTGAGCTGATGCGGGAAGCGCTCCTGCTTGCCGGCCAGGCCGACGAGGTCCATCACTGCCGGCACCTGCTGGCGGATGACGTGCCGCGGGCGGCCGATGACCTCGAGCGCGAATGCCACGTTCTCGAACACCGTCTTGTTCGTGAGCAGCTTGTAGTCCTGGAAGATGTTGCCGATGTTGCGCCGCAGGTGCGGCACCTTGCTGTCGGGCATCTCGTTGATGTTGCGGCCGGCGACCCACACCGCGCCACGCTCGGGGCGCTCCTGGCGGTTCATCAGGCGCAGCAGGGTGCTCTTACCCGAGCCGGACGGGCCCACGAGGAAGACGAACTCCGCCTTGGCGACGTCGAAACTGGCGTCGCGGAGCGCAGTGACCTCGGCGCTGTAAGTCTTGGTGACGTTCTCGAGCTTGATCATGGAGTGCTCAACCGTAGCCCGGTCATTCCGCCTCTCGGCGTCGCCACCGGAGGTAGCCCTTCATGAACTCGTCGATGTGACCATCGAGCACGGCGTCGATCTGGCTGGTCTCGACCTCGGTGCGCAGGTCTTTCACCATCTGGTACGGCTGCACGACGTACGAACGGATCTGGCTGCCCCAGCCCACCTGTGCCTGACGACCGGCGATCTTGGCCAGGTCGGCTTCGTGTTCTTCCTCGATCTTCGCCGCGACCATCGCCTTCAGGCGGTTCATCGCCTTCTCGCGGTTCTGCAGCTGGCTGCGCTCTTCCTGGCTCGACGACACCAGCCCGGTGGGCTTGTGGATGAGTCGCACGGCGGACGAGGTCTTGTTGACGTGCTGACCACCGGCACCGCTGGCACGGAACACCTGCATCTCGATGTCGCTCTCGTTGATCTCGACGTCGGGAGCGTCCATGACCGGCCACACCTGCACTGCAGCGAAGCTGGTCTGACGACGACCCTGGTTGTCGAACGGGCTGATGCGCACCAGGCGGTGCGTGCCACGCTCACCGGTCATCAGGCCATAGGCGTAGCGGCCGGTGATGGTGAACTCGCACGACATGATGCCGGCCTCGGCACCGTCGCTGCGCTCGTCGATCTCGAGCTGGAAGCCCCGCAGCTCGGCCCAACGCGAATACATGCGCAGCAGGATCTCGGCGAAGTCCTGGGCGTCGACGCCGCCGTCCTTGGCATTGATCTGCACGATGCAGTCGGCGTCGTCGTGTTCGCCGGTGAACAGACTGCGCAGGTCGAGCTGACGCAACTGGGCGCTGATCGAATCGACGGCAGCCTGAATGTCGGCCTCCTGAGATTCGTCGTCGACCTCGCGGGCCATCTCGTGCAACAGCTCGACGTCGTCGAGTTCGGCCGAGAGCGAATCGAACGTGTCGATGTCGCCCTTCACATTGGAGTACTCGGCGTTGATCTTCTTGGCCAGGTCCTGGTCGTCCCACAGGTCGGGGCGGGCGACCTCGAACTCGAGCTCGGTGAGGCGGGTGCGGGCCACCGAGATCTTCAGGTAGCCCTCGGCGTCGCCGAGGCGGCGGCGCAGGTCCTTGAGGTCGTCGGTGAAGTCACGCATGCGGGAGTCGTCCGGAGTCGGGGCTCAGACAGTGGCGCCGTGGCACATCTTGAACTTCTTGCCGCTGCCGCACGGGCACGGCGCGTTGCGCGGCGTCTTCGACCATTCGTCCTTGACGACGGTCTGCTGCTTGGCCGGCGCGGGTGCAGACGGCACGGCTTCCTCGGGGATCTCGCCCGACGCCGCGGCAGCACGAGCAGCGGCGGCGATGCCATCGGTGGACGCGTTCTCGCTGGAGGTCTGCTGCACGTTCTGCACCGTCGGCGCCGGAACGTCGTTGCGGACGACCTGCACGCGCATCACGTACTTGACGAAGTCCTGGGCGATGCCCTTCATCATCTGGCCGAACATCTCGAAGCCTTCGCGCTGCCATTCGGTGAGGGGGTCCTTCTGACCCATCGCCCGAAGGTTGATGCCCTCCTGGAGGTAGTCCATCTCCTCGAGGTGCTCGCGCCAGCGCTGGTCGATGATGCGCAGCATGACCTGCCGTTCGACGTCGCGCATGACCGCCTCGCCGAGTTCGACTTCACGACGCTCGTAGTAGGCCGTCGCGTCGGCAATGACGAGGTCGTAGATGTCGTCCGCGTTCTCGAAGTCGACGAGCGCGCTCACGGCGATCTCGCTCGGCCAGAACGTGTGCAGTTCCTTGACCAGGCCGTCGAGGTCCCACTCATCGGGGGCCTCGGAGACGCAGTGGGTGTCGATGAGGGCGTCGATGGCGTCGGAGAGGTACTCCATCGCCGCGCTCTTCAGGTCAGCACCTTCCAGGATCTGGTCGCGGCGCGCATAGATGACCTTGCGCTGCTCGTTCATCACCTCGTCGTACTTGAGCACGTTCTTGCGGATCTCGGCGTTGCGCTGCTCGACGGTGGTCTGAGCACGCTCGATGGCCTTGGTGACCATCTTCGCCTCGATGGCTTCCTCGTCGGGCAGCGCCCGGCCCATCACCCAGCTGAGCGCACCGGTGGCGAACAGACGCATCAGTTCGTCGTCGAGGCTGAGGTAGAAGCGGCTCTCACCGGGGTCGCCCTGACGGCCAGAACGGCCACGCAGCTGGTTGTCGATGCGGCGGCTCTCGTGGCGCTCGGTACCGAGCACGTACAGGCCACCGAGTTCGCGCACCTCGTCACCCTCGGCGGAGCACTGCTGCTTGAAGCTGACGAGCAGCTCCTGGTAACGGGCCTGCGCCTTGGCGCGGGCCTCCTGGAACTCTTCGGGCATCTGCTCGATGGGCATCGGCAACGAGAAGTCGTCGTCGAGCAAGTCGGGCTCGAAGCCCTCCTTCAGCGCCTCGTGACGGGCGAGCCCCTCGGGGTTGCCGCCGAGAAGGATGTCGACGCCGCGGCCAGCCATGTTGGTGGACACGGTGACCGCGCCGAGGCGACCGGCCTGGGTGACGATCATCGCCTCACGCGTGTGCTGCTTCGCGTTGAGCACCTCGTGGGTGACCCCGCGCTGGCTGAGGTGACGCGACAGGTACTCGCTCTTCTCGACGCTGATGGTGCCGACCAGGACCGGCTGACCCTTCTCGTGCTTCTCGACGATGTCGGTGACCACGGCGCTGAACTTGGCGTCCTCGCTCTTGTAGATGAGGTCGGGCTGGTCGGCGCGGACGGTCTCGCGGTTCGTGGGAATGGGCACGACCTGCAGCTCGTAGGTGTTGCCCAACTCGGCGGCCTCGGTCTGGGCCGTGCCGGTCATGCCGGCGAGCTTGTCGTACATGCGGAAGTAGTTCTGCAGGGTGATCGTGGCGAGCGTCTGGTTCTCTTCCTTGATCTTCACACCCTCCTTGGCCTCGACGGCCTGGTGGATGCCTTCGCTCCAGCGTCGACCGTCGAGGATGCGACCGGTGAACTCGTCGACGATCTTCACCTCGCCGTTCTGGATGATGTAGTCCTTGTCGCGCTTGTACAGCTCCTTGGCCTTCAGCGCGACCTGCACCTGGTGCACCAGGTTCTGCTGCACCTCGTCGTACAGGTTGTCGATGCCGAGCGCACGCTCGACCTTCTCGATGCCCTCCTCGAGCGGCACGACGACGCGCTTGTCCTCTTCCACCTCGTAGTCGACGTCGCGGACGAGCGAGCGGACGATGCTGGCGAAGCGGTAGTAGAGCTTGGCGGCATCGGCGACGCGGCCGCTGATGATGAGCGGCGTTCGGGCTTCGTCGATGAGGATCGAGTCGACTTCGTCGACGATGGCGTAGTGGTGACCGCGCTGGACCTTGTCGTCGAGCGTGCCGGCCATGTTGTCGCGCAGGTAGTCGAATCCGAACTCGTTGTTCGTGCCGTAGGTGATGTCGGCCGCGTAGCTCATGCGCTTCTCGGCAGGACGATCCTTGAACCCCGGAATGATGAGCCCGACCTCGAGGCCGAGGAAGTTGTGGATGCGACCCATCCACTCGGCGTGGAACCTGGCCAGGTAGTCGTTGACGGTGATGACGTGGACGCCCTTGCCCTCCAGACCGTTCAGGTACGCAGGAAGGGTGCTGACGAGGGTCTTGCCCTCGCCGGTCTTCATCTCTGCCACCCAGCCGAAGTGCAGCGCGGCGCCGCCCATCATCTGCACGTCGAAGTGACGCTGGCCGATGACGCGCGACGCTGCCTCGCGGGTGACCGCGAACGCCTCGACGAGCAGGTCGTCGACCGTCTCGCCGCGGTCGATGCGCTGACGGAACTCCGCGGTCTTGCCACGGAGGGCATCGTCGCTGAGCGCAGCGATGGCGGATTCTTGCGCGTTGATGTCGGGAACGAGGCCTTGGAGTGCCTTCAGCTTCTTGCCTTCACCGGCGCGGAGGATCTTGTCGAGAATGCCCATGCGGTTGACAAGCCTACCGGTGAGGCCGCGCGGTGCCTTGGCATGCCAGACTCCTCGGCCGTGGGTGAACGACAGGTGGACACGGTGATCTTCGACGTCGGAGGGGTGCTCGCGGCCACCGGCCGACACAGCGACTTCGGCAAACGGTTCCCCGGCGAGGACCCCGTGGCCATCGCCCGGATCATCCTCGGCGACTACGCCGAGGATGGCGACCACCCGTGGCATCGCCTCGAGCGAGGCGAGATCACCATGGCCGAGAACCGACAGTTGAACCGCGAGGCGTTCGCAGCCGCGGGCATCACCATCGCGCCGCCACCACCCGGCGAGTCACCGATGATCGAGTTCGTGCTCAACGAACCCGTCGTCCAGCTGGTGCACGACCTGAAGGCGGCCGGCATCCGGCTCGGCGTGTTGACCAACAACGTCGCCGAGTTCAAGACCTCGTGGCGACGGATGTTGCCCTTCGACGAGCTGTTCGACGACGTCGTCGACAGCCACGAGGTGGCCCTGCGCAAGCCGAACCCGGCGATCTATCAGCTGGCCCTGGCCAGGTTGGGTGCCGAGGCGGGGCGGACCGCCTTCCTCGACGACGTCGAATCGAACGTCGCCGCAGCCGAGGGGGTGGGCATGCTGGCCGTTCGGGTGGACGAGGACCCGCTGCCCGCCGTGGCCGTCGTACGCGCCTGGGCCGGCCTGGACTGACCCGGACCTGGAGTGTGCCGCGCCGAGGGCGTGGCTGCCGCCGCGACACAGGTGACCTGGGCGACGCCCGCTGCGAGCAGCGAGTCTCGCGCCGCGACCATGGTGGCACCGGTGGTGACCACGTCGTCGACGAGCAGGACGTGCACACCCGATCGGCGCGACCGGGCACGGAACGACGGCCCCTGCAGACGCTCGGACCGGGAGCGCCCCGTCTGCGCCGAACCGTGGGACCGGTAGAGCAGGCGACGGCACGGCACGCCCAGCTCCTTGGCCAGGGCACGAGCCAACAGCTCGGCCTGGTCGAACCCCCGGGCGCGGGCGTGGCCGGGGCTGGTGGGGGCCCAGGTGACCAGGTCGACCGGGGGCAGATGCAGCCGGCGCACCATCGAGTGGGCGAGGTGTCGTGCCACCGATCGCCGGTTGCGGTACTTCAGACCGAGCACCACCTGGCGGGCGGCACCCTCGAACGAGAACGCCGCCGCCACCCCACCGTCGCCGAGACGCGTGGGGGTGCTGGCGAGAGTGAACCGGCACCGCCGGCAGAGCACGTCGCCGGGTTGGTTGCACCCGGCACAGGAAGCGTTGAGCAGCATGCTCACGACTCAACCAGACGGGTGTGACACGGTTCCCGCGGCCAGCCGTTCACCAGGAACTTAAGTTCGCGCCAGACCGACGGGGTGGCTGGGTGGGCTGGGTAGCGTCGGAGCGATGTTCCTGCCTCTCCCCGACGACCGGCTGCCCGAGCGGTTCGTGCGTTGCGTCGTGGGCTTGGCGTTCTTCGGCCTGGGCATCAGCATGTTCCTCGCTGCCGACCTGGGTCTCGCGCCCTGGGACATCTTCCACCAGGGGCTCGCCAACAAGTCCGGTATCCCCATCGGCATCATCATCGAGATCACCGGCGTGATCATCCTGCTGCTGTGGATCCCCCTGCGTGAACGCCTGGGCTGGGGCACGGTCCTGAACGCGATCGAGATCGGCCTCGTCGTGTTCCTCGTGGCCGACCGCCTGCCCACCACCGACCTGGTCTGGCTGCGTGTGCCCTACATGCTGGGAGGGCTGTTCAGCGTGGCTCTGGGCTCGGGTCTCTACATCGGGGCCGGGTTGGGCGCCGGCCCACGCGACGGCCTGATGCTCGGACTGGCCAAGCGCGGCATCAGCGTCCGCATCGCCCGCACGTCCATCGAGGCCGTGGTGCTGGTCGCGGGCCTCGTGCTCGGCGGCAGCATCGGCATCGGCACGGTGGCCTTCACGTTCGGCATCGGTCCGTTGGTGCAGGTCTTCCTCCCCCGCCTGCGCATGCGCCACGACGTCACCGTGCTGGCGACCGCCCACTGACGCACGTCAGAACCAACGGGGCAGACCGCCCTCCGCTCGTTCGTACCATCGCAACGACACACCGAGGAAGCGTTCGTCGCCCTGCGCCCAGCGCAGGAGTGCCGCAGCGCCCGGCGTCTGGAGCTGCAGCATCGTCGCTCGTCCGCCCGTCTCCGGTGGACCACCCGGCACCTCGACGAAGCCCCTGAGCCAGATCTCGACGTTCGGCGTCGCGTCGCCGCGTACCAGTCGCGCCACGAACGCGTCGTCGCGCTGGGCGCCGAGCGGGCCACTCCCCCGAACCCCCGGTTGGGCGACGTCGAGCACGTCGTCACGGGCGAGCTCGAGCGTCCGGGCGAGCAACAGGTCGTCGCCGATCACGATGCGATCCCGGTGGATCACGAGCACCCCGGTGCTGGGGCCGAGGCGTCCCAGCCAACGCCCCAGCCGATGGGCACCGACTGCCAGCGCGAGGGCGAACAGGGCGGTCGCGACCGCGGCCTGTCCCCGACCGCGCTGCAGCAGCCCGATGACCGAGAGCAGCCCGACGATGGCGATCGAGCTGCCCACCACGATGCCGGTCGGATAGGCCCAACGCTGCGCGAACGACCACGTCGATCGGTGCAGCGGGAACGCGTTGCGGTCGGCGACCGGGCCCAGCGGAAGAACCCGGTCAGAACCGATTGCCCTTGTCCAGACTCGGTGGCAGCGACGCGGTCGAGTAGGTCGCCATCGGCGAAGTCTGCCAGAACGCGAACCGGGCGATTTCGTTCCCGGGGTCCGAGAGCGAAACCGCCCAGAAGGTGATGTGACAGGAATCCCGCCCAGAAACCCGGGCCGGATCCGTGTTCGTCAGTGACGGATCAGTAGCGGTAGTGGTCGCTCTTGAACGGGCCGCTCGGGTCGATGCCCAGGTACTCGGCCTGCTCGTCGGTGAGCTTGGTGAGCTTCACGCCGAGCGCGTCGAGGTGCAGGCGGGCGACCTTCTCGTCGAGCTTCTTCGGCAGCACGTACACACC
>JANMFL010000152.1:0-1551 GCA_031377945.1 Acidimicrobiaceae bacterium | reverse complement strand
GACTGCCTTCCAGCCGTCGGCGTAGATCGCGCGATGACCGAACATCTCGAAGTACTGCAGTTGCTTGCGGCTGTCCGCCGTGGGATCGGCGAACGTGTACGCCATCGACGTACCGGCGATCGGGAGTTGTTCGTACCCGCGGTAGCTCGCGGGTGTCGAGACGTTGATCAGCTCGTAGATCGTGGGGGCGATGTCGGTGGCATGGTGGAACTGGTGACGCACACCACCCGGATCGGTGATACCCGCCGGCCAGTGCACGACGAGCGGTACGTGCACGCCGCCCTCGTGGGTGTTCTGCTTGTACCACTTGAACGGCGTGTTGCCGGCCTGGGCCCAGCCCCACGGGTAGTTGGTGTGGCTGTGCGGCCCGCCGATGTCGTCGATACGGGCGATGGCGTGATCGGGGGTCTCGAAGATGCCGTTGAAGAACATCATCTCGTGCATGACGCCGAAGGGGCCGCCTTCCTGGCTGGCGCCGTTGTCGGCGAGCAGTACGAACACCGTGTTGTCGAGCTGACCCATCGCACGAAGACCGTCGACGAACCGTCCGATCTGCGCGTCGGTGTGGTCGAGGAACGCGGCGAACGCCTCCTGCAGGCGAGCGGCGAGCCGCCGCTGGTTGTCGGGCAGGTCGTCCCATGCGTCGACGCCAGGGTTGCGCGGGGCGAGCTCGGTGCCCGCAGGAATGATGCCGCGCTCGAGCTGTCGGCGGTACACCCGTTCGCGAACGACATCCCAGCCTTCGTCGAAGCGACCGCGGTACTTCGCCATGTACTCGGGCGGCGCCTGGTGCGGTGCGTGCGTGGCACCGAACGCGAGGTAGGTGAAGAACGGGCGATCGGGGCGGACGCCCTTGGTGTCGGAGATCATCTTCAACGCCTGGTCGACGAGGTCCTCCGACAGGTGGTAGCCGTCGTCGGGGCCGCCGGGCGGTTCGATGATGTGGTTGTCGCACACCAACTCGGGGTGGAACTGGTCGGTCTCGCCGTCGAGGAAGCCGTAGAAGCGGTCGAATCCTCGGCCGAGCGGCCACTGGTCGTGCGGCCCGGCGGCCGAGCACTCCTCCATGGGGGCCAGGTGCCACTTGCCCACGGCGAACGTGGCGTAGCCGTGATCGCGCAGCACCTCGGCCACGGTGGCGGTGCGCGTGCTGACATGGCCGAGCATGTGCGGGAAGCCGGTGCGGAAGTTGCTCACCGACCGCATGCCCGCCGTGTGCTGTGACCTGCCGGTGAGCAGCGCGGCCCGGGTGGGCGAGCACAGCGGGGTGACGTGGAAGTTGGTGAACTGCAGCCCGTTGACCGCGAGCGCGTCGATGTTCGGCGTGTCGATGTCGGAACCGAAGCAACCCAGCTGGGCGAAGCCCGTGTCGTCGAGCAACACGATGATCACGTTCGGCGCATCGTCGCCCGGGTGCGGCGTGACCTCGAAGCTCGGCTCCGACTCGGCGACCGTGCGTCCGATCCGACCCGAGAACTGCTGGCTGATCATTCTCTCGACCCCCTCTGCAATCTATTGTCAGACTATATGACCAAACATCCCGCCCCGGTC
>JANMFL010000129.1:0-3691 GCA_031377945.1 Acidimicrobiaceae bacterium | reverse complement strand
GTCCGAGACCCCGGCGCTCACCGCGTTGCGCGACTGGTTCGCGCCCCGCTCGGCCTCTTCGGCGCCGGATGGAGCGTCGAACGGAGGGCTGTTCGTCGCCGTCCTCGAGTTGTTCAGCCACCTCGCGGCTGATGCGGCGGTCGTCGTGGGGTTCGAGGATCTGCACTGGGCCGACACGGTGACGTGGGATCTGTTCGACTATCTGGCCCGCAACCTCATCGACGAGCGGGTCGTCCTCGTCGGCACCTTCCGGGCCAACGAGGTCGCCTCCCGGCCGGCGCAGCGAGGCCGGTTGGCCGAACTCGCCCGGCTGCCGGCGGCACGTCGCCTGCACCTGGAAGGGTTGGAGCGCGACGAGATCGCCGAGCGTGTCTCGATGCTGCTCGGTACGCCGGCGCCGAGCGCGCTCGTCGACCAGGTCGTCGCTCGGGGCCGCGGCAATCCGTTCTTCACCGGTGAGCTCGTCGCCGCACACCTGTCGGGCGACGCCATCCCGCTCGTGCTGTCCGACCTGATCTCCTCCGAGATCGCCGAGCTCGACAACCGGGCCCGCCTCGTGTTGGGTGCAGTCGCAGCGATCGGGCGCGAAACCCCCCACGACCTGCTCTTTGCGATCGTCGGCCTGGTGGAGCAGGAAGTGGAAGCGGCGTTACGGTCGGTCATCGACGCAAGGTTGCTCGTGGTCAACAACGACGCCTACCGGTTCCGGCACCCGCTGCTCGGCGAGGTCGTCTACGCCGACCTCCTCCCGCCACAACGGGCCCGCCTTCACCGCAGCATCGCGGCCGCGCTCGCGCAACAACCCACCGATGCGCTGCGACGAGCGGATCGGGCCGGTGAGCTCGCGTTCCACCTCGATCTCGCGGGCGACGTCGAGGAGGCCTTCAGCGCGTTGCTCGCCGCCGCCGACGCCGCCGAGACCATCGCCCCGGCGGCGGCGTTCAGCCATCTCGAACGTGCCTTCGAGTTGTGGGATGCGGCCGGAGCGAGCGCGGGCGTAGCCAATCGAGGACACCGCCTGTGGCAGGCGGCCGACATCGCCACCTCCACCGTCGGCAATGAACGAGCCGTGCAGTTGGCGCGTGCTGCGTTCGAACACGGGCCGCCTCCGCTTGGTGTCGCATGGGGCCACGAGCGGCTCGGGCGTTACCTGTGGGCCACTGGCAGACAGCAGGAGAGCAGCGCCGAGTTCGCCAAGGCGGTCGCACTGTTGAACGACGACGGTGGCACCGCCGCGGCTGCGGTCTATGCCGGGCTCGGGCAGGCCGAGTTGATGGCCGGCAACGACGCCGCCGCCGAGCGCTGGTGCGCTCAGGTGTTCGACGTCGTCACGGTGCCCGTCGACGATCCGTTGGCGTGGGGCATGGCGCGTCGTGTGTTGGGCGTCGTGCGCGGCAATCAGGGCGATCCGGCGGCGGGTGTGGTGCTGTGTCGCGAATCGGCTGCGGCGGCCTACAGCGCCCTCGGTCGTACGTTCGCCAATGTCTATCTGTGCGTAGCGCTCGGTGATGCGGGCGACTATCAGGCGTTGCTCGATACAGCACTTGACGCGACAGCGGATGGGCAGCTCAGCGGCACCGATCGCGGTTTTGGCTGCTACTTGGATTCGCTTGCCGCCGAGGCTCTCGTGCGCCTGGGTCGGTGGACCGAAGTCGCTGGCGTCCTGGCCCGCCAGCCCATTGCCGACACTCTTCCTGTCGGTCTCCTGCGACTGGCGCGGGTGAACGCGCTGCTCGCTGCCCGACGTGGCGAGACCGAGCGCGCCCTTGCCGAGCTCACCATCATCGACGCGTTGCCGCTCGACGGATTGCATGTGACCATTCGCGATGCCACGACGGCCGACGTCCACCTCGCGCTCGGCAACTGGGCCGAGGTCGCCCAGGCGGCGGAACGCGGCTGGGCCGCAACGGGTGCCACGTCGGTGTTGTGGGCAGCCAGGTTTGCGATGTTCGCAACGGTTGCCGAAGTGGAGCAGACGCTCGACCAGCGGGCGCGGCGTGAGGCCGTCGATGTCGACGCGGTGATCGCTCGTTCGCAGCAGCGCCTCGATGCCGTTCGGTCGTTCGCGAACGGTGTGCCGGGTGGCCCCCAACGCGATACGGCAGCACACCTCGCGCAGGCCGGTGCCAGCTTGACGCGCCTCACCGTGTCCGACGCGCCCGCATGGGCCGACGCCGTGGCCCGCTGGAGCGAGCTCGGTGATCGTTGGGCGACGGCGGTTGCGCTGGTGCGCGAAGCCGAGGCGGCGGCGCTGGCCGGTGCGGCGGATCGGGCGGCGTCATCGTTGCGAGAGGGTCACGCGATCGCTGCCGAGCTCGGGGCGGGGCCGCTGTTGGCCGAGATCGATGCTGTGTCCAGTCGCACGCGGATCAGTATCGATGCCCCGACCCGAATCGCGCTCGACGAGACCTCCGCCGAGCGGCTCGGCCTGACGCCCCGCGAAGCGGACGTGCTGGTGCTGGTGGCCGCCGGCCGCACCAACCGTCAGATCGGTGACGAGCTGTACGTGTCGGACAAGACGGCCAGCGTGCACGTGTCGAACATCCTGCGTAAGCTCGGCGTCAACAGCCGGGTCGATGCCGCCGCCGTTGCGCAACGCCTCGGCATGACCTGAGGGGCCCCGTCGCGATCTGAGGGGGAGCACCCGATGCGGCTCAGGCCGCCTTAGGTCGACGATGCCCTCATGCCCTCGCCGACCGACCCGACGAACCCACCCTCGGTGCACGACGATCTCGCCGTCAGCGGCGCGGTCCCGCTCGGGTTGTCCGGCCGTCTGGTGGGGATCGGTCGCGACGGCTTCGTCCACTCGCTGCACTTCGACGGGGGCCGGGTCTCCTACCTCGCTCGCAACATCGGCATGAGCGCAGCCATCGAATGTCTGGTCACCTTCGACGGCACGATCCTCGTGTACGGCGAGGACTCCACGGTCCGCCAGCTGAGCCTCGATGCCCGCACACTCCGTCGGGTCGATCTCGCCGGTCGCGGTCGCACGGTCATCGCGTGTCCCCAGCTCGATCCAGCCACCGCTGAGCTGCACTTCATCGCTCGCGACTCGGCTGGCGCGCAGCTGCACCACGTGGTGCCGGCCGGGGCCCTCACTCGGCGCAGCCGACTCATCGCCGATGCTGGGGCGCGGATCCAGGGCCTGGCGATTGGCCGTGATCACGTGGTCTTCGTAGCCGACGGCGTGGCTGGTGTTGCGCCCCGCGGCGGCGAGGTGCGCACCACCTGGATGCCGACCGATGTCGCGGCGCCGAGAACCGTGCACACCCACCGCGCCGGCGACACCATCGTCCTGCTGGCACTCACGCCGTCGCTCGAGCGATGGATCCTGCACCCCGACCGGCGCATCGTCGAGCGCGAGATGCTCGACCCGACGGCGCGGCGCTTCGCTCACCTCTGCGACGGTGGCGCCGACGGCGCTCCGCGCCGGGTGTGGACAACGGGCGACGACACGATCGGCAGTCACGATCTCATCGCTTCCCGCCACTCGCACCACAGCCTCCTGCCGAAGCGGCCAGGCGACTTCGTCGTCGTCCCCGACGCGGCGCGACCCGGCGATATCGACAGCGACTGGTTCGTCGGGATCGTCCACGACCCATCGACCGCGACCGCCGACCTGCGCGTGAGCGACGCGACTGACATCGCCGAGGCCATCGCCACGATCCGCCTCCCCCGACCAATTCCTCGC
>JANMFL010000128.1:0-4794 GCA_031377945.1 Acidimicrobiaceae bacterium | reverse complement strand
CATCTGGACCGATGCCACCGCCAAGGTGCAGAACGCGATGGAAGTCGAGTTCAAGGCAGCGCAGTTCAACCCGATCGACATGATGGTCGGCTCGGGTGCCCGAGGCCACGCATGCCGGCGATCTGACGCATCTGCGTCATGTTGCCTCGGGCACCCGAGCCGACCATCATGTCGATCGGGTTGAACTGCGCTGCCTTGAACTCGACTTCCATCGCGTTCTGCACCTTGGCGGTGGCATCGGTCCAGATGCGTCAGATCGCCGGCATGCGTGGCCTCGTGGCCAACCCGCGTGGTGACATGATCCCGCGTCCGATCAAGAAGAACTTCCGTGAGGGCCTCGAAACCCTCGAGTACTTCATCGCCACGCCGGGTGCTCGTAAGGGCCTCGTCGACACCGCGCTGCGTACCGCCGACTCGGGCTACCTGACCCGTCGTCTGGTCGACGTCGCGCAGGAGCTCATCGTGCGTGAGGTCGACTGCGGCTCGAACCTGGGTCTGTGGATCGAGCACGTCGGAGCCGACACGGCCAACAAGCGTGCGTACCTCGAGACCAAGTTGTTCGGCCGTGCGTTGTCGCAGGACATCACGCTCGCCGACGGCTCCGTCGTGCAGCGCAATCAGCTGGTCGGCGACATCGAGATGGCCGCCCTGCGCGACGATCCGAACGTGAACCGCGTGCGCGTGCGCTCGGTCCTCACGTGCGACGCCGAGCTCGGCGTGTGCGCGCTGTGCTACGGCCGTTCGTTGGCCACCGGCAAGAGCATCGAGCTCGGTGAGGCCGTCGGCGTCATCGCCGCGCAGTCCATCGGCGAGCCCGGTACCCAGCTGACCATGCGGACGTTCCACACGGGTGGCGTCGCCGGCAAGGACATCGCCGGCGGTCTGCCTCGCGTCGTCGAGCTCTTCGAGAGCCGTACGCCGCGTGGTTCGGCTCGTCTGGCCCGTGCGACCGGTGTCGTGCGCATCGGCGACGACGAGGGCAAGGGCATCCCGGTCACCGTCATCGACGACCAGGGTGAAGAGCACCAGGTCGTGCTGCCCACCGGTTCGCGCCCGATCGTCACCGACGGTCAGGACGTCAAGGCCGGCGATCCCATCACCGACGGTCCGTTCGACCCGAAGGAACTGATGGAGATCAAGGGCATCCGCGAGACCCAGCTGTACCTCGTCGAAGAGGTCCAGAAGGTGTACCGCGACCAGGGTGTGTCCATCCACGACAAGCACATCGAGCTCATCGTGCGCCAGATGACCCGTCGGGTCGGCGTGCAGGAGCCGGGCGACACGGGCTTCCTGCCGGGCGAGCGTGCCGATGCCAAGGTCTTCCGCGACACCAACCGCCGCATGGTGGAGGAGGGCAAGAAGCCCGCCGAGGGTCGTCCCGAGATCATGGGTATCACGAAGGCGTCGCTGGCCACCGAGTCGTGGCTGTCGGCAGCGTCGTTCCAGGAGACCACGCGAGTGCTCACCGAGGCCGCCATCGACGGCAAGGGCGACAGCCTGCTCGGCCTGAAGGAGAACATCATCATCGGCAAGCTCATCCCGGCCGGTACCGGCATGATGCGCTACCGCGACTTCGAGGTGGAAGCCCCGGAGTACCAGCCGATGGCGTACTTCAGCACCGATGCCGACGAGGACCCGGCCGCCTATCTGGCGACCATCCACGGCACCTACAGCTCCGACAATGCCGAAGGTTCCGGCAACGAAGGCTGATCGCCTTCACTCATCACGTCCGGGCAGGTTGCCGCACTGCGGCACCGGCCATAACATTGCAGGGTCCTGTGTGCCGGTTCCCCGGCCCAGGTTTCGATTTCGTTCGCAGAGGTAGCAGCGTGCCCACCATTCAGCAGCTGGTCCGTCAGGGCCGGAGCACCAAATTCTCCAAGACCAAGACGCCGGCCCTCAAGGGGTCTCCGCAGCGTCGCGGCGTGTGCACTCGCGTGTACACGAACACCCCGAAGAAGCCGAACTCGGCCCTTCGCAAGGTGGCCCGCGTGCGTCTCACCAGTGGTGTCGAGGTCACGGCCTACATCCCTGGCGAGGGTCACAACCTGCAGGAGCACAGCATCGTGCTCGTGCGTGGTGGCCGTGTGCGCGACCTTCCGGGCGTGCGCTACAAGATCATCCGTGGCGCGCTCGACGCGGCCGGTGTGAAGAACCGCAAGCAGGCCCGCAGCCGTTACGGCGCCAAGGCCGCGAAGTAAGCAGAGAACGGTAAGGAACGAAGATGCCCCGTAAAGGCCCCGCCCAGCGTCGCGAGCTGATGCCCGACCCGATCTACCGGTCGCTGCTCGTCACCCAGATCGTCAACAAGGTCATGCTCCACGGCAAGCGCTCTGTTGCCGAGAAGATCGTGTACGACGCGCTGAAGATGGTCGAAGAGAAGACCGGCGCAGAGCCGATCGCCACGCTCAAGCGTGCGGTCGACAACATCAAGCCGCCGCTCGAAGTGCGCAGCCGCCGCGTCGGTGGCGCCACCTACCAGGTGCCGGTCGAGGTGCGCCCGCGTCGTGCGAGCACGCTGTCCATCCGCTGGTTGGTCGACTTCAGCCGTGCCCGTCGTGAGAAGACGATGGCCGAGCGTCTGGCCAACGAGGTCATGGACGCCGCGAACGGTCTGGGCGCCGCGATCAAGCGTCGCGACGACATGCAGAAGATGGCCGAGAGCAACAAGGCGTTCGCCCACTACCGCTGGTGACATTGGCGCTGACACTCGTCACGCAGCACTCGTCACGCAGCACTCGAGTTCGGAAGACCCGCCCTTCGGGGCGGGTTTCGCCGTTTTCCGAACGATGGTTGACATAGATACTCGGTAGGTACATACTCGGTATCTATGACGGTTCGGGAAGGGCTACTGGCGCTGCTGCACGAGGGGCCGCGCCACGGGTACCAACTGAAGACCGAGTTCGAGGCGGCCACCGGCGGTGTGTGGCCGCTGAACGTCGGGCAGGTGTACACCACCCTCGACCGGCTCGAGCGCGACGGGATGGTTCGGATCACCTCCGCAGCGGCGCAGGCCGGCCAGAAGGTCTACGAGATCACCCACGATGGCACCCAGGAGCTGGGTGCGTGGTGGGAGGCCGTACCGGCCGACGAGCCACCGCCGCGCGACGAGTTGATGCTCAAGGTGTTGATGGCCATCGAGCGCGGACCCGAGCACGGGCTGCGGGTGGTCACCCGTCAGCGCACCGAGTTGCTGTCGCTGCTGCAGCGCAAACGTCGCGAGCGCAACGCCATGGGCGACCAGGGAGGCCTTGCGGCATCGTTGGTCACCGAGGCGCTGTTGGCGAGGGCCGAGGCCGACCTGCGGTGGCTGGACCGATGTGAAGCGGCATTGGTGGCTACCTCCACCGCCGACGGGAAGGGGACGAAGTGAACGATCAGCCGGCAGTGCGGTTCGACCGTGTGGTGAAGGCGTACGGCGAGGGCGCGACTGAGGTGCGTGCGCTCGACGGGCTGACGCTCGACATCGGCCGCGGCGAGTTCGTGGCAGTGATGGGTCCGAGCGGGTGCGGCAAGAGCACGCTGCTGCACCTGGCTGGTGCGTTGGAGGACCCGACGGCCGGCGCGGTGTACCTGGGCGGGCGCGACGTCGCCTCCATGGACGCTGCGGCGCGGGCTGCCCTGCGTCGCACCGAGGTGGGGTTCGTCTTCCAGCGCTTGAACCTGGTCGCCTCGCTGAGCGCCATCGAGAACGTCTCGTTGCCGCTCGAACTGAACGGCATGTCGGCCAAACAGGCCAAGCCACTGGCAGTCGAAGCGCTGACCGCCGTGGGCCTCACCCAGCAACTCGACCGGTACCCCGACCACTTCTCTGGCGGGCAACAACAGCGCATCGCCATCGCTCGCGCCATCGTGGGCGGACGCAGCGTGGTGTTGGCCGACGAGCCCACCGGAGCGCTCGACACGCACACCGCCGACGAGGTCATCGAACTGCTCGCCGGGCTCCCTGCGGCGAGCGGCACCACCGTGGTGCTCGTCACTCACGAGCCCCGGTTCGCCAGTTGGGCCGACCGTGTGGTGTTCATGCGCGACGGAGCGGTCATCGACCAGACCCGCTCCACGCCGCCGGCCGCCCCGCCCGCTGCACCGTCGCCCTCACCCGAGTTGGTGAACTGATGCGCCTGGCATGGCGGCTCGCGCGACGCGAGGTGCGCCGCCGTCCTGGCCGCACCGTGCTCGTCGTGCTGCTCGTCGCGATCACGGTCGCCGGCATCACCGTGGCCGACCTGGCCTACCGGTCGCGTGAGCTCCCGGGCGATTCCGAGCTGGGTCGTGCTGCCGCGAAGCTGATGGCCAACACGGCCGACGGCGACACCCGTGATCCGTTCACGGCCATGCGCCCCTATGTCGCCACCGGTGCCGAGACGGCGGAGGGCTTCGAGGTGTTCGGGCTGCCCGTGCGCCGCGCCGACCGGCCTGGGTTGGGCATGAGTGCGACGCTGTTCACGGTCGACACGCGAGCACCTCTTCTCGACGGTCTGGTCCAGGTGGAACGCGGTCGGCTGCCGACCGCCGACGACGAGGTGACGGTGGGCCCGGCACTCGCGCGGGTGCTCCAACTCGACGTCGGCGACACGTTGCAGCTCAGCCGACCGGAGCTCGACCTGACGATCGTCGGTGTCGCCACGTCCCCGGTCGACACCGGAGCGATCTTCATCGCACCCGGCTATCCGATCGACCTCATCCGCGTGTCGTCGCGCGTCGCGGTGCTCTACACCTCTGCGTTCGCCTATCTCACCGGCGTGGTGTCTTTCTTGCCGGGGGGCGGCAACACTGCCGGCGACGGCGTCACGG
>JANMFL010000053.1:0-17250 GCA_031377945.1 Acidimicrobiaceae bacterium | reverse complement strand
GGCTTCGATCATCGTCATCGACGGCATGTCACTGCCCCACCTGGTCGCGTTGTTCGCGCAGATGTCGCGGCAACGTCGCGTAGACGTCGTCGAACATGGTCGTCGGGTCGCCGATGTGGCCGCTCTTCATCGAGCCGTGCGAGTCGGCTTCGTCGAAGGTGTCGGCGACGAAGGTGTCGACCTCGGCCTGCAGCGCTTGCTGGCGATCGTCGTCCCACTCGCCGATGGTGACGAGGTGACGGCACAGGCGCTCGACGGGGTCGCCCAACGGGAACGTCGCGGCCTCGTCGGCCGGTCGGTACACCGACGGATCGTCGGACGTGGAGTGCGCGCCGACGCGCAACGTGACCCACTCGATCATCGTCGGACCCATGTTGCGCCGTGCCCGCTCGGCCGCCCACTGCGACACCGCGTACACGGCGAGGTAGTCGTTGCCGTCCACCCGCAGTGCGGGGATGCTGAACCCGAAGCCGCGGTCGGCGAACGTGGCCGACGCGCCGCGGGCGAAGTCCTCGGGTGTCGAGATGGCCCAGTGGTTGTTGACGATGTTGAGGATGACGGGCGCCTGATAGGTGGACGCGAACACGAGCGCGGCGTGGAAGTCGGACTCGGACGACGCGCCTTCACCGATCCAGGCCGACGCGATGGCGGTGCCACCGCGCAGCGCCGACGCCATTGCCCACCCCACCGCCTGCACGTACTGCGTGGCCAGGTTGCCCGAGATCGAGAAGAAGCCGTGCTCCTTCGACGAGTACATCACCGGCAACTGGCGACCCTTCAACGGGTCGAGCGCGTTCGACAGCACCTGGTTCATCATCTCCGACATCGGGTAGCCGGCCGCGATGAGCAGACCCTGTTGCCGATACGTGGGGAAGTTCATGTCGCCGGCGCGCAGCACGCGCTGATGCGCACAGGCGATGGCCTCCTCGCCGAGGGCCTGCATGTAGAACGAGATCTTGCCCTGACGGTGCGCCCGCAACAGCCGAGCGTCGTAGGCGCGGACGAGCATCATGTCGCGCAGCCCGGTGCGCTTCTGTTCCGGCGAAAGGTCGGGGACCCACGGGCCGACCGCTGCGCCGCTGTCGTCGAGGACACGGACGAGTTGCTTGCGCATCAGCGCGATGCGCTCGACCTTCTCGTCGAGTTCGGGCTTGCGCATCTCGCCCGCGGCGCTGAGATGACGACGCACGCGCTCGGCGGGGTCGGCCCCCCGGGCGGGCTCGGGGATCCGCAGCCGCAAGGGCTGGGGACCGTCGCGATCGTCGGTCTCCATCCCGCGAATCTGCCCGTCGACCTGGGCGGTGTCAAGGGTGTCGGCGACATTTGCCCATCTGGTCGGTACTGCCCCCTGCGAACGCTGCGCATGACCCCTCCGCGCTGGGCGATCGCGCAGTATTGTTCCCTCGTACTGAGCAGTTGCAGGAGACCGACATGACCGACACGCTCGACGAGCTCGACCGACAGATCATCGACGCGCTCCGCGACGACGCCCGGCTGTCGGCGCGAGCCATCGGACGACGCCTCGGGGTGGCGGCCGGCACGGTCGGCCAACGGGTCGGCCGCCTCGAACAGGCCGGCGTCATCCGCGGCTACACCGCCATCGTCGAACCCGCCTCCATGGGCCGGCCGCTGGGTTTCGTCGTCGGGCTGCAGATCGCTCAGGGCACCCCGCTCGACGGCATCCTCGCCGAGTTGATGGCCATCCCCGAGATCGACGAGGTGCTCGTCGTCACGGGCCGCTGGGACCTCATGGTCATCGGACGCGTCGCCGACCCGGCACAGTTGAACGAACTGCTCACCAAGGGGCTCTGGCAATCGCCGTCGTTCCGGCACAGCGAAACGATGGTCGTGGTCGACGAGCGACGCTCGTCGGCGACGTTCTGACCGAGCGACAACAGCGAGCGACAACAGCGAGCGACCGCACCGAGCGACCACACCGAGCGAGAGAGGCGAATCGAGATGGACTTCACCAGGTCGACCGACCACGACGCGATCCGCGACGGCATCCGTCGCGTCTGTGCCGACTTCACCGACGAGTACTGGTCGGCCAAGGACGAGGCGCACGAGTTTCCGTGGGAGTTCTACGACGCGCTCGCGGCGGGCGGTTGGGTGGGCATCGCCACGCCTGCGGAGTACGGCGGCGGGGGACAGGGCATCACCGAGGCGTCGGTCATGCTCGAGGAGATCGCTGCGTCCGGGGCGGCGATGAACGGCTGCTCGGCCGTGCACCTGTCGATCTTCGGCATGGAGCCGGTGCGCCGGTACGCGTCTGCCGAGCTCGCCGCCGAGGTGCTGCCTCGCGTCGCGTCCGGCGAGCTGCATGTCGCGTTCGGCGTCACCGAACCCGACGCAGGGACCGACACTGCGTCCATCCGTACGCGGGCCGTGCGCGACGGCGACGACTACGTGGTGCATGGAGCGAAGGTGTGGACCACCAAGGCGTCGCTGTGCGAGATGTGCCTGCTGCTCGTGCGCACCACACCGCGCGAGGACTGCGTTCGCCCCACCGACGGCATGACGCTGTTGTTGGTCGATCTCCAGCGACCCGAGGTGGACATTCGCCCCATCCCCAAACTCGGCCGCAATGCGGTCGTGTCGTGCGAGGTGCGGTACGACGGGCTGCGCGTCCCCGTCGGCCGCCGCATCGGCGAGGAGGGCAAGGGCTTCACCTACCTGCTCGACGGACTCAACCCCGAACGCATTCTCATCGCGTCCGAGGCCCTCGGCATCGGCAGAGCAGCGATGCGCAAGGCGGTCGACTACGCGAAGGACCGTGTCGTGTTCGGCCGACCCATCGGGCAGAACCAGGGGCTCGCTTTCCCGCTCGCCGAGGCGCACATGCAGCTCCACGCCGCCGAACTGGCCATTCGCGAGGCGTCGTGGCAGTTCGACCACGGCATGCCCTGCGCCGAGGCAGCGAACACGGCGAAGTTCCTCGCGGCCGAGGCAGCGTTCTTCGCCTGTGACCGAGCCATGCAGACACTCGGCGGCATGGGCTACGCCCGCGAGTACCACGTCGAGCGCTACTGGCGCGAGGCCCGGCTGATGAAGATCGCTCCGGTCAGCCAGGAGATGGTCTGCAACTTCATCGCGGCCAACGTGCTCGGTCTCCCGAAGTCGTACTGACCAGGTCGTATGGTGGCGGCGATGATGCCTTCAGGTCGGTCCAGCGGCATTGCCCACCGACTGACCGGCCGCGAACTGCACGGCGAGCGGCCGCTCGACGTGGACCAGTCGAACGTGAGCATCGTCGTCGGCGAGGCGGTGTTGGTGAAATGGTTGCAGCCTCCCGTCCCCGAGCCGCACGCCGGTGTCGAACTGCTCGAGTACCTCCGCGCCGCTCGCTTTCGGGCGATGCCCGAGTTCCTGGGCGTGGAGGTGGCCGACGACATGGTGCAGGCCATCGTCAGCGAGTACGTCGTCGACTGCCTCGACGGCTGGGAGTGGTACGTCGACGATGTCGATCGTTGGCTGCACGGGCGAGCCGATCTGGACTCGCTGCTCGCCACCGCCTGGCGGCTCGGCGCATTGACCGCCGACCTGCACGCCGCGCTCGCCGGACTGCAGCGCAGCACCATCGGCGCCCGCTCGTACCACACCATTGCCAACGACCTGCTGACCGATGCGCTCCGGGTGGTGCCGGGCGGCGACGGCATGCGGCTGCGCGCCCTCGGCCCTGCGATCGTCGAGGCACTCGAACCGTTGCGCAACGAACGCCTGCTGCCGGCGCATCGCACTCATGGCGATCTGCACGTCGGCCAGTTCCTCCGTGCCGGTGACCGAATCGTCATCAACGACTTCGACGGCAACCCGTTGAACGATGTGACGCATCGCCGACTACCGCACTCGCCGCTGCGCGATCTGGCCGGCCTGCTGCAGTCCATCGATCACGTCGGCCGCATCGTCGTCGAGCGCCGACATCCCGACCGCGCCGAGCAGGTCGAGCAGTTCAACACGCTCGCGGTCGAGGCGGCACTGCGTGCGTACGAGTCGCACCATGCCGTGGACCACGACGTGCTGCACGCACTGCGCGTCACCCAGGAACTGCGCGACTATCTGTATGCGGTCGAGCAGCTGCCGCACTGGCTCTACGTTCCCGACGCAGCGCTCCCGGTCTTGCTGCAGGGCTGAACCGTGCGCATCGGTAGCGTCAGCCGTGTGACCTACGCCTTCGATCGCTTCCTCCGTTTCGACGAGTACACCACTTGGTTGCACGACACCGCTGCTGCGCACCCGGAGCTGATGACCCTCGAGTCGTACGGCCGGTCGCACGAGGGCCGTGAACTGTGGCTCGTGACCATCACCGATTCGTCCACCGGCGCGGCGAACACGAAGCCGGCCCACTGGGTGGACGCCAACATCCACTCGATCGAGTTCACCGGCGGCGTCGCCGCGCTGTACCTCGTGCATCACCTCGTGGCCGGGTACGGCATCGACCCCCAGGTCACCGAGGCGGTGCGCACGCGCACCTTCTACATCGCACCGCGGGTCAACCCGGACGGTGTCGAATGGGCGTTGGCCGACAACCCTCGGTTTCGGCGCAGCAGCGTGCGCAACTGGCCGTGGGCCGAGGAACGCCACGCTCCCGGGCTTCGCGAGCGCGACCTCGACGGCGACGGCCGCATCCTCACCATGCGCATCCCCGACGCGTCGGGCAGTTGGATCGTCTCGTCCGACGAACCGGCGCTGATGGTACGTGTGCCGCCCGAGGGCGTCGTCGGCGACGTGCAGCGATACCGAATGCTGTACGAGGGCGACCTGGTCGAGCACGACGGCTTCACCGTTCCCCTGCCCGACCCGCCCCAGGGTCTGGACATGAACCGCAACTTCCCTGCCGGCTGGGGCACCACCGTCCACGGCAGCGGCGACCATCCGCTCAGCGAACCAGAGATCGACGCGCTCGTGCGCGCGATCCTCGCCCGCCCGAACGTCTGCGGCTACAACGCCTACCACACCAGTGGCGGCGTCCTGCTGCGACCGAGCAGCACCGTCGGTGACAGTGCGTTGCCGCCGCTCGACCTGTACGTGTGGAAGACGTTCGGCGACAAGGGCGCCGCGCTCACGGGCTACCCCGCGCACTCGGTGTTCGAGGACTTCACGTTCGACAAGAGCGATCTGGTGAGCGGCGCCGGCGACGACTGGGCCTACGAGCACGCGGGCGTCTACGGATGGACCACCGAATTCTGGGACGTCATCCAACAGGCGACGGGCACCAAGCCCGGCACGCACATCTGGTTCACCGGCCCCACCGAAGCCGAGGAGTTGGCGGTCTATCGCTGGGCGACGACGCACCACCCCGAGATGTACGCCGCCTGGTCACCGTTCGACCACCCGCAGCTGGGTCGTGTCGAGATCGGTGGCTGGGACGAGGTCGGCATCTGGCAGAACGCGCCCGGACCTCGCCTGCTCGACGAGGTGCGTCCGCACGCCGCGTTCGCCGTGTACCAGGCGCTGTGCTCACCGCGCCTGGAGGTGCCTCACACGCGGGTGCAGCGTCTCGCCGACGACGTGTGGCGCGTGGAGGCAGGTATCGCCAACAGTGGCTATCTGCCCACGTACATCACCGCGCGGGCCAAACGCGAACGCCTGGTGTTGCCGCTCGTCGCCGAGCTCGTTGGTGCCGAGGTGGTCGGCGGCAGCGCCCGACTCGAGCTCGGTCAGCTCGGTGGCCGTTTGGACCACCGCTTCGCGTTCGGCAAGAACGACGGAACACCCGAGCGCGTGCTCGCCTCGTGGACGATTCGTGCGACGGCAGGCACGACCGTCACGGTGACGGCCGTGCACCCACGAGCCGGCCAGGTCGCGGTCGAGACCTCGCTCGCCTGACGGGACGCGCCGCGTTCACCAGGAACTTAAGTTCGCGCGGTTGTGACCGGGGCGGGGAGGACGACGCAGGCGTCGAGGCCGGTGCGGTCGGTTCGGTTGCGCAGCACGACATGGCCGCCGCTCAGCTCGGCCAGATGCTGCACCACCGCAAGGCCGATGCCCGAACCGCCGTGCGGCGCGTCGGGCGCTCGCCAGAAGCGGTCGAACGCATGCTCGAGATGCTCGGGCCTCATGCCCGGGCCTTCGTCGATGACGTGCACGCCGACCGTGCCCGAATACGCCTGGGCGACGATCGAGATGGTGTCGCCCTCGCTGGCCACACCGAGCGCGTTGTCGACGTAGTTGTCGACGATCTGCTCGAGCGCGTTGGGAACCGCGATGGCGCGTAGACCGGGCGGGGCATTGGTGACGATGGTGACGCCGCGTTCGGCGGCGAACGACTCCCACATGTCGAGGCGATCGGCGACCAACTGACTGACGTCGACCACCTCGGTGTCGGGCTTCGAACCCTCCGACCGGGCGATCATCAGCAAACCCTCGACCAGACGCTGCAACCGTTCCGTCTCCTCGGTGGCGGCCTCGACCCGTTCGCGGGCGCCCACGGGATCGGTGTCGACCATGTCGGCGGCGCGTTCGAGTTGCAGGCGCAGTGCGGTGAGCGGTGTGCGCAGTTGGTGCGACGCGTCGCCGGCAAACGCCTTCTGTCGATCGAGAAGTCCCTCGAGCCGTTCGGTCATCGAGTTGAACGATCGGGCCAGACTGCGGATCTCGGGCGGGCCCTCCTCGGCGGCGCGCTGCGACATGTCGCCCTCGGCCAACTTCTCGGTGGTGCGTTGCAGCCGCCGGATGGGTGACGTGAACGAACTGGAGATCAGGAGCGCGGCGAACACGGCACCGATGAGCGAGATGATGCCCACCAGGATGAGACCGCGGGTCTTCTGCGCCGTTCGATCATCGATGACTGCGGCGGGATACGTGATGCGTACGGCGCCTTCCGCCTTGGGGCCCGACAACACCGGCACCGCCACGTAGACGAGGTCGCCGCCCAACGTGTTCGAGTTTCGCTCACCCGTGGCGACCTTGCCCTCGAGCGCGTCCTGCAGTTCGGGTCGCAGGGCGGTGGCGAACTGTTCGCCGCGCACGTCGCCCGGTTGTGATGACACGACCAGCAAGCCGTTCACGTCGACCACCACCACGCGACCGCCTTCGGCCTTGACGTAGGCGTCGATCGTGGCCTGGAGGTCGTCGACGTTGGTGTCCGGCTGCTCGTTCGACAGCACGTCTTCTGCGTTGCCGGCGATCAGGAACGCATCTCGCTCGAGCCCGGCGATGACGCGCTCGAATTCGATCTTGCGCAGATACCCGACGAGCGGCAGGTCCTGTGCGAGCAGGATGACCGTGATGAGTCCGGCGAAGGCGGCCAGGAGCCGCCATTTCATTCGGGCGGCTCCAACCGGAACCCGACGCCACGAACGGCCTGGATCCATTCGTGGCCACCGAGCTTCTTGCGCAGCGAGGCGACGTGAGCGTCGACGGTCTTGGTGGGGCCGTACCAGTGGGCGTCCCACACGTTCTCGAGAATCTCGGTTCGGGTGCGCACCGCGCCGATGTCCTCGGCGAGGAACGCGAGGAGGTCGAATTCCTTGGCGGTGAGCTGCACCTCGGTCTCGTCGATGAACACCCGGCGGGTGCGGCGATCGATGCGCAGCCCGCCGATGGCCTGCGGGGTGGCAGGGTCGTCTGTCGGGGCGGCACCGTCGGCACCCGAGCGACGGGACACGGCCCGAATTCGGGCGACGAGCTCGCGGAAGCTGAACGGCTTCGTCACGTAGTCGTCGGCACCGAGCTCGAGACCGAGCACGCGGTCGAACTCCTCCGACCGCGCGGTGAGCATGATGATCGGCGCCTTGGTCTTCAGACGCAGCTCGCGGCACACGTCACGACCGTCCATGTCGGGCAGGCCCAGATCGAGCAGGATCAGGTCGTGCTCGCCAGCGGCGAGTGCCGCTGCGCCACTGGCGACGTGCGTGACGGTGAATCCGTTGGCCTCGAGGCCCTCGACCACGGAACTGGCAATGGAACGGTCGTCCTCGACGAGCAGGATCTTCACGGGTTCATTCTGTCCCGAAACGCGCCCGGACTGGTGGTTGCCGCGTACGGACGGTGATCTTTTGACGATTCTTGTACGAACTGCCGACCCCCGTTGGACCGGTTCGGCGTAGTTTTGTGCACGGGACGACCCACCACATGGTGTGGTCATCAGGACGGAACAGGTGCAGGACGGATGAAGGCTCGGGTCGCAACGGTGCTCTCGCTCACGGGCGTGCTCGTCGCCGGCTCTGCCGCGGCCCTGGTCAACACCCAGGTCCTGCGCGGCACCACCCCGGCCAGCAACGCCGTCGTGCAGCTCGTCGACGAGTCGTCGTCACCGTCCGACGACGTCGAAGTCACCACGACCTCGGCCGCCACCACGACGGCCAGCGTCACCACCACCGCCACCGCTCCGGCGGCCACGTTGAAGGCGTTCAAGGTCGGCGAGTCCGGCACGGTCGTGCTCGACACCGCCGGCGACGTCCTGCGCATCGAGTCGGCCAAGCCCGGCGACGGCTGGACCGTCACCGCACTCGACCAGATCGACGGGCTCAACGTGCTGGTCACCTTCCAGAAGGGCGACGACATCGTCGACTTCCGGGCCAACCTGCTGTTCGGCACGATCACCCCCTCGGTGAGCGTTCGTACGTCCAGCACGCAGGGCACCACCGCCACGAGCACGAACGGCTCCGGCACGACGAACACGTCGACGGGCAACTCCACGCAGACGACGGTCGACGATTCGGACGACGACTCGACCAACACCACTGACGACAGCGGCAAGGGCAAGGGCGGCGGCGGGTCCGGCGACGACTCCTCGTCCGACGATGACTGACCCGAGCGCTGCCGATCGAGTGGCAGCGCTGCGAACCGGCCGCCAGGGACCTCCCGTCCGTCACGCGCAGGCAGCGAAGATCCTCACCGCGGGCGGCACCATCTCGCTGGTGCTCGGCTTGGTTGCCTCGCTGGCCCACGCCACGCAGGACCAGGAGGCGAACGACGCTGCGGCTCGACGTGCTGCTGCCGAACGCGCCCAGCAGGACGCCACGACGACGACGTCCGTGATCGTGCTCAGCGCTCCGCCGATTCCGACGACCGTCGTGGTGCCCAGCGCACCGGCCACGGCCGCGACCGACGCCTCGGGTTCCGTGGTCGTGGAAGAGATCGTCGTCCCGGTCCCCACGCCAGCCCCCACTCCGGCACCCGCGCCGCGCCCGGTGACGACGCAGGCCCAGCAAGCGCCACCGCCTGCCGCCACCTCCAAGACCTCGGGCTGATCCATGCCCGCCACCGTCCTGCGCGACCAGTTCCGCGCCATGGGGTCGACGGTGGTCGTCGAAGTCACCGATGGTGCGCCCGGGCATCTTTCACTGGCCCGCGATCGCCTCGCGTTCCTCGAAGCGCACTGGAGCCGGTTCCGAGCGAGCAGCGACCTCAGCCGTCTCAACCACGCGCAGGGCGAACCCGTCGTCGTCGACGAGTGCACCATCGAGTTGCTCGAGGCCATGGTGCACGGCTTCACGCTCACCGACGGCTCGTTCGACCCGACGATGCTGGCCCCCATCGTGCGACTCGGCTACGCGGCCAGCGTGCACGACCCCTCGGCCGTCACCGAACTGCCCATCGGGGTGCAGCGCCGCGGTCAGATCCGCGGACTCGTGGTCGACCTGAACCAGATGACCGTTCGTCTGCCGCCGGGCACGGCGGTCGATGCCGGTGGCATCGGAAAGGGCCTTGCCGCCGACATCGTCGCCGGTCTGCTGTTGGCGAACGGTTGCGGCGGCACGATGGTCGATGTCGGCGGCGACGTGCGCGTGATGGGTGAGGGGCCCTTCGACGGCCGGTGGCGCGTGGCGTTCGACGCTGCGTTCGAGCCGGAGCAGTCGGCGATGCACGTGATGATCACCCGCGGTGCACTGGGTAGCTCGGGTGCCTTGCGCCGGTCGTGGGTGAACCAGGACGGCCTGCCCGCCCATCACCTGCTCGATCCCGACAGTGCGCTGCCCACCGCGAGCGGGTTCGATGCACCCGTGCATGCGACGGTGCTCGCGGCAACGGCGGTCGAGGCCGAGATGCACGCCACGATGGCCATCGTGCGTGGAGCGCAGAGCGCCCTTCCTCGACTGCAATCCGAGGGTGTCGGAGCCCGTGTCGTCGATGGCAGTGGACGTGCGTTCTCCAATGCGGCGTGGGAGAGTGTCGTCTCGACCGATCCCTGGGAGTGACAGTTCTTGGCCATCGTCGCCGTCCATCCGCAATTCTGGTGGTGGGTGTCGCGAGCCACCGGCATGGTGGCAGCGATCCTGCTCGTGGCGAGTCTGGTGTGGGGTGTGCTCATCAGCACGAGGGCCCTGAAGCCCATCGATCGACCGGTGTGGTTGCTCGCCATGCACCGCTGGTTCAGTGCACTCGCGTGCGTACTCATCGTCATGCACATGTTGGCGCTGGTGGCCGACAACTACGTCCACTTCAGCTGGGCTGACCTGTTCGTGCCCGGCATGGCGTCGTGGAAGACCACGCCGGTGGCGCTCGGCGTGGTCGCGTTCTGGTTGATCGTGGTGGTGCAGGCCACGTCGCTGGTGCAGAAACGCATGCCGCGCGAGCTGTGGAAGTTCATCCACTACTTCGCCTACGTGGCGGTGTGGCTCACCAGCCTGCACGGCGCGCTGGCCGGCAGCGACGCGGGAAACTTCGTCTATCGCTGGATCGCGCTGACACTCACGTTCGTGGCCGTCGGCGCCGCGGCGACGCGGGTGGTGGTGGGCACCGCGCGGGCGCAGGCCGCGAAGCGAGCGGCGCGTCGGCAGGCTGCTGGCGGCTGATCAGTCGATGAACGATTGGTGGACCAGCTGCTTCAGCTGGCTCCGGATGGGATGCACACTGCTCGGCAGCAGCTGGGTGAAGAACGTCACGGTGAGGTCCTCGAGCGGGTCCACCCAGAACGCGGTGCTGGCCGCGCCGCCCCAGGCGAATTCCCCGGCGCTGCCGGGGACTTTGCCCTTCACCGGGTCGATGGTGACGCTCACGCCGAGACCGAAGCCGACACCGTCGAACGTGGTCTCCGAGAACAGCGGACGACCGAACGCGGTGAGGTCGGCGTTGCCCGGCAGATGGTTGCTGCCCATGAACCGAACCGTGCGCGGCGACAGGATGCGCACGCCGTCGAGCTCGCCCCCGTGCGCGAGCATCTGCACGAACCGCTGGTAGTCGTGCGCGGTGCTCTGCAGACCACCGCCACCCAGGAACGCCTGCGGTGGCGTCTTCGCCGCGTCGCCCATCATGTCCAGCGCGATGGCCTGACGGGTGGCCGGGTGCGCGCCGTACAGGCGAGCCAGGCGATCGTGGTGTGCATCGGCCACGTGCCACGTCGTCTCGTTCATACCGAGCGGCTCGAGCAGCCGGGTTCGCAGCAGCTCGTCGAGCGACTGGCCCGACACGACTTCGAGGACGCGGCCGAGCACATCGAGTCCCATCGAGTAGTTCCACTCGGTACCGGGCTGGAACAGCAGCGGCAGCCCGGCGAGGATGTCGCACATGCCGCCGAGGTCGACGTCCTTCGGCATGCCCCACTCGAACCCGGCGCGTCGGTACAGCTCGTCGACGGGGTGGTGGTACATGAACCCGTAGGTGAGGCCGGAGGTGTGGGCGAACAGTTGCCACAGCTTCATCGTCTCGACCATCGGGTCGAGCACCGGTGTGGTGACGCTGCCGGCGCGCCACACCTTCGTGTGTGCGAACGCCGGGATGTACTTGTGCACCGGGTCGTTCAGTTCGAACGCGCCCTCTTCCCACAGCTGCAACGCGAGCACCGCGGTGATCGGCTTCGTCATCGAGTAGATGCGCCAGATGGTGTCGGCCTCCACCGGTAGGCCTGCCTCGACGTTGCGATGGCCGTATGTGCTGCTGTGCACCACCTGGCCGCGGCGGGCGACGACGACCTGCCACCCGGGCAGTCGACCGTCGTCGACGTACCGACGGAAGTGACGGTCGATGCGAGCGAGTCGATCGCTCGACATGCCCACCGACTCGGGCTCGACCTGGACCTGCGGTGCGGCGCTCATGGCCGGACGATACTCAGGACGCGTCGGCCACCTTGGGTCGGCCGGTGTGCCCCGGCGCGGCCCCCGCCGGCCGTCGCAACCACACCGCCACCGGCCCCGAGGGGTCGGGAGCGGTCCAGCTCTCCCATCCACCCGGCACGAACGCCTCGGCGCGCTCGACCAGCCAGGTCGCGGCCTCGTCGGCCAGATTGGTGAGCGGCGCCAGGGCCACCACCTCGGCGGTGCCCGGCCGCGGCGCGAGCCGGGCCAAGGCAGTCCACACGTGCACCGTCATGAGCATCGGCCACTCCTTCGGCCACGACAGCTCGGGCAGGTGGCTGCCGCGGCGCACGTTGCACCGCTTGTGCGCCAGACGCAGGTTGCCCAACTCGTTGCCACCGCCGCGCGACTTCGGCACGAGGTGGTCGACCGTGCCGCGCACCGGACTGTCGACCGGCGCGTGCGGGTCGACAGCCCCACCGCACAACCAGCACCACCACCCGTCCCGTTCCGCGATGCGATGCAACTGCACGGTCACTCCACCAGACAACCTGGCGCTTGCACCAGCCCTGCCAACGGGGCGATCGCAGCGAAGTCGCGATCGTGGTGCAGCACCGGGAGCCCCGTCCGCATCGCCATCGCTGCGATGGTGCAGTCGATGAGCCCACGAGGGGTGACGCCGACCGATCTGCACTGCAGGTGGAGTGCCACGGCCTGTTCCAGGTCGTCGCGAGGTGCGAGGAGGAGCACGTCGAAGTGCTCGAGCATGCGCCTCAGTACACGCAGTTCGTCGTTCGATCGAGCCCCCACGAGCAGTTCTGCCTTCACCAGCTCGGGGACCACGACCGCATCGCGGGCGACCGCGTCGCGCAGCCCGAGATGTGCCGGACTGCCGGTGCCGCGTAGGTACTCCACCCACGCGGAGCTGTCAGCGATCAGCATGAAGGTTCGGGTACCGATCGGCACGCAGCTGAGCCATGTCGACGGGAGGGCGATCCTTCCAGAAGCCCTGCATCGCCAGCACTTCGTCCTTGGTCATCGGCTCAATGGCGAGCTTGCGCAACGCCAGATTGATGGCGTCGCGCTTGGTCTCGAGGTTGTACATGCGCATGACTCGCTCACATGCCTCGTCGTCGATGTCGATGTTGGTGCGTGACATACACCAAGCATACACCACGTCATTGGAACCCGAGCACGGGGGGTGCGGCGATGACGTATTCTCGGTACATGCGTACCGGAGTGTTGGCCGACCTGCAGGAACGCACCGCTGGTCTGGTGGACGAGGGCCTGTTCAAGCACGAGCGAGTCATCGCCTCGCCGCAGGCGGCCCACATCGAACTCGCCGACGGCAGCCGCGTGCTGAACCTCTGCGCCAACAACTACCTCGGCCTGGCCGACCATCCGGCGCTCGTCGAGGCGGCCGCGACGGCAGTGCACGAGCACGGGTTCGGCATGGCATCGGTGCGCTTCATCTGCGGCACCCAGACCGTGCACAAGGAGCTCGAGGCGCGCATCTCGGCGTTCCTCGGCACCGAGGACACCATCCTCTACGGCTCGTGCTTCGACGCCAACGGTGGCCTGTTCGAGACCATCCTCGACGAGCAGGACTGCGTGATCAGCGACGCGCTGAACCACGCGTCGATCATCGACGGCATCCGCCTGTGTCGGGCCCAGCGGCTGCGGTACGCGAACAACGACATGGCCGAGCTCGAACAGTGCCTGAAGGACGCCGCGGGTTCCCGTTACCGCTTGGTCGCCACCGACGGCGTGTTCAGCATGGACGGTGTCGTCGCCGACCTCGCCACCATCTGCGACCTCGCCGATCGGTACGACGCGATGGTGATGGTCGACGACTCGCACGCCGTCGGTTTCGTCGGCGCGCACGGCAAGGGCACGCACGAGCTGAACGATGTGATGGACCGCGTCGACATCATCACCGGCACACTGGGCAAGGCGCTCGGTGGAGCGTCGGGCGGCTACACCAGTGGCCGCAAGGAGATCGTCGAGTGGTTGCGTCAGCGGTCGCGGCCGTACCTGTTCAGCAACAGCCTGGCGCCGATGATCACCGCAACCACACTCACCGTCCTCGACCTGCTCGAGCAAGGCGATTCGCTGCGCCAGCAGCTGGAACGCAACGCGGCCCGATTCCGCGAGGGCATGATCGCGGCGGGCTTCACGCTCACCGGCGCGGGCCACCCGATCATCCCCGTCATGCTGGGCGATGCCAAGGTCGCCGGCGACATGGCGCAGCGCCTGCTGGCCGAAGGACTGTACGTCACCGCGTTCTCGTACCCTGTGGTGCCGCAGGGCAAGGCGCGCATCCGCACACAGATGTCCGCCGCGCACACCGACGACGACATCGACATGGCGGTCGCCGCGTTCACCAAAGTTGGCGGGGAGATGGGGGTCGTGGGATGAAGGCACTCGTGAAGGCCAAGGCCGAACCGGGTCTGTGGCTGCAGGACGTTCCCGAGCCCGAACCGGGCGACGGCGAGGTGAAGATTCGCGTCCGCAAGACCAGCATCTGCGGCACCGACCTGCACATCCACCACTGGGACGCGTGGGCACAGGCCACCATCCCGGTGCCCATGGTCGTGGGCCACGAGTTCATGGGCGAGATCGCCGCGCTCGGGCCGGGTGTGCAGGGCCTGGAAGTCGGCCAACGGGTGGCAGGTGAGGGCCATGTCACCTGCGGTCATTGTCGCAACTGCAAGGGCGGCCGCCGCGAGTTCTGCCACAACCACACCGGCGTCGGCGTCACCCGACCGGGCGCGTTCGCCGAGTACATCGTCATCCCGGCGGCGAACGTGTTCGTGGTGCCGTCGCACATCAGTGACGACGTCGCCGCGGTGCTCGACCCGCTCGGCAACGCCACCCACACCGCGCTGCGGTTCGACTGTGTGGGCGAGGACGTGCTCATCACCGGTGCTGGTCCCATCGGCGTGCTGGCCGCAGCCATCGTCCGTCACATCGGAGCGCGTCACGTGGTGGTCACCGACATCAACCCGTATCGGTTGCAGATGGCCGCGACGCACGGTGCGTCGCGCGTGGTCGACGTGTCGAAGGAGTCGCTCGGTCCGGTGATGGCCGAACTCGGCATGGCCGAAGGGTTCGACGTCGGGCTCGAGATGAGTGGCGCGGAGGCCGCGTTCAATCAGATGCTCGACTCGATGAACCACGGCGGCCGCATCGCGGTGCTCGGCATCCCCGCCGGCCCGATGACCCTCGACGTGAACGACGTCATCTTCAAAGGGCTCGAGATCCAGGGCATCTACGGTCGTCGCATCTTCGAGACCTGGTACAAGATGGCCGCGATGCTGCAGAGCGGCCTCGACGTGAGCGGCATCGTCACCCACCAGCTCGCCGCCGAGGACTTCGAGGAAGCATTCGCCACGGTCCACCGTGGTGAATGCGGCAAGGTCATCCTCAACTGGTGACCTGACATCCGAGTGCCTCGCCCCCATCCGAGTGAGTCGCCGCCGACCGAGTGAGTCGCCGCCGACCGAGTGCCACAGCCGCATCCGAGTGCTCACTCGCACCCGGGGTGCGAGTACCCACTCGGATCCCCGTCAGCCGGGCGGGTCGAAGATGCTCGGGCCGAGGTCGTCGCCGGCCAGCAGTCGGGCGATGCGATGGCCGCCATAGATGCTGGGCATGAACCCCACCCCGTTGCAACCGAGGTTGTAGAGCAGCACCGGGTTGCGGGGCTCGGGCCCGATGAGGCGCAGCCTGTTCGTCGTATAGCCCATGAGGCCGTGCCATCGGAAGTCGAACGCATCGCCCCGCTCGTGCTGGGGGTACGCCAGTGGCGCGACCTCCGTCTCGAACTCGTCGACCACCCAGGCCGGGAAGCCGCCGTCCGCCTCGTATGTCGTCGCGTCGTCGAGTTCCTCTTCAGGGCCGCCGAACACGACCAGCATGTGATCGTCGTCCCACGGCCTGCGGGTGACGTAGACGTACGGGACTTCGCCATCGCCGATGTGCTCGTTGCGGATGAAGCTGTACGCGTTCGGCGACCGCACGCCGGGCTCGACGACGCCGGTCATGTACCCCTTCGTGCCGATGAGCTGGTGGTGCATCGTGTGGTCGAGGCTCTCGCCCACCAGGTTGTCGAGCACATGGTCGAGGAAGCCGTTGGTGCACAGCACCACCCGCTCGGCGCGGACGGTGTGGCCGTTGGCGTGCAGCTCGGCGTGGTCGGCGTGCAGGGCGACGTGCTCGACCTTGGTGTGGTCGGCGTACACGAACCGGTCGGGATGGTGGTGGAGCAGGTGGTCGATGACGTGCTGCACGAGCAGTGCACCGTTGGCCGCACCGATCTGGCCGCACAGCACGGCGCAGTACCGGTCGGTGCCGGGTCCGAGCACGGTGCGGATGCGTTCGTCGGGGACGACGGTGTAGAGGTCGCACAGGTCGTCGGGAATCTCGTGCAGGAACGGTGCGCGCTCGCTGACGAAACACTCGGGCACCGCCAGCCCGTGCTCGCGGCGCAGCGCGCTGTGGCCCAGGTGGACCAGCACGTGGTTCAGGCTGAACATGCCCATGTTCCCGGTGAACCGGTCCAGTCGTTGCGAGCTGCCGCATTCACGCGCCATCAGTTCGATGAGCTCCCACGCACTGTCGACCCCGCGCTGCGCGTCGATGGCCATGTCCACCCCGAACTCGGCGACCAGGTCGCTGAGTGGCCGCTCGAAGTACGTCGCCAGCTGCCCGGCATTGTGCCCCGTGGCGCCATGGCCGATGGTGCCACGCTCGATGAGCACCACCCGCCGGTCGGTCCCGCGCAGCAGGAAGAACGCGGTGCTGGCACCGGCGATGCCTGCGCCGACGACGGCCACATCGGTGACGAGATCGCGGTCGAGGGGACGGGGAGGGTCGTCGCGCCGCAACTGCTCGAGCCACGGCGACCGAGTGGGGAGGTGGTCCGCCATGGGCGGAGCGTAGGGCACGCGACGACACCGGGTGGTTGGGAGACGAGGCGACGGGGTAGAGCGTTGATGTTGAGTGAGAGCGACTCAAGTTTTCTGACTCCCGGGTTGGCGGTCGGGCCAACCCAGACGTAGCCTTGCGTCAGGTTCACTCAAGATCCCCCCACTCACGAGATCCCAGTCACAAGGAGCCCTCCCATGGCCAAGGCCGTCGGTATCGACCTCGGTACCACCAACTCCGTCGTCGCCGTCTTCGAAGCCGGCGACACCGTCGTCATCCCCAACAGCGAGGGCGGACGCACCACCCCGTCGGTCGTCGCGTTCAGCAAGGCCGGTGAGGTCCTCGTCGGCGAGGTCGCCAAGCG
>JANMFL010000043.1:0-2298 GCA_031377945.1 Acidimicrobiaceae bacterium | reverse complement strand
CAAATCCACGACGGCCGCGGTCGGCGTTGCAGGTAGCGTCCAGAGCCGCATGAATGAACCGTTGATCGAAGCACGCAACCTGGTTAAGCGCTTCGGTGAGTTCACCGCGGTCGACGGCATCGACGTGGAGGTGCGGCCCGGTGAGTCGTTCGGCTTCCTCGGCCCGAACGGCGCTGGCAAGTCGTCGACGATGCGGATGATCGGCTGCGTGTCGCCGATCTCGGCGGGTCACCTGCGCATCTTCGGGATGGACCCCGCCACGCACGGCAAACAGATCCGCGCCCGCATCGGCGTGGTGCCGCAGGCCGACCAACTCGACGAGCAGCTCACCGTGCGCGACAACCTGGAGCTCTACGGCCGCTACTTCGACCTGCCGCGCGCCGAGTGTCGCCGCCGGGCCGAAGAGCTGCTCGAGTTCGTGCAGCTGTCGGACCGGGCCGACAGCAAGATCGAGCCGCTGTCGGGGGGCATGAAGCGGCGCGTCACCATCGCCCGCTCGCTGGTGAACGACCCGCAGCTGCTCCTGCTCGACGAACCGACGACCGGGCTCGACCCCCAGGCCCGGCACGTGCTGTGGGACCGGTTGTACCGTCTGAAGCAGCGTGGCGTGACCCTGGTGCTCACCACGCACTACATGGACGAAGCCGAGCAGTTGTGCGACCGGCTGGTCGTGATGGATGGCGGTCGCATCGTCGCCGAGGGTTCACCGCGGGCGCTCATCGAACAGCACTCGACCCGCGAAGTGCTGGAGCTGCGTTACTCGGCCGGCACGAACGAAGCTCGTGCGTCCGACGTCGCCGGCATCGGCGATCGCGCCGAGCTGCTCCCCGACCGCGTGCTCATCTACGCCCACGACGGAGAAGCTGCGCTGGCCGAGGTGCACGCCCGCGGTAGCCATCCCGAGTCGGCGCTCGTTCGCCGCAGCTCGTTGGAAGACGTCTTCCTGCGGCTCACCGGTCGATCGCTCGTCGAATGAGTACGCGCATGGCCACGCGAATCTCCACGCCGGCGCCCGTCCGTGTGTGGGAGAGCCACTTCAGGCTCTACCGCACCATTTGGCGGTCGAACGTGATGGCGTCGATGCTGCAGCCGTTCCTGTATCTGCTCGGAATGGGCCTCGGCGTCGGTGCCCTGGTCGACCAGGGAAGCGACTCGGCGCAGTTGCTCGACGGCCTCACCTACTTCCAGTTCCTCGGCCCCGGCCTCATCGCCACCACCGCGATGATGGTCGTCACGTCCGAGGCCATGTGGCCGGTGTTGGGCGGGTTCAAGTGGCAGAGCGGGTTTCACGCCGCCGCGGCGACACCGCTCTCGCCGTCCGACATCGCCGGTGGCGTGTTCCTGTGGCATGCCACCAAGGCGACCATCGCCGGCTCGGGCGTGGCGGTGGTGCTGGCCTTCTTCCACGAGACGCGGTCGCTGGGCCTGCCGCTCGCCGTGGTGTTCGGTGCGATCACCGGCCTCGCGTTCTCGTCGGTCGTCACCGCCTGGACCGCCACCCGCGAACAGGACTTCTCGTTCCCGAGCATCAACAGGTTCGTCGTCACGCCGCTGTTCCTGTTCGGTGGCGCGTTCTACCCGATCAGCCAGTTGCCGTCGTGGCTGCAATGGTTCGCCAAGGTCACGCCGCTGTGGCACGGCGTGGAACTGTGCCGTGCAGCGGTGAACCAACGGCTCGAGTGGCGGGCCACGGTCGTTCACATCGGGTACTTGGCGTTGTTCATCGCCGCCGGGTGGTTGTCGGCCCGGCGGACGTTCGCGAAGCGGTTGGGCAAATGAGCCTGCTCGCCACGCTCCCGCTGCGCATCGTGCCGCCGCAGATCCTGCAGGCCCGCCGTCCGCAACGCATGCTCGAACGGCAGTGGATCGTCAACCGACGCGGCGGTTGGATGATCGTGTTGAGCGGCTTCTTCGAGCCGCTCTTCTACCTGCTGTCCATCCGCATCGGATTCGGTTCGCTCGTCGGCGACGTCACCGACGGCGGCCGTGTGCTGCCGTACGAGCAGTTCGTCGCCCCGGCGCTGTTCGCGTCGTCGGCCATGAACGGGTCCGTCTACGAGGCGACCAACATCTTCTTCAAGCTGAAGTACGAGAAGACCTACGACGCGGTGCTGTCCACGCCCATGACGTCGGGCGACGTGGCACTTGGCGAGATGCTGTACGCGACCATGCGTGGCTCGATCTACTCGGTCGCGTTCCTCATCACCATGGGTGTGCTCGGCATGACCGCGTCGTGGTGGTCGCTCGCCATGTTGCCGGTGGCCGCGCTCATCTCGTTCGCCTTCAGTGCGGTCGCGA
>JANMFL010000029.1:0-12042 GCA_031377945.1 Acidimicrobiaceae bacterium | reverse complement strand
GCGCTGAACCAGTCGGCCGCTACGCCCTGCGCATCCGCTTCGATGACGGCCACGACACCGGCCTTTACACCTGGCCCTACCTCGCCGAACTCGCCGCCCAGAAAACGGACCGCATGAGCGCCTACCTCAAGCGCCTGAGCGAACTCGGCCTCTCCCGCGACTAATTCCGGACCGAGGCGCCCACCCAACCCTGCCGCCCGGCGGCAGGTATCGCGCCAGTGCGCCTAATTCCCCACAATCCGCGCGCGCGGCTCCAGCGCCTGGTCGAGGCCCGCCGGGTCCTCCATCCCCTCTCGCCGCATCGCCTCGCGCACATCGCCGCGCAGCACCACCACATTCACATCCGTCGGCGCGAGCTTCATCGCCGCCTCGACATCCTGCCAGGCTTCGCTCAACCGGCCCTGCTTCAGCCGCACATGCCCCCGCATCCGGAACGATTCCGCATCGCCGGCCGACTGGATGATCGCACTGTCGAGATCATCGCCCGCCTCGACCCACTGCTTCAGCGCCACGCGGGCGCGCGCCCGGTCCTTGAACAATTCGCCATCGCCTGGCCGCAGCTTCAGCGCGTTGGTCAGCGTCACATTCGCCTGCTCCGCCATCCCCGCCAACAACCACGCATTGCCGGATTGCGTGAGATAGACCGCCCGCATGTCCGCGCTCCCCGCCTCCGGCGCATTCGCCAGCTCTTCCAGCCGCGCCGCCCCTTCCGCCTCCTCTCCAAGCGCGATGAGCGCCAGCGCCGTGCATTGCCGCGCCGCCGGCGGATTGCCGATCGCCTGCCAACTCAGCCCGTCCTGATAGGCGCCCTCGGCGTCGCGATCGATCTTCTCGATGCACTGCTCCAGCCGGGCCTGATCAGTCTGCGCAAGCGCGGGCGCCACGGCGAAAACGGCGAGGGAGGCGACAACAAACAAACGCATTGCAGGATCGTTCCGGGCTGGCCCTCAGGTCGCGAGGGCCTTAATCCGTACACCAGAGGACAAGGCAAGATCATGGCCGCAACGCAGCTCTTCGCTTTCGGCTTCGGCTATGTCGCAGCCGAACTCGCGCGCAATCTCGCGGCGAAGGGCTGGGCGTGCGCGGGGACGGTCCGCAGCGAAGCCAGCGCCGAACCGCTTGTCGCCCAAGGCTTCACCACCCACATCTGGCCCGGCGCCGAAATCACCCCACCCCCCACCTTCAACCTGGGGGCCGCCGCCTGGCTCATCTCCGTCCCGCCGGATGACCAGGGCTGCCCCGTCTTCCGCAGCTTCGGCCATCTCGCGCCCTACATCCAGGCGGGCTCGCGCGACACCGTCCGGTCGCGATCGTTCACGGGCAAGCCGTGCCGCATGCTGCGCAACGACTGGACCGAGGCCTGGGAGGACGCGGCCACCCCCGATCCACTCGGCATGCCGCTGCAGTACATGGTGTCGGGAATGGCCGTCTCCGCCACCCACCGCTGGCCTGACCAAACCGTGGATGTCGCGTTCAACCCGGTCGGCCAGGTCGTCGGCCAGTTCGAACGGGTCGAGAAGACGGCAGGCGTCATCGAGCGGTGGGTCAACGAGTACCTCGAAGCCACCGCTCATCTCGACGCCCTCAACACCGCCGCCGCCGAGTAGTCGGTGGGCGCGACGGCGACCAGGGCTCGTCTGACACTCCCGATCCGCGACAAGCTGTCCGGGCAGACACTCATCCTGAAGGAGGTGGAACATGGCGAAGACCGCTCATGCGCCCGAGGCGATCCACATCGGTAGCGGCGACATCCCCTGGGTCGAGATCGGTGGCGGCAACAAGCTGCGCGTCCTCCAAGTCCGCCCGACCGAAGGCTTGTGGATCGTGGAGAACATCTTCCAGACCGGCTTCGCCGTCCAGAAGCACCGCCACACCGGCCCGGTGTGGGGCTACACCACCAGCGGGGCGTGGAAGTACGCCGAGTACGACTACGTCAACACCTCCGGCTCGTTCCTGTACGAGCCGGCCGGTTCGGTGCACACGCTCACCTGCGTCGAGAACGACACCCAGGTCTGGTTCCACATGTACGGCGCGAATCTCAACCTCGACCACGAGGGCAACGTCGAGTCGGTCACCGACGGCGCCTCGACCCTCGCCGGCTACTACGCGCTCTGCGAGATGCAGGGCCTGCCCCGACCGAACGTGGTAGTGGGCTGAGCAATGACGATCCCGCCGGATGTCGGATCCGTCGACATCTACGACCCCGACCTGTACGTCGACGGGCCGATCCACCAGATCTTCAGCGATCTTCGACGTGACGATCCGGTGCACTGGCAGGACATACCCGGTCAGCCCGGCTACTGGGCGATCATGAGTCACGCCGATGTGACCCACGTCGCCCGCCGCCCCGACGTGTTCTCCGCCGAAATCGGCGGGGTCGTACTGGAGGACATGGCCCCCGCGCAGCTCGCCCAGAGCCGCAACATGTTGCTGATGATGGATCCGCCGCGGCACACCGCCTACCGCAAGCCGCTCGCCGAGAGCTTCCAGGCGAAGGTCATCGGCCAGATGGAGACCCGGATCCGGACGCTCTGCCAGGAGATCTTTGTCAAGGCCGCCGAGAAGGGCGACGTCGAGTTCGTCCACGAAGTCTCCGGTTCACTGCCCAGCCAAGTGGTCGGCGAGCTCGTCGGGATTCCCCCGGAGGACTGGGATCAGATCCGCGACTGGGCCGAACAGTCGACCAGCGGTCAAGACCCGGAACTCGCCGGCGACGGCTCTCGGTCGGGCAACGGGATGATCGAGATGGCGATCTACGCGATGGGTTTCGCCGCGAGGCGCCGATTGGAGGAACCGCGCGAGGACCTCGCTTCGTTGATCCTCGCCGGCAACTTCGGCGGCAAGGCCCTCGACGACATCGAGTTCGCCAGCTTCTTCGTCCAGCTCGTCACCGCCGGCAACGACACGACCAAGACGATGCTCTCGTCGGGCACCGAGGTGCTCCTCGCCCATCCCGATCAGCTCGCGGATCTACGCGCCGACCGTGCACTGATGGTCGGCGCGGTCGAAGAGATCCTCCGCTTCGTCAACCCGCTGCACTACTTCAGGCGTACCGCGCTGGAGGACACCGAGCTGCACGGCAAGCAGATCCTCGCCGGCGACAAGGTCGCGATGATGTACACCTCGGCGAACCGCGACGAAGCAGTGTTCGGCGAGACCGCGCAACAGTTCGACATGCGTCGCTCCCCGAACCAGCATCTTTCGTTCGGTTTCGCACAGCACTTCTGCCTCGGGGTGCATCTCGCTCGCCTGGAGGGTCGGGTGTTCTTCGACGAGCTGCTCAACACCTTCTCGACCGTCGAGCAGACCGGCCCCGCACGCCGCATCCGCTCGAATCTCAACAACGGCCTCAAGACCCTTCCGATCCACCTCGCCCGCTGAAGGTATCGATCCACTAGTCGAGCGTCAGCGGCTCGTCGATGCGGTCATCATCCCCGTCCAGCGGTGGTGGTCGCTGAGCTCGCGCCGACGGAGATCTCGGTTTCGATCGGCCCACCGTTCCATTCCGGGTGGACGCGGCGGAGACAAACGAACTCCGTTCCGAGTTCGGGCATGCGGCACCGGCTGAACGCCGAGCGCCTGTCGCCTAGTCGAATCGGTACCGGCTCATCTGACTGACACATTGGGGCCACGTGCGGATCGCCGGCGACCCGTGCCCCCCGCCCACAAGTCGGCGGTGAGGTGTTGTACTACCGCATCTCAGCGCCGACTTTGCCGGTGTGTTCGAAAGTCGGCGGTGGGGTGTTGCATCACCGCACCTCAACGCCGACTTGCGCGCAGATCATCTCATCTGTGCGTGCCACCTATCGCCGGATGGGAGATACCTCCTCACAGCCTGGCTACACCCTTCGTGCCGTCTTTCAAACCCTGCCCTGAACAGGACAAGCGTGCCTGGGTGTTGTGAAATTCGACAACGATGAGTGGGCGCAGAGGGACTCGAACCCCCGACCATTGCCTTGTAAGGGCAGTGCTCTACCAACTGAGCTATACGCCCCGAGAACGGGAAACCGAGCCTACCTGCGCGCCTCGAGCAGCGACTCGAGCAGTTGGGGCGTGGCGGCCGCCACCGGCGTGCGTCGCTCGTCGTGCACAAGATGCACAAGGTCGCGGCCGCGCAGATCCACCACCGGGGCGCCGGCCTCACGACAGATGAGCAGGCTCGCCGCATAGTCCCACACGCCGTGCGCGCCTGCGCCCCGGTCGTCGCAGTCGACGTACCCGTCGAGCACGCCGCACGCCACCATGCACAGGTCGAGCGCGACGGCTCCGTACACGCGGCTCTGTGCGTAACCGAGAGGCCGCGGCGGCAGGCCGTTCAGCCCGACGATGGACTGCGCGACGTCGGTGCAGCCCGACGGCGCGATGGTCGCACCGTTGCGGAACGCTCCCCCGCCACGAATCGCCCAGAACCTGTCGCCACTGGCCTGGTTCACCACCAACGACACCGCAGGCCCGTCGGCGTCGACCACGCACATCGCAGTGGCGAACCAGGGAAGGCCCCGACTGGCGTTCGTGCTGCCGTCGATGGGGTCGATGACCGCCACCTCGCCGGTGCTGCCCGGCTCGAACTCGCTCTCCTCTGACAGCACACCCAGCCCGGCTGCGCGCAGCAGGGGAAGGGCGGCGTCGTTGGCCACCACGTCGAGTGCGTACTGGCCCTCGCGGTGTCCGGAGAGGCCGAAGTCGCGCACCTCGGCGAACGCCGCGGCAACCGCGTCGGCCACGTCGTGCAGCAGCGCAAGTCGGTCGGGGTTCATCGGGGCTGCACGGTAGCCTGCCCCCTCGTGGCCGTCATCGATGTTGCCGGGTTCGTCGCCGATCTGAAGGGCCACGCCGTCGATCACGGTTTCCACGTGCACGACGAGAGGCACTTCGTCGAGACCTACTCCCTGCGCCAGCTGTGGGAGGTGGACCTCCACCCCGAAGAGGCGTGCAACGGACCGATCGACCTCCACCTGTCGCTCGAGGTCGACCCGCGAGCGCTGCTCGGGTTCGAGGACGAGGTCCTGAAGCTGCCCGACCCCGAAGACGACCCGCCCACGGGGTTCACCTTCCCGCTCATCTTCACCTGGACATTGCCGCCGCTCCCGCAGCCGCCCGATCTGCTGGTGCTCGCCACCGAACTGGCCGGAGTGGGTGGCATCGCGTTGCCGGTGGAGGTGTCGGCCATCGACAGCTTCGCCGCGGTCACCGACGCACCCGAGCGCAGCCTCAGCATGACGGCGCGCATCCCCATCGACCTCGCCGACGTGTATCTCGCCAACGACAAGGCCTTCTGCGACACCCTCGATCGCTGCCGCGACGTCAGCCTGTTCCTGTTGGAGCACGCGGACCGCTGGCTCGGCGACGACTGACCGCTCACGTACACTCGCAGCATGCGAGTGAGCGAACTGATCGACATGCTGAAGGACCAGCCGCCGGATGCGGAGGTGGAGATCGCCGTCGTCGCGCCGGTGAACGACGACGAGGACGACATCACCGTCGACCGGTACAGCGTCGAGGGCATGCTCCCGTGGCAGGACGAAGACGACGACGGCAAGGAAGAAGAGGTCGTCATCTGGCTCGTCGGTGGTGAGGACGAGGACGTCGAAGCGTTCCTCGACGCCATCGAAGAGCAGGCCCAGCAACACGATCACGACCACGAGCACGACCACGAGCACCCTCATCCCTGACCGAATCGGGGGCTCGGCGACCGTTCCGGCGACGCCGACGGTTCAGGATTCCTGCTCAGGAATGAAGAATCGCATGCTTTTGGTCGCGAAAACCCGTACTGTTCTGGTTTACGAGTGCGCCACAAGGGTTGCTCGGATCTACAGACAAGAGACAAGGCAACACCAATGCAAGGCACAGTGAAGTTCTTCAACAGTGACAAGGGCTACGGCTTCATCTCCCGCGAGGGTGGCGACGACGTGTTCGTGCACCACACCAACATCGCGGGCACCGGCTTCAAGACCCTCAACGAGGGTCAGGCAGTCGAGTTCGAAGTCGGCCCCGGCCGCAAGGGCGACGAAGCCCTGAACGTTCGCGCTCTCTGAGTTCGCAAACGAACGGCGCCTCACCTTCGGGTGGGGCGCCGTTCGTGCTTTTCCGACCTCGCTCATGAATCGCAGGTCGTCGGGCAGCACGCCTTGCGTCAGCGCGATTCGTGCGCCACGATCGTCGGATGTCGCTCAACTCCCCCATTCACACCCTCCGCGGTGAGCCCACCTCGCTCGACGCGTTCCAGGGCAAGGCCATCCTCGCCGTCAACGTCGCGTCGAAGTGCGGGCTCACCCCGCAGTACACCGGCCTCGAGGCGCTGCAGCAGCAGTACGCCGAACGCGGCTTCACCGTCGTCGGCTTCCCCTGCAACCAGTTCGGCGCGCAGGAGCCCGGCTCAGCCGAAGAGATCGAAACCTTCTGCTCGACCACCTACGGCGTGACGTTCCCGATGATGGAGAAGATCGACGTGAACGGCGCAGAGCGCCATCCGATCTATCAGTCATTGACCGAGGTCGCCGATGGTGAGGGCCACTCGGGCGACATCCGGTGGAACTTCGAGAAGTTCCTCATCGCTCCGGATGGCACCGTCACCCGCTTCAGCCCGATGGTGACGCCGGAGGACGAGGGCCTCGTCGCGGCCATCGAAGGCGCACTTCCCGCCTGACGGCTACTTGCGCGCCGCAGCCGTGGTGCGATCGAGATCGGCCACCAGGTTCGACGTGCGCGTGCCCGCTGCAGAGCGCGTCTTCTTGGTCGTCATCTCGAGGTGGATCGAGATCGCATAGCGGGTCAGCCGCACCTGCGTGACATCCGGGTTGCCGGCCAGCCACTCCTCGATCACGGTGCGGTCGGCGTCATTGTCGGCTTTGATCACGGCGGTCATTTCTCCACCGTGACACGTCGCGGGCCTCGGCGCAGCATTCTTGGCGAATTCGTCAAGAATTCTTCGGCTGCAGTTCCAGGGCCAGGCTGTTCATGCAGTACCGCTCGCCGGTCGGCTGGGGCCCGTCCGGGAACACGTGCCCGAGGTGCGAGCCGCAGGCGCGGCAGCGAACCTCGGTGCGCAGCATGCCGTGCGTGCGGTCCTCGATGCGCTCCACGACGTCGTCGCTGAGGGCCTCGAAGAAGCTCGGCCAGCCACAGTGGGAGTCGTACTTGGTGGTCGACGCGAACAGCTCGGCCCCGCACCCTGCGCAGTGGTACGTGCCGTCGACCTTGGTGTCGACGTACTCACCGCTCCACGGCCGTTCGGTGCCGGCTTGGCGCAGAACCATGTACTGCTCGGGCGTCAGCAGTGCACGCCATTCGTCGTCGGTGCGTTCGATCTCGGCCATACGCGCATCTTGTCACGCAGGACCGACCGGGTGCATCGGCGGACCCAGGATCTCGCCTCCATGGCGGGCGAACGCCGCCGCGAGGCGAGGCACATCGGGCATCGCCGGAGGTGGCAACACGTCGCCCTGCGCTGGCTCGCTGGCCTCCCGGTGGAACTCCTCCACGCCCGACGGCGTTGCCAGTTCGATCAGGTGAACCTCGTCGCTGTCGACGCGAAACGTGTGTGGCACCTGCCGCGGCAACCACGCGAGTTCGCCCGGGCCGACGACCCGCTCGTCATCGCCGATTCGCACCGTCAGCCGGCCCGCCAGCACCAGCAGCGCCGTGTCCTCCCGATCATGGACGTGCAACGGGGGCGAGAAGCCGAACGGTGCCCTCTGCTCCATCACCGTCATCGCTCCCCCGGTTGCGTTCGCGTCGGCGAGGATCCGCAGTTGCGTGCCCAGAAACCAACGATCGTCGGCTTCGTCGCTCATCGTGGTCGTCAGCATGTCGTCGTGCTCCCTCGGTCGTGACGTCGTTCGTCCTTCACACTTCACACTTCACTAGAGTCAAACTCTAGTCGAATCTGGCATACGCTGCACACGTGGACGAGGCGATCACCACCGAGCGCAGCTACCGGTCACCGGCGCGCGATGCGCAGGCACAGCGCACCAGGGCAGCCGTCACCCACGCGGCACGGATCCTGTTCGTCAAAAGTGGGTACGGCTCGACCACCTTGCAGCAGATCGCCGACGAGGCCGGGGTGTCAGTGCAGACCGTGTACGCCGTGTTCGGCAACAAGCCCGCACTGCTCGGGGCGACGCTCGACGTGGCCATCGCCGGCGACGATCGACCGGTGGCGGTGAACGATCGCGACTGGATGCACGACGTCTTCAACTCCTCCGAGCCGCAGGTTCGCCTTCGGGCCTACGCCGGGGCTGTCCGCCGCATCCATGATGGCGCGGCCGACATGTTCGTCGTCGTCGCCGCAGCGGCAGCGGCCGACCCGGCGCTGAGGGGCCTCGCCGAGGAAACCGACTCGCGGCGCCGGAACGGCGCCACTTCCGTCGTCGACGGTCTCGTGTCGATCGGCGCCTTGGGTTCCGGCCTGCGTCGAGACACGGCGATCGACCTCGTCTGGACGTTGAACAGCGCCGACGTGTTCGTGCTGCTCGTCCGCCGCTCGGGATGGAGACTTCAGCAGTACGAGGACTGGCTCGGCGACACGCTGGTGCAGCAACTGCTCTGAACGAGCGGTCGCTCGGAAGCACCCGTCGACAGCGGCGTCGACGGTTCGGAGGCCTCCGCTGATTCCACCCGCAACCGAACCCAACGGTGTCGTCTGTCTCCCTTCCACCGAAGGGACGGGACTGTGTCGGCGCGCACACTCCTGCTGTTGCGGCGGGCACGGTCGCCAACGGCATATCGGCAGATCGTCCATGAGGGCCTCGAAAGGCGAGGTCCTGACGGAGGAAACGCCATGTCGAAGCAGGATTCACCGCAGGTCACGACATCGAGGACCGGCCGGACATCGGCCACCAAGCGGCGGCTGGTCCGCTCCTTCTTCTGCGGGAGCGTCCTCGCCGCAGCGCTCGTGTGCACGGCAGTGTTGGACGGCGCCTCGTCCGCCGGTGCCGCGCCGAACTCGCTGTCCCGGCCGACCTCGAAGAACTCGGGTCAGTACTGCGCCGCCGGCCTGGACGCTGCCTCGCTGAAGGCGTTCTTCGGGGCACGTCATGGGGTCTGGAACGGAGCCGACTACCAGCGGGCCTACAAGCTCGCTGACGGCCGGGTGCTGTGGATGTTCCAGGACGCGTTGATCGGCACGCCGACCGCAGGCACGAAGATCGTGCACAACATCGGGATGATCCAGTCCGGTCGGTGCTTCAGCCTGCTCGGCACCGGGCTGGGCAGCAACAACCCCAAGTCCTGGCTGATGGCCGATGTGACCGTGCCCTTCACGACCTGGTTCTGGCCGATGGGCGGTGAGATGGACACCAACGGGTCGACCTTGCACCTGTTCATGGCCAAGATGACCGAAACCGGCAAGGCCTACCTGACCCAGGCGGCACCGCAGCAGATGATGCTCGTCGACATCCGCCTCGCCGATCTGAAGGTCGTCAGGGTCGCCCCTGCGGCGAACAGGTCCGCAGAGCTCTTCGGCTTCTCCGTCACCTCCGACGCCCGGTACAGCTACCTCTACTCGCACTGCTACCGCCAATTCCCATTCCCTCACGCGTGCACGGCGACGATGAAGATCGCCAGAGTCCCACTCGGGAAGCTCGGCGCAACCCCCAGCTACTGGAATGGAACCGGCTGGACCCTCAACGCCAAGGTCGCCAAGCCAGTCGTGTCGAAGGCGACCACCGGATTCGCCAACAACCCCGGCCAGGTGCTCTTCGATGGCCGGCGTTTCCTGCTGATCGAGAAGGAGGGTGACTGGTTCGGGAGCAAGGTGATCGTTCAGTCCGCCCCGACCGCGATCGGCCCGTGGAAGACCATCACCACGGTGTCGCCTGCGAGCCGGTGCGGCACCTCCTGCAACACCTACTTCGCCTCGTGGGTGCCGTGGCGCAACACCGACGGTCGGATGATCTTCGGGCTCTCCCACAACCGCTGGGACGGCCAGCCGTCGAGCTACTACCGGCCCACGTCCCACGCCATCGCCGCTCCGTGAACCAGCACCTTGCAGAACTGCAACAATCCGAGCATGGAGTGGGCGCTGCTGGCGGGATTGTCGGAGTCGGACCGTCGGGCCACGACGAGTCAGGCGAGGCGGCGGCGGTTCGCGCGCCGCGAGGTGATCTTCCACGAAGGCGACGTCGGCGACTCGGTGCACCTCGTCGTGAAGGGACATTTGGCGATCCGTGTCACCACTCCACTCGGCGAGACCGCGCTCCTTCGCGTGTTCGGCCCCGGCGAGTTCTTCGGTGAGCTCGTCCTGATCAGCGACGGGCCGCGCTCGACGACCGCCGCGGCGATCGAACACGCCGAAACGCTGTCGCTGCACCGCAGCGTGTTCGAGGAACTGCGCAGACGGAACCCGGCATCACAGGATGCGCTCATCGATGTGTTGGCAGGCGAGGTCCGACGCCTCGCCAGCGCCCTGGTCGACGCGCTGTACCTCCCCGGCGAAACCCGACTCTGGCGATGGGTGGCCAAGCTGACCGACGTCTACACCACCGCCGATGGAGCGGTGATCCCGCTCACGCAAGAAGAGATCGCTCAGCTGGCAGGCATGACCCGCCCGACAGCGAACCGACTCCTCCGTGAAGCCGAAGCCGCTGGCGCGATCATCATCGGTCGCGGGCAAATGACCGTGGTCGCCCGCGACTGGATCGAACGCCGAGCGGCGTAGCCCACGGCGATCTCGAGGCGACGACGAGCCCCACGTCCTTGGTTGCGCTTTCGTCGGCGCTGGCCGAGCAGCGGGCGAGGGTGTCGATCACCACCCGGCCGTCGGCTGTGCTTCGTCAGGTCTTCGGCGGGGTGGTCTTGGCTTCGCCGCGGTCTGCCCAACGTCCGAACGTCAACATCGCGTAGAAGAAGATCCCTGTGAACACGATGACGCTCACGACCGAGCCAGCAACGAAGACGCCGGTCTCGTTCATTGTGGCTTCCGCCCGTGGGCAAGCACGAAAGAGCCCAGAGCCAGAATCGACGGCACCCAGATTCCGACGAAGATGCCGTTGAGCCGCCCATTCACCTCATCGCCCGCCTGGAAGTAGATGATGACGCTCAGCAGGAAGCTGGCGAACGCTGCCAACAAGAAGGTGGCCTTCAGAATGCGTTCAGGATTCATACCGCTGTCTACCACGCTCACCCCTCAGAACCTGGGCTCAACCCCGCTGCACTGAAGGCGACGTCGTTGCAGCCCTGGCTTCGACGACGAGATCGTCGAGCGATCGACCGGGGCCACCGACGATGGCTGATGTTCCGGCCCGCCGGATCCGTTCGGCGGTCGCCGTCGCGAGATCGGCTGCATCGGGGTCGGCGACGGAGATCACGGCCACGTCGATGTGGTGCTCGGCACAGAACCTGACCAACTCGTCGCCAGGCATGTCGGCGCCGAGGTGGTGCACCTGCCAGTTCGCATCGCGCAGCGCCACGGCGGCCATCGTGGTGGGCAACGAATGCCGGTCGCCGGACACGGCGGCCACCATGGCCACGCCTCGCCGACGACCACGTGGGTTCGGCAACAGTTCACCCAGGGTGCGCTCGATGATGGCCGATGCCCGATGCTCCACCCAGATCGACAGCTCGCCGTCGCTCCACGCCTGGCCGATCCAACGCAGCGGCGGAACGAACAGCGTGTTGATCAACTCGACCACGCGCGTGCCATTGCTCACCAGGTCTCGCGCGATGGTGCGCACGGTCGCCTCGTCGCCCTCGAGCAATGCGTCGTGCACACGCCTGGCCTGCCGCTCGAGACGAGCCGGGCTCGGTGCTGCCGGTTGTCCGGGGGCCCGCCGTCGCTGTTCCACCGCTGCCAGTGCATTGCGGGTGATCAGGTAGCGGCCGTCCACCAGTCGTGCCTCGAGGCGGCCCGAACGGACCCATCGATACGCGGTCTGGTAGTGGACACCCAAGCGATCCGCTGCGTCTTGCAACTCGATCTGGTCATCCACGTCCGAGGCCACGCCCCACACCGTAGTGCACGCCCCAAAAATCTCCGCTCATCGGTGCTAATTCATGCTAAATGCTGATAAACCAATGAACGTGCCGCAATCGAGCGGCATCACC
>JANMFL010000018.1:0-15603 GCA_031377945.1 Acidimicrobiaceae bacterium | reverse complement strand
ATGCCCGTCGAGGAGCAGGTCGTCGTGGTGTTCGCCGGCACGAAGGGCTACCTCGACAGCCTGCCGGTCGGCGACGTCCGTCGCTTCGAGAAGGAACTGCTCGAGCACCTGCGTCGTTCGCACAGCGGCCTGCTGGCCGACATGCGCAACCCCAAGGCCGATGTCCCCGGCGAGCTCGGCGGCATCATCGAGGCCTTCAAGGCCGACTTCGTCGCCGCTTCCGCCGATGCCGCCAAGGCTGCTGCGGATCCCACCGCCACCAGCGCCGATGCGCTCGGCGAGGCGCACAGCGACAAGACCCTGGCGACCGAGTAGTCATGGCTGGAGGTCAGGAGCGCATTCTTCGCGGACGCATTCGCAGCGTCCAGGCAACGAAGAAGATCACGCGCGCCATGGAACTCATCGCGGCATCCCGCATCGTGAAGGCGCAGCAGCGCGTTGCCGCTGCCGTGCCCTACAGCGATCAGATCACCGAGGTCGTCAAGGATCTCGCCGCAGCAGGTGGCGCATCGCAGTCGCCGTTGCTGTCGGGTCGCGAGGTGAAGACGACGGCGTACGTGGTCATCACCGCGGATCGCGGTCTGTGCGGCGGCTACAACGCCGGCGTGCAGCGTGCGGCCGAGGGTGAGATCAAGCGCGACGTGCTCAAGGGCAGCGACTACACGGTCATCGCCATCGGTCGCAAGGCCGAGGGGTACTTCCGCTTCCGTGGCTACAAGATCGATCGCACGTTCTCGGGGTTCAGCGACAACCCGACCTACGCAGATGCCAAGACCGTCGGCGAGTACGTGGTCGAGCAGTTCCTCGAGGGCAAGATCGACCGGGTCGAGCTGGTGTACACCCGCTTCATCTCGGCCGGCTCGCAGGAAGTCCTGCAGCGTCCGCTCGTGCCGCTCGAGCACGAAGCGGTCGAGGGCGGCGACGGAAAGGGGATCGACGCCGACGGTACGTCGGCGGACTTCGAGTTCGAACCCGACCCCGGCACCATCCTCGACACCCTGCTGCCGCGCTACATCGAGGCCCGCATCTACGCCGCGTTGCTCAACGCCGCGGCAAGCGAACACGCCTTCCGCCAGCGAGCGATGAAGAGCGCCACCGACAACGCCGAGGAACTGATCAAGAACCTCAGCCGCATCATGAACCGCGCCCGCCAGGACAGCATCACGACCGAGATCATGGAGATCGTCAGTGGTGCCGAAGCCCTCGGCGGCGATTCGAAGAAGTCAGTCCGTCTCGTCGAGCTCGCACCGCTCGCCGAGGCCGCAACCTCGCCCGTTTCCGGACACTGAGAAAGAGCATCTGTCATGACCATGACCGACACTGAACTGAAGGACGGCCGGGTCGTCGGCATCGCCGGCCCCGTGATCGACGTCGAGTTCCCTCGCGGCTCCCTGCCCGAGATCAACACGGCGCTCGAGTTCACCGTCACCGTCGACGGCAAGTCGATCGCCGTGCTCGCCGAGGTGGCCCAGCAGTTGGGTGACAGCCGCGTGCGCGCCGTCTGCATGAAGCCGACCGACGGCCTCAAGCGTGGCACCGCGGTGCGCAACACCGGCCGCGGCCTCGCCGTGCCGGTGGGCGACAAGGTGCTCGGGCACGTGTGGAACGTCTGGGGCGAGGCCCTCGACGCTCCCGACGGCTACGCCGACGACCTCGAGCGCTGGGACATCCACCGTCCGGCCCCGAACTTCGACACCCTCGAGCCGAACGCGAAGATGTTCGAGACCGGCATCAAGGTCATCGACCTGCTCACCCCGTACCTGCAGGGTGGAAAGATCGGCCTGTTCGGTGGCGCCGGCGTCGGCAAGACCGTGCTCATCACCGAGATGATCCGCCGCGTGGCCCAGAACCACGGTGGCGTGTCGGTGTTCGCCGGTGTGGGCGAGCGCACCCGTGAAGGCACCGACCTGCGTCTCGAGATGCAGGAGTCGGGCGTGTACGAGAAGGCTGCGTTGGTCTTCGGCCAGATGGACGAGCCGCCGGGCGTGCGCCTGCGCGTCGCCCTGTCGGCGCTCACCATGGCCGAGTACTTCCGCGACGTCCAGAACCAGGACGTGCTGCTGTTCGTCGACAACATCTTCCGCTTCGTGCAGGCGGGGTCGGAAGTGTCGACCCTGCTCGGCCGCATGCCGTCGGCCGTGGGTTACCAGCCCACCCTTGCCGACGAGATGGGTCAGCTGCAGGAGCGGATCACCTCCACCCGCGGCCGCTCGATCACCTCGCTGCAGGCCGTGTACGTGCCCGCCGACGACTACACCGACCCGGCCCCGTTCACCACGTTCACCCACCTCGACGCGACCACCGAGCTCAGCCGCCAGGTGGCCGCCCTCGGTATCTACCCCGCCGTGGACCCGCTGGCGTCGACCTCCACGATCCTTGCCCCCGAGGTCGTCGGTCAGCGTCACTACGACGTGGCCCGCGGCGTGCAGGAGAACCTGCAGCGGTACAAGGAACTGCAGGACATCATCGCCATCCTCGGTCTCGACGAGCTCTCCGACGAGGACCGTCTCACGGTGTCGCGCGCTCGCAAGATCCAGCGCTTCCTGTCGCAGCCGTTCTACGTGGCCGAGGTGTTCACCAGCGTTCCTGGCGAGACCGTGCCGGTCGCCGAGACCGTCGAGAGCTTCGACGCCATCCTTCGTGGCGAGCTCGACGACGTTCCCGAGCAGGCGTTCTTGAACGTCGGTGGCGTGGAGCAGGTGCTGGCCAAGGCCAAGGCCCTCCAGGAAGGCGCTGCCTGATCATGGCAACGATGACGGTCGAGCTGGTGTCGCCGGAGAAGATGCTCTTCTCCGGCGAGGCCACGCAGGTCATCACCCGCACCCTGGGTGGTGGCGAGATCGCGTTTCTGCCCGGTCATGCCCCGTTCCTTGGTGCGCTCACCGAGAACCACACGCGGATCACGCTCGCCGACGGCAGCGTGCTCGACGTGGCGGTGCACGGTGGGTTCGTGCAGGTCAGTGGCGACACGGTCAGCATCCTCAGCGACGTCGCCGAGCTCGGCGAGCACATCGACCGCAGTCGTGCGCTCACCGCCAAGGAGCGCGCCGAGGAAGCCCTCCGCAAGGAACACGACGCCGAAGCCGTCGCTGCGCTCAGCCGTGCCCATGCCCGGCTCAACGCCTCCGGCGGCCTCGGCTCGGGTTCGTCGGGCCACTAGCCGCGGCCCCGGCGGGGCGCAGGCTCGTCCAGTCGTCGCACGCCTCGCTGCTCGGCTGGCGCCTCGCAACCGCTTCGCTCTCGGCTACCGCTCCTCCTTGGACGACCCTGCGCCCCGCCTCCTCTTGGAGATGTTTCGCGCCCCGAGGCGCAGCGGGCGCCGTGATGCAAGGGTGGGCGTAGGCTCGGCGACATGGGTACTGCTGCTGCTTCGTTTCCGTTCACTTCGGCGTTGGTGACGGGTGCGTCCTCGGGGATCGGTGAGGCGATGGTCGAGGTGCTCGGCGAGGCCGGGATCTCGACCGTGGTGGTGGCTCGTCGCGGCGACCGCCTCGACGAGTTTTCGGCGCGCTTCGAGCACGTCGAGGTGCTCGTTGCCGACCTCACCACGAAGAAGGGCCTCGCTGCGGTGGTCGCCAGGGTGGCCGACACAGCACTGCCGATCGACCTGCTGGTGAACAACGCCGGGTTCGGAACGTCGGGCAACTTCCACGAACTCGACGCCGATCGGCTGGACCGTGAGGTGCAGCTGAACATCGCCGCGCTCACACGGCTCAGCCACGCCGCGCTGTCGGCGATGATTCCCCGCGGCCGAGGGTTTCTGCTCAACGTGTCCAGTGTGGCCAGCTTCCAACCTGCTCCGAAGTTGGCGGTCTACGCGGCCACGAAGGCGTACGTCACCAGCCTCACCGAGAGCCTGCACGAAGAGGTGCGCGGCACCGGGGTGCACGTCACCGCCCTGTGCCCTGGCCTGACTCGTACCGAGTTCCAGAGCGTGAGCAGCAGCGACTCGTACTCGGGCCAGTACCCGACGTTCGCGTGGCTCGAGGCCCGTGAGGTGGCCCAGGCCGGACTCGACGACGTCGCTCGTGGCAAGGCCCTCTCGGTGCCCGGCGTGCTCTACAAGGGCATGGTCACCGGGAGCAGCCTCATGCCCCGCGGCCTGGCACGGCGCCTGTCCGGTCTCGTCCAGCGCTGACTGTTCGCGCCGTTCACCAGGAACTTAAGTTCGCGCCGTTCACCAGGAAGTCAGTAGTCGACGGCGGCGAACGCGCTGAGCTTGTCGATGCGGTGCCGGGCGTCGATCATTCGCACGGTGCCGCTCTTCGACCGCATGACCAGGCTCTGGGTGCGGGCGCTCGAGTGGGTGTAGCGAACGCCCCGGAGCAGCTCACCGTCGGTGACACCCGTGGCGGCGAAGAAGCAGTTGTCGCCCTTCACCAGGTCGTCGGTGGTGAGCACGGCCGACAGGTCGTAGCCGAGGTCGATGGCCGCCTGGCGTTCGGCCTCGTCGCGCGGCGCGAGCAGACCCTGGATCTCGCCGCCCATGCACTTCAGCGCGGCCGCGGCGGTGACCCCCTCGGGCGTGCCACCCGTGCCGATGAGCACGTCGACGCCCGCATCGGGCCACGACGTGGCGATGGCGCCGAAGATGTCGCCGTCGGTGATGAGCTTCACCCGCGCTCCCGACGCACGCACCTCGGCGATGAGGTCGGTGTGGCGATCGCGGTCGAGGATCACGACGGTGAGGTCGCGCACGCTCTCGCCCTTCGCCTTGGCCACCCAGCGCAGGTTCTGCGTGGGCGTCGCCGTGATGTCGATGGACCCCGCAGCGTCGGGACCGACGGCGATCTTGTGCATGTAGACGCAGGGACCGGGATCGAACATGGTGCCGCGCTCACTGACGGCGATGACCGCAATGGCATTGGCGCGGCCGTACGCGGTGAGGGTGGTGCCGTCGATGGGGTCGACCGCGACATCGGTGAGCGGGGCGGTGCCGTCGCCGACACGTTCGCCGTTGAACAGCATCGGCGCTTCGTCCTTCTCGCCCTCGCCGATGACGACGATTCCATCCATGGGGACCGTGCTGAGCACGGTGCGCATCGCATCGACGGCCGCGCCGTCGGCGCCGAGCTTGTCGCCTCGACCGACCCAGCGGGAGGCAGCGAGTGCGGCGGACTCGGTGACACGCACGAGCTCCATCGCGAGGTTCCGGTCGGGCTTCTGCGAGTTGGCGATCATCGCCACTCACCGTACCTCGCAGCGCCCGCGACGAAACCAAGGAACGCATCTGCGTGCTTGGCTCGACGCGGGCGCCGGAGGGCTACTGGGTTTGTCGGTACAGCCGCACGTGATCCGGCACCGGCCGGCGCAGACGGCTGCGTTCGCGACTGATGCGAACCTCGTCGTGCCGGGGATGATGGAACTGCGGGTACAGGATGGCGCTGTTCTGCCACATGGGGGTTCTCCTGTGTGATGGGGTCGATGCCCTCTGTGAGGGCGTGGATGTGGTCGCGTCGAGTGACGCGGGGTCGTGCACGTGCACGAGGGGGACCGGCGCGGCGGGCGCGTCAGGCGGCGATGCCGCACCCGCCGTCGGGGCGCGCGCCAGGGCCGGTCGTGAGTGAGAACGTCATCAGCATGGGGCACCTCCTTCGGTGGTGAGTGATGACGGAACCGTGCCACATCCCACGTCGACGTGTCGAACGAATTACGCGCCGTTAGCTTTCGGCATGTGACGGTCATCGACGCAGAGCGGTGCATCCCCACCCGCGACCTCAGCGAACCTCGCCTGGTGCAGGGCGGGCGTGCGGTCGCGTACGGGGTGTCCGAAGGCGGGGCCTCATGGCTCGAGGTCAGGCCGCTGGACGGCTCTGCTCCCATCCGCCTGGCCGAGACGACGGGAATGCGGACGGGTCGCGGGATGGGCGGTGGCGGATGGTGCCCCACTCCGTTCGACCTGGGGGTGGTGTACGTGGGGGGTGACGGCAACCTGTGGTTGCAGTCGTTCGACGGCGGTGCGCCGCCGCACCGATTGACCGACCACGGCCCGGATCGCAGCGCCATGGCGCCCGCGGTGTCGGCAGACGGGGTCAACGTCGCCTACGTGGTGGACCTGGCCGAGGTGCGTGTGGTCGATGTGGCCACCCGCCGTTCGACCCGCGTCGACGACGCGGGCGCGGACTTCGTGATCGATCCGGAGTGGTCGCCGAACGGCGACCTGTGCTGGGTCGAGTGGGACGTCCCCGACATGCCCTGGGATCGAACCCGAGTGGCTCGCGTTCGCCGCTCCACCGGCGAACAGGATCGCCTCGCTCCGGCCGGTGCCGTGCAGCAGGTGCGATTCCTCGCCGATGGCACGATGACGAGCGTCGACGATGCGAGTGGTTGGTTGAACGTGCTCGTGGGCGAACGATCCGTCGCGGCCGAGCCGTTCGAACATGCCGGTCCGCTGTGGGGGCCCGGCCAGCGTTCCTACGCCGTGTCACCCGACGGCACGCAGGTGGCGTTCACGCGCAATGAGGCCGGATTCGGGCGGCTCTGTGTGGCCTCGCTCGTCGACGGTTCGGTGCGCGAAGTCGCGCGCGGCGTGCACGGGCAACTCTCGTGGCAGGGCGACCGTCTTGCCGCGCTGCGGACCGGGGCCCGCACGCCCACGCAGGTCGTGGTCCACGACGTGGGCACTTGGGATCGCACCACCGTGGCCGTTGCTCACGACGTGGAATGGCACGACGGCGAACTCGTCGAACCACAGGCGTTCCGGATCGTCACCGACACCGGTGACATCCATGCGCGGCTGTACCGGGCCGATGGCGACGAGGGTCGGCTCATCGTGTGGTTGCACGGCGGCCCGACCGACCAGTGGCAGGTCACCTACATGCCGCGGATCGCGTTCTGGCGTTCGCGTGGTTGGCACGTGCTCGTGCCCGATCATCGCGGCTCGACCGGTCACGGCCGTGACTATCAGCAGGCGCTGCGTGGCCGGTGGGGCGAGCTCGACGTCGACGACACCGTCGCTGTCACACGATGGGCGCACCGCGAGGGGCTTGCGACACCGACCGGCACTGTGGTCTTCGGCAGCTCGGCCGGTGGCTTCACTGCGCTCGGGGCCGTCGCATCGGCCGCCGACGCCTACGCGGCGGCGGTGGTGCTGTACCCGGTCACCGATCTCGTGGACCTCTCCGAACGCAGCCATCGTTTCGAGCGGCACTACACCGACACGCTGGTCGGCCCACTTCCCGAGTTCCTGGACACCGCCCGCGACCGGTCGCCCGCTCGTCACCCGGAACGGTTCGTCGGTACTCCGCTCCTCGTGCTGCACGGCGACGCGGACCCCGTGGTGCCGGTCGAGCAGAGTCTCACGTTCGTCGAACGGGCACGAACCGCAGGTGGCGACGCCACCCTGCACGTGTACTCCGGCGAAGGCCACGGCTTTCGCCAGCGTGACAACCAGCTCGACGAATATCGTCGGGTCGAAGAGTTCCTCCGCAGAATCTGCGACTAGCGTCGCGGTCGTGACCGACGACTGGAACCCCAACGACCCCGACGCGACGCGGGTGCACTACGACTTGGCGGCCTGGTCGTTCGACCAGCAGGCCGAGCTCGCGGCCGACCTCGCCGATGCCGAGATCCCGCACACGTGGGACGGCGCTGAGCTGGTGGTGCCCGAGGATCGTGAAGCCGACGCCGACACCATCATCAATGCGGTCGAGGACCGGCTGGGCATCGTCTACGACGACGACGGCGAGATCGAGGGTGGCGACGAGATGAACGCCACCATCAAGGACGAAGTGCTGCCCGAGGCCGTGGCGCTCGACGACGACGTCGCCGCCACCGAGTACGAACTCGGCGACTGGGAGGTCGACGACCGAGATGCGCTCACCCGCGCGCTCGTCCGCCAGGGCCATCCGCATCGTTGGGAGGGTGTCGTCCTGCTGGTGCGCACCACCGACGAGGCGCTCGTCGAGAGCCTGCTCGACCTCATCGAGGCAGGCGAGTCGGTCGAGCTCGTTGCCGACGACGCCGACGAGCACGCCGAAGAGGACCGCCTCCCGTTCGAGACGCTCACCACCTTCTTCCTCGCCGGGGAACGCCTGAAGCGCAACCCGCTCGACCCCGACGGGCTGGAGGACCTGCTCGCCGCGTGCGAGCTCGCCGAGCCGGAGCGTCCGCCATTCGGCGTGGACCAGCGGCTCTGGGAGCGCACCTGCGCGCTCGCCGACGATCTCGCCGGCGCCCTGGTGGATGGCGACCTGCCCGACGAGGACATCGCTCGCGAGGTCGCCGAGGAACTGCACGACCTCCTCCGCCCCTACATCTGATGCTGCTGGCCGAGCTGCAGATCTGGCACACACGGCCCGTCACGCCGACCCGCCGCGTGGCCCTCGGCCATCTCGTCCTGCCCACCGACCCCGCACCCGGACTGGGTGGCGTGCTGCTCGCCGCGGTGGTCGCCGCGTATCTGCCCGGCGTCGACGACGACCTGACGCCCGACATCGGTCGTCTGATCGATCAGGTGACGCGGGGTGATCGCATCGTGCAGCCGCGTCTGCAGCACCGCTACCAGGTGGACCGACACGGTCTGGCGACCAGCGTGCACCAACTCACGGGCGATGCCGAACATGTCGAGTTCGACCTGCACTCGATGGGGCGCCCCCTGTCGCAGGTGCTCGGCGCGGTCTACGCGCTGGAACGCTTCGATCTCGGTATCCGGCGACAGGTGGCACCGGTGCTGCACCGGGCGATGCGGTGGAGCGGTCCGATCGGCCCGTCCTTCGTGGCCGACATCACCGGCGTCGACCGTGCCGACCTGGTGGGCGTGAAGGACCCGCGTGTGTGGGCGCTCGACATCCTCGGCTTCCCCGTCGGCACCGCGAAGGTGAGCAAGAAGGACGTCATGGCCCGCTTCCGGACCAAGCTCCGCGCCGCGCACCCGGATCATGGTGGCGACGACGCCGACGCAGGCGCCGCCATCGAGCGTTTGGGCGAGGCGCGCCGCATCCTCCTGGAACAGCTGACGTGACTCGGTTGCTGCTCTACCCCGGCGCGGGCAGCGACAGCAGCCACTCGTCGCTGTTGGCCGTCGAACGTGCCGTGCAGCCGATGCGGACGGTGCGCGCCGACTTTCCGTATCGGCTTGCCGGCCGGCGAGCGCCCGATCGCCCGCCCGTACTGCTGCAGACGGTGCGCGACGAGGCCAAGCGCTTGCGGCGCGGCGGCCTCGTGCTGGGCGGTCGGTCGATGGGCGGACGGATCTGTTCGATGGTCGTGGCCGACGAGACCGATCCTGTGCCGGCGCTCGGACTGGTGCTCATTTCGTATCCGTTGCATCCACCCGGCAAGCCCGAACGCCTGCGCGTCGAGCACTTCCCGCGGCTCGCCGTGCCGTGTCTGTTCGTGTCGGGAACGAAGGACGCGTTCGGGACCAAGCGCGAATTGCAGCGGTGGACGCGGACCATTCCCGGAGCGGTCACCCATGTCTGGCTCGAGGGCAGGGGCCACGACCTGAAGGGCGCCGACGAGCAGATCGCTCAGGCGGTGGCCGGTTGGCTGTCAGACCTCTGAGAGCCTTGGGTCTTCCGGGTTCAACTGCTCGAGCTCGAGGTGCGCGGTTTCGGGGTATCGCCGCCAGGCGAGCACCGCGGCGAGGATCTGTCCGGCGCCCATCACGGCCATCGCCTCACCGAAACTCCAGCCTTGGTCGCGCGCCCAGCCCACGAAGAGAATGCCGACGCTCCCGCTGAGCAGGGCCGTGGTGCTGATCACGCCGTTGGCGCGACCGCGGTTGCCGGTGGGGAACAGCTCGGCGCGGTACACCTGGTAGGCGGGGTACGCGATCGCCCCGGTGAGCCCGCCGGCGAGCACGGCGGCCCACATCGCGGCTCCGCTGGTGCTGAATCCGAGAATGATGCAGGCCGTCGACAGCGGGGTGCAGACGATGATGAGTGTGCGTCGCCCGAAGGCGTCGGCGAGACGGCCGCCGACGATGAGTCCGATCGAGGCCGGCGTGCCGGTCATCAGCGCGAACAGGGCGATGCCGCCACCGCTGTAGCCGCGCACATCGTCGAGGTATCGGTTCTGGAAGAACGATGCCGGTGCGATGAACAGGTTCGAGGTCATCGCCACCGTCGCCACGAGTGCCAGCCGGCCGCGGTGCATCGGCTGGGCGATGCGGTGCACCCGCTCGAATCGTCTCGTCTCGAGTAGTTGGCGCATCAGGCTGATGGCGACGGGGATCCACAGCAGTGACAGCACGTAGACGAGCCGCCAGCCCTCGTCGCCGAGGTCGGCCAGCTTCAGCGCACCGACGGCCACACCGGCGCCGAGCCCCGCCGACATGGCGAGGACGCTGACGGCGTAGGCCCGACTGCTGCGTGGCATGTCCTCTGCAGCGGCAACTCCTGCCAAGAGCGACAGTGCGATACCCATCGGACGCGCAACGGTCTGCGAGGCGACGAGTGTCCAGAAGCTCGGTGCGGCGGCGCCGAGCAGGCAGAACGCGGGTGCCAGCCAGGCGGTGAGGACGATCGTGCGCCGGCGTCCTATCCGGTCGGCGAGGACGGCGAACGGCAACGCCAGCAGCACGCCGAGTCGCACGACGGCACCGCCGACGCCCTGCCCGCGATCCGAGATACCGAAGGTGTCGGCCGCGAAGTTGGCGGTCTGCGTGAACAGCGTGTTGGTGAAGGCGGCCGACATGGCCGCCATGGCCAGCAATGCCAGTGTGCGCGCCTGTCGTTCGTTCAACTGGTCGGGAGGTGCCCACCACGGGCTCGACGAGCCAGCGGGGCGTCGGTGGCGCAACGAGTGACGGATCGGCGAGGCGAAGAGCCAACCGAACCATGGAATCGCCAACGACCAGGTGATGGTTTCGCGTACCAGGTCATCGGTACTGTCGACCGTTCGGCGGTAGGTGTGCAGCGGTCCGTGTGCCTGTTCGAACGAACCGTCGTCGGTCAGCTGTTCGTCGAGCAGGTCTGCGCGCGGTTGCAGGGCGAGCAGGGCTTCGGGTGAGCCCGCCGGCCAGGTCGCCGTGATGGTGTGTTGGCGGCGGCGCACCGCACGGAGGATATCCGTGCAGTCCCGGCGTCCGCCCGGACCGGTGCACCCCGCTCGGCGCCGCGACCGGCCATACTGGTCGCCGCCATGACCGACCACGAGCGCATCCTCATCCGCCGGGCGGGTCCTCTGCGTGGGGAAGTGACCATTCCCGGAGCGAAGAACTCGGTCCTCAAACTGATGGCGGCCACGTTGCTCGCCGACGGCGAGTTCAACCTGCGCAACGTCCCCGACATCGTCGACGTCGGCATCATGGCCGACCTCCTCCGCGCCATCGGCGTTCGCACCGAGCGAACGGGTCCCGGGTTGCTGCGCCTCACCAATACTGGCGACATCACACCGGTCGCGCCGTACGAGTTGGTCGAACGAATTCGCGCCAGCATCAACGTGCTCGGGCCGCTCCTCGGTCGCTTCGGCAGGGTGTCGCTGTCGCTCCCTGGCGGCGACGACTTCGGGAGTCGGCCCATCGACATGCATCTGAAGGGGCTCGAGGCGATGGGCGCGACCTTCCAGATCAGCCACGGTGTGGTCGAGGCGTCGTGCGAACGGTTGCACGGGGCCGCGGTCACCCTCGAGTTTCCCAGCGTCGGGGCGACCGAGAACATCCTCACCGCAGCCGTGTGTGCCAAGGGCACCACGGTCATCGACAACGCCGCTCGCGAGCCCGAGATCGCCGACCTGTGCCACTTCCTGGTGGGCATGGGTGCGCAGATCCAGGGCATCGGCACGTCCACCCTCACCGTGCACGGCGTCGAACCGAGTGAACTGCACCCCACCGACCACTCCGTGGTGCCGGACCGCATTCAGGCAGCGACCTATCTCGCGGCCGTGGCGGTCAGCGGCGGGGAAGTGGTGCTGCGAGGCGCTCGAGCCGACCACATGGACATGCTCCTGCGGCGCTTCCACGACATGGGTCTGACGGTCACCTCCATGGGGGAGGGCAGCGAATCGTCGCTCGCCGTGTGGGCGCAGGGTCGTCTGCGCAGCATCGACATCGCCACGTTGCCCTATCCGGGCATCGCCACCGACTACAAGCCGCTCATCGTCACGATGCTGGCGGTGGCCGATGGCGTGGGCATCGTCACCGAGAACCTCTATCCGGGTCGGTTTCGGTACGTCGAGGAACTCCAGCGCCTGGGTGCGGACATTCGCGCCGACGGTCACCACGCCGTGGTGCGTGGCGTCGCCCAGTTGAGTGGCGCCCCGGTGCGTGCCCCCGACATTCGTGCCGGTGCGGCGCTCGTGGTGGCCGGCCTGGCCGCCGACGGTGAGACGTCGGTGGCTGGCGTGCACCACGTCGACCGCGGCTACGACGACCTGGTCGGTCGTCTCGCCGCATTGGGCGCCGACATCGAACGCGTCGGCTGAGCGCCGAGCGCACGGCTCGGGTCAGGCGCCGGATTCAGGTGTGTCGGGCGGCCGCTGGTCCTTGACTCGCTTCTTGGCGAGGTACAGCAGGCCGGCGATGATCGCAATGGGGCCGAGCACGAGGAGGATCTCGTCCCAGCCTCCCTGGTGAGCCAACATCGGGTCAGCTTACGTCGATGACGACGAGCACGTCTTGGGTGATGTGGCTCTCGACCTCGTACGTGCCGGGCGTGTCGAGGGTGAAGTTCATCGTTGCCATCTCGCCCTTGGCGGCGGCCTGCTCGAGGTCGATGACGTGCACGTGGAACTCGTCGTCGGCGTTCGGGTTGGTGATGTTCAGTGTGATCTCGCTGCCAGCGGTGACCCGCTCGACGCGGTCCTCGCCGCTGTCGGTGCCGATGAGGACGTCGATCTGCACCGGGCCCGACTGCACGCTTCCCGGGGTGGTGGTGTCGCCGCCCGACTCGGTGGTGTCGGCGCCGCCGGTCGTGGTCTGTGCGCCGCCGCTCGTGGTGTCGGCGGGGGTGGTGGTGGGTGCCGTGGGGCCGTCGACGGTGGTGTCATCCGACCCGCAGGCCACCAGCGTGAGGCCGAGTGCGGGGATGAGTGCCAGGGCACGGAGTGTTCGCATGAGTCGCAATCCTAAGGTTCGTCCTGGTTCAATGGTCGTCCGGTCCCCGACGAAAGTTCCCACGGAAAAAGATGCGAGCTCAAGTGGCAGCCACCATCGAGGTCATCCGGCCCGCGCTGCAGGCCGACGGTGGCGATGTCGTGCTGAAGGACGTCGACGAGGCCACCGGCATCGTGTACGTCACCCTCGTCGGGGCGTGCGGCACGTGCCCCAACAGCACGGTCACCCTGAAGGCCGGTATCGAGCGGATCATGCGTGATCGAATCGACGGCATCACCGAGGTCGTCAACGTGCCCGACCCCGAGCTCGCGGTGCCGGCATGAGTCGCCGCTCACTTCCGGTGCCCGAACTGTTCGATGCCGCGGTCGGCGGCGATCGGTCGGCGCTCGCCCGCCTGTTGTCGCTCGTCGAGCGTGGCGGCGACGACGCCCGCACCATCGGTCGCCTCTCGTACCCGCGGTCCGGCCCCGGCTACACGGTGGGGCTCACCGGGGCACCCGGCGCCGGCAAGAGCACACTGACCTCGGCCATCATCGGTCGCCTCCGGACGCTGGGCGAGGAGGTCGCGGAGCTCGCCATCGACCCGTCCTCACCGTTCACCGGTGGTGCCATTCTCGGCGATCGGGTGCGCATGCAGGATCACGCCACCGATGCCGGAGTGTTCATCCGGTCGATGGCGACGCGGGGCCACCTGGGCGGTCTGTCCTTGGCGGCCCCCGAGGCGGTCCGTCTGCTCGACGCGGTCGGCAAGCGGTGGATCCTCGTCGAGACGGTCGGTGTCGGTCAGGTCGAGGTCGAGATCGCCGGGAAGGCCGACACCACGGTCGTCGTCGTCAACCCCGGCTGGGGCGATTCGGTGCAGGCGAACAAGGCCGGCCTGATGGAGATCGCCGATGTGTTCGTCATCAACAAGGCCGACCGGAAGGGCACCGAGGACACCCGCCGCGACCTCGAGCAGATGCGCGAGCTCAGCGACCTGGCGCACGACGCGTGGCGCCCGCCCATCCTCCCTGTGATCGCCACCGAGAAGAAGGGCGTCGACGAGATGTGGTCGACGGTGCAAGCCCACCGCGACCACATCGTCGCCAGCGGCGAACTGCATCGTCGTCGCGAGTTCCGTCTGCGCGAGGAGCTCCGCGAGATCGTCGCCCGACGCCTCGAGCAACGAGCCCGCGAGATCGTCACCGGCGACCGCTGGGTCGAGCTGCAGCACGACGTCGTGGAACATCGCATCGACCCCTGGTCGGCGGCGGACGAAATGCTGCGGTCCGTCGGCGCGTAAGGTGCGGTGCCATGGGTGAACTGGTGCTGCTCGACCGCCGCGACGACGGCGTTGCTGTCGTCACGTTGAACAATCCGAAGGTGAACGCGCTGTCGCAGGCGATGCTGGCAGAACTGCGGGCGGTGGCCGCATCGTTGACCGCCGACCCGCCCGGTGCAGTGGTCATCACCGGCGGAGAACGCATCTTCGCCGCGGGCGCCGACATCAGCGAGTTCGGCGGCCCCACGGAAGCCAGGGCCATCGCCGAAGGCTTCCACCGGGCATTGAACGCGGTCGCCGCCATCCCGCGGTTCGTCGTCGCCGCGGTCACCGGCTACGCCCTGGGGGGTGGCTGTGAGTTGGCGCTGGCGTGCGACTACCGCATCGCCTCCGAGCGGGCGGTGTTCGGCCAGCCCGAGATCCTGCTCGGCATCATCCCCGGTGGCGGCGGGACCCAACGCCTCGCCCGGGCCGTGGGTGCCAGCCGGGCGAAGGAACTCATGGTGTCCGGACGTCAGGTGAAGGCCGACGAAGCACTGCGCATCGGCCTCGCCGACGAGGTGGTCGCGCCCGAGGCCGTGCACGAGCGTGCGCTGGCGATGGCCGCCGAGCTCGCCCGGGGTGCGGTGCAGGCGCAGGCACTGATCAAGCGAGCGGTCGACGAAGGCCTCCAGACAGACCTCGGTGCCGGCCTTCGCCTCGAGCAGGGCCTGTTCGAGTTGGCGTTCCACACCGACGACAGTCGTGTCGGTGTGGCGAGCTTCCTCGCCAACGGCCCGGGCAAAGCCGAGTTCACCGGTCGCTGACCCGTGGTCGGGTCCGACCCTACGACGTCGCGAGCGGCACACCAGCCGGCGCTCGACGGAGTGCGCGGCGTCGCCGTCGCGCTCGTCCTGCTGTTCCACGGTGGCTTCTCGTGGATGAGCGGCGGGTACGTCGGCGTGTCGGTGTTCTTCACCCTGTCCGGCTTCCTCATCACCGGCCTGCTGCTGACCGAACACGATCGCGACGGCTCCATCTCGCTGCGGTCGTTCTACATCCGCCGACTGCGCCGGCTGATGCCCGCCAGCCTGGCCTGCCTCGTCGCCGTGTCGGTCGCCGCGGCGCTCGGCGAGTTCGGTGGTCTGCCGCACGTGCGCCGCGACATTCTTGCCGCGCTCTTCCAGGTGGCGAACTGGAACGCGCTCGGCAATGGCACGGGATATGCGGATCTCATCGCCCGCACGGCCGGTCAATTGGGGCCGGTCGACCACTTCTGGTCGCTGTCGGTGGAGGAGCAGTTCTACTGGGTGTGGCCGTTGGTGGGTCTGTTCGGTCTGTCCCGGCTGCGTCGTCGAGGCAAGAG
>JANMFL010000534.1:0-1861 GCA_031377945.1 Acidimicrobiaceae bacterium | reverse complement strand
CAGGTTGATGCCGCCGAACGCCATCTCTCGGCCCTGCGAGTCGATCAGCCAGTAGCCATCGGACTCCATGCCCAGCGGTTCGTAGAGGTGCTCCTGCATGTAGTCGGTGATGGAGCGGCCGGTTGCCCGCACCAGCAGCGCGCCGAGCGCCTGGGTGTCGGTGGAGTTGTACTGGCACACCGTGCCGGGCGGAACGTCACCGGGGGCCGACGCCACGAACGCGTCGAGGCTGCCGCCGGGCCCCATCGCCGCGCCGAGGCGCACGACGTCGGACGTGCGGTCGCTGTAGTCCTCGTTCCAGCGGGCGCCGGACGACATCTGCAGCACGTCCTTGATGCGCACCCCGTCGTACGCCGAACCCGGTTCGACGTCGATGTAGTCGCTGATCGGGTCGTCGATGGTGCGGATGTGGCCCTGGCTGACGGCGATGCCCACGAGCGCCGACACGAAGCTCTTCCCCACCGACCACGAGATCCACTGCACGTCGCGGCCGCCGGTCAGGCGGTACTGCTCGTGCGCCACCTGGCCGTCGCGCAGCACCAGCAGCGCGGCGGTGTCGGTGACGTCGAGGAAGTGCTCGGTGTCGACCGGCGTTCCGTCGAGATCGAACGTGCTCGGCAGGTCGACCGCCTGCCCGTCGGGGAACCGATGCGGCGCCGTACTGGCCGTCATCCGGGTGCTGGGCAGCAGCCGGTACAGGCGATCGAAGTGCTCGTGCTGCGGCACGCCGGTGAAGAGGCCGACGGTGGCGAAGGCGGAGGTGTTCTCGGACATGGGCGGATCGTACGACGCGTCGTGGGTGGCAAGTAGCGTCCGGCGGCGATGACGAGGATCTTGGACTTCAACGGTCGCGACGCGGAGCGCACGGTCACCGTCGCATCCATCGGCGCACTCAAGGGCAGTGGTCAGCGGTACGTGCAGGTGACGGCCGGGACCGAGGAGGAAGCAGCGGCGGCCGAGGCAGCGGGCATCGACATGGTCGTGTGCCTCGCCGCGTCGGTGCCCGAGGTGCGCCGCGGGTCGAGCCGACTGTTCGTCACCGCCGCCATCGACTTCGGCGGCGAGGTGACGCTCGACGATCTGCTCACGTCCGCTTTCAGTGCGCTCGGTGCTGGCGCCGATGCGGTCATCACCTCCCGTCGGCTCGACGCCGTGCGCCTCCTTGCCGACGAGGGCGTGCCGGTGATGGGGCATCTCGGTTTCGTGCCCAAGCGATCGAGTCAGTTCGGTGGCGTTCGCTCGGTGGGCCGTACCGCTGACGAGGCGACGGCGCTGTGGAGGCAGTTCCAGGAACTCGAGGATGCAGGTGCGTTCGCCGTCGAGTGCGAGCTCATCCCGGCGCATGTGTTGGCGCAGATCACACCGCGCACGTCGATGGCCACCATCTCGCTCGGGTCTGGCCGCGACGCCGATGTGATGTTCCTCTTCCAGTCCGACGTCGTCGGCGAAAGCCCGCGGGTGCCGCGTCACGCGCGCACCTACGGCGACGTGGCCTCACTGCAGCGTCGCATCGTCGAGGAAAGGGTGCGTGCACTGTCGGCGTTCCGTGCCGACGTGTTGAGCGGCAGCTTCCCCGACGACACCGAGGTCGGCTCTATCGCCCCCGCAGAGCTCACCGCCTTCGTCGAGGCCCTCGACCTCCGCTGAGAGGGCCGCGCCCGGATCAGCCGGCCGGCTGCAACCTGTACTGGCGAAGCAGTTGAGGCTGAACGCCGGATGCGGCGTCGTGGTCTCCATGGAGCACGTCGGGATCGAGGTCGATGCCGGTCGGCCAGCACACCGTGCCAGTCACAGGATCGACACTCGCTGTTGCAAAGACGGCGTCATCGTCGATGGTCGCAAGCACTCCGGTGAGCGCGCC
>JANMFL010000528.1:0-2329 GCA_031377945.1 Acidimicrobiaceae bacterium | reverse complement strand
GTCGAACAGGAACGGCTCCTGCGGCACGACGGTGAGACGTGATCGCAGATCGGTGTTACTGACGCGTGTGAGCGGCACCCCGCCGACGAGCACCGAACCGGCTGTGGGGTCGGCCAGCCGCGCGACCAGGCGACCGAGCGTGGTCTTGCCCGAGCCGGTCTCGCCGACGACCGCGACCTGTTGTCCGGCGGGGATGTGCACGGTGACGTCGGTGAGCACCGGTGGCTCGTCGGCATCGCTGCGACTGCGGTAGCTGAAGTCCACGCGGTCGACGGTGACGGCGAGCGCTCCCGGCGGCAATGCCATTGGGACCGTGGGTTCGGGTGGGCCGATGGGGATCTCGAGCACGCCCAACACGCGCCGCATCCCGGCGACCGCAGTCTGGGTCTGATCCAGCACTTCGGTGAACTCGGCGATCGGTTCGAGGAAGCGGTAGGTGAGGAAGACGAAGCCGACCATCGCTCCAGCCGTGAGCCCGCTGTCGGGGCCACGCAGGAGTCCGGTGACGACGACGGACGACACGGTGAGCACGCCGAACACCTCGCCCGACGGGAACAGGAACGCACCGATCGTTCCGGCCCTGATGAACGAGTTCGACCGCTCGTGGCTGGCCTGCTTGACCTGCGCTCCGTACCGCTCGCCGGCGTCGTACGCGCGCAGGGTCTCGGCTCCTGCGACCACCTCGCTGATCTGCGTCATCACCTGTGCGTTCCGCGAGCGAGCCGAGTCGTACGCCTTCGACAGGTGGCCCTGCACCTGCTGCAGCACCAGCGCGAGCGGCGCCGCAGCGACGAACGCGACGACGGCGAGCACCCAGTCGTAGGCCAGCATGACGCCTGCGACGAGCAGCATCAGCGTGCCGTTCAACAGCCACGCGAGCCCGCCCCACTGGAAGAACTGGGCGAGCGTCTCGACGTCGGAGGTGACGCGGGCGACGAGCGCACCCTTTCGTTCCTCGTTGTGGTCGGCCACGCTGAGACGATGGATGTGCTCGAAGAGCCGCACCCGCAACCCGTAGAGCGCTTCCTCGCTGCGTCGACCGAGGCGATACACGGCCGTGCGCTGCGCCCACGAGGCCAGACAGATGACCACGACCGCGATGATCGCCAACTGCACGACGACGTCGACGCGCACTCGACCGGCCTCGAAGCCCCGATCGATGGCCTGCTGGACGAGGATGGGGATGACCACGCGGCCCGCGGCACCCATCATCGCCAGTCCGAGCGTGACCATGAAGCCCGTGCGCAGCGCGGGCGCGGCGCGCACGCCCTTACCGATGGTCTCGACGGCGGTCCAACGACCGAGCGGCTCGGTCATGCTGCGCCTCCCGCCGACTCCGTGTAGAGTTCGCGTCGATCGTGCTCGAACGCCTCGATGAGACGTCGGTAGTCCGGGACACGGTCCATCAGCTCGTCGTGCAGGCCGTGCGCCATCACCGTGCCGTCGACCAGATAGAGCACGTCGTCGGCCAAGGCGATGGTGGAAGGCCGGCTGGCGACGGCGATGACCGTCGTGTTCGACAGCGCGGCACGGAGGTTGGCCAGGACACGCGCCTCGGTGGAGGGGTCGAGCGCCGACGTCGTGTCGTCGAGGAGGAGCACCCCGGGCCGACGGACCAGAGCGCGGGCCAACGCGAGCCGCTGTCGCTGCCCGCCCGACAGGCCGACGCCACGCTCACCGATCTCGGTGTCCAGCCCATCGGGCAGCTGATGCACGAACTCGGCCTCCGCCACCTGAAGGGCCAGGTCGACGGCATCGGCGCCCACGTCGGCGCCGAGAGTGATGTTCTCGCGGATGCTGCCAGCGAGAAGGAAGGCCTCCTGGAACACGATCTCGGCCCCGCCTGCGGGCACCGTGACCGAACCGGCCGTGGGTGCGACGAGTCCGGCCATGAGGTGCAGCAACGTGGTCTTTCCCGCACCGGTGGCACCGACGACGGCGACCGTACGACCCGCGTCGATCTCGGCCGTCACGCCCGCAAGCACGTCACGCTCGCCGTCGTGCGAGTAGTGCAGGTCGTGCAGGTGGACGGCGTTGTCGGCACCACGCCGCAACGATCGGGCCGGGTCGGCCTCGACGGGGTCGTCGAGCAGGGAACGGATGCGAGCCCATCCGGCGAGCGAGTGCGGCAGTTCGGAGAGCGCGAAGCCGATGAGGCGCAGTGGGAACACAAGCAGCGTGAACAGATAGATGAAGCTCGTCAACTCGCCGACGCTCAACTCGCCGGCCCGCACGCGGTACGCGCCGCCGACGAGCAAGCCGACGTTCACGATGCTCGGAATGGCGTCGAGCACGGCCTCGAACATGCTGCGCAGCCGCACCGCGCGGA
>JANMFL010000490.1:0-3610 GCA_031377945.1 Acidimicrobiaceae bacterium | reverse complement strand
GCGTGGACCGGCCTCAAGTTCGACGCGGCCGGCCGCATGACTGCCGGGACCTGGATGGGGTCCACCTGGTCCGGGTCAACATGGTCCGGCTCGACCTGGTCGGGGTCCACCTGGAGCGGCTCGACGTGGAGCGGCGTCGGCTGGAGGCGCGCTTCACGCAAAGCCCGGTGACGGTGGTGAACACGGTTCCGGCTCCGAGCACTTCGACCGCAGCGGTCGCAGTCACCACCTTCAGGTTGCTGGCCGGGATGACCGCCGTCGTGCTGTTCGCTGCGACCACCACGGCGTCGTCCATGCCGACGGCGACGCACGACTCGCCGTCCACCGCTGCGGCCAACGCTCGCGAGGCATCACCCAACACGTCGGAGCGGCGGTCGGCCGCCAGCGCCGTGGGGCCCCGGCGCACCGACATCAGCGGTGTCGGCAGGGCGGCAGGGATGACCGAAGCGACGGTGCTCGACGGCACCGGCACCGAGACTGCGTCGGATCTTCCCGAGGCGTAGGTCGCCAGCGCGCCGAGCACGATCGCCGGCACTGCCGCGAGAACGGCCACGACGGCCATGGGGTGTCGAGATCGTCGCGGCACGGGTCATGAGACTAGAGCCCGTTTCGCACGGTGGACCGGCAGCACTAGCCTGCATCCATGCCGCTGGATCGCCGACCGAGCGAACCGCTCCGACTGCTGCCGCCTCGGCTGGGGCTGCGCGACGCCGCGACGTGGTTGCACTGGCTCGACGAGGCCTTCGCCGCACGCCCGAGTCGGCTCTGGCACTCGCGAGCGGTGTGGCATCGAGTCGCGCAAGCCCGCCGGCACGAGTTGCGGTGGCTCGCCGCCGATCGCTTCGCGACGCTCGAACTGGCGGCATTGCTGCACGACGTCGGCCGCGCCCTCGACCCGCTCGACCGCGCGCCTCACGCGCTCGTGGGAGCGCGTTACCTCGACGACATCGGCCTCGACGACGTCGCCCCGCTGGTCGCTCACCATTCGGGCGGCGCCGCGGAAGCCGCCGACCGTGGGCTGCCCTACGACGGACGTTGGGTCGCCGACGACGAGCTGTTGGCTGTCCTCACCCACGTCGACCGGACCACCAGCCCGCAGGGCGAGAGCGTGACGCTCGACGAGCGCAGAGCCGAGTTGGCGCAGCGGTACGGCACTGATGCTCCGCAACTGCGGTGGTTCGACGCCTCGCTGCCCGACGCCCGTCTCGGCGCGCTGCTGTTCAACAGCCACCACGCCGCCCTCACCGCCTGAGCGGAGCCGGTCGACAACGACGAAGGGGCACCGAGAACGACAAAGGGGCGCTGCCCTTGCGGACGGCGCCCCTTCGTGCAGAACGATGCGTTCAGCAGGTGTGACTCAGACGAGCTCGACGCGAGCCATCTGTGCGTTGTCGCCCTGGCGCGGTCCGAGCTTGAGGATGCGCAGGTAGCCACCGTTGCGCTCGTTGTAGCGCGGGGCCACGTCGTTGACGAGCTTGTGCGTCATCTCCTTGTCGCCGAGGTAACCCTGGATCTGGCGGATGCGATGGATGCGCATCGGGCCTTCCTCCTGGGCCTTCTTGGCCTTGGTGATGAGCTTCTCGGCGATGGGGCGAAGTGCCTTCGCCTTCGCCTCGGTGGTGACGATCGCCTCGGCGGCGATCAGCGACGCGGCCAAGTTGGCCATCATCAGCTTCTGGTGTTGCGAGCTGCCGCCGAAGTTGCGGGCCCGGCGAGGTGTTGCAGGCATTTTGTCTCTCTCCTAGTACTTCGTTGCTCAGCCGCGCAGCGTCAAGCCGCGCTCGTCGAGCTTCTGCTTCACTTCGTCGAGGCTCTTCTGCCCGAAGTTGGTGATGTTCAGCAGGTCGTCTTCCGTCTTCGTGAGCAGTTCGCCCACGGTGTTGATCTGGGCGCGCTTGAGGCAGTTGCGCGGGCGCTCCGAGAGATCGAGGTCCTCGATCGGGAGATCGAGGTCGGGCGACGTGTTGGCCGTGCTGGCCACTTCACCGAGGGCCAGGCCCTGGGGCTCGTCGCTGAGGTTGGCAATGAGATCGACCAGCGAGCGCAGGGTGTCGCCGGCCGAGGCCAGTGCTTCCTTGGGCTCGATGCTGCCGTCGGTCTCGATGTCGATCTCGAGGCGCTCGTAGTTGGTGTTCTGCTCGACACGAGTGGGCTCGATGCTGAACATCACGCGACGCACGGGCGAGAAGATCGCATCGACCGGGATGACGCCGATGATGCGGTTCTGGCTGTCACGGTCGCTCGACAGGTACCCACGACCACGGCTGACCGTGAGGTCGAGCGCCAGTCGGGCCTTGCCGTTGAGCGACGCCAGGTGGAGGTCCTTGTTCAGGATCTCGACCTCGCTCGGGCACTTGATGTCGCCGGCGGTGATCTCGGCGGGGCCGCGCACGTCGAGGCGAAGGGTCACGTCCTCCTCGGACGTGCAGGTGAGCACGATGTCCTTGATGTTGAGGATGATGTCGGTCACGTCTTCGGCAACGCCGGCGATCGTGTCGAACTCGTGCAACGCATCGTCGAAGCGGACGGTGACGATGGCCGCGCCGGGGATGCTGCTGAGCAACATACGGCGGAGCGAGTTACCGATGGTGTGGCCGTAGCCGGGCTCGAGGGGGCTGATGGCGAACCGCTGACGGTTGCCGACTTCCTCTTCGAGCGCTTCGACGGTGGGACGAGGGATGACGAGCATGAACGTTGCCTCTGGTACAGGGAAGGTGGCCGGATTACTTCGAGTACAACTCGACGATGAGCGATTCGCGCACGGGCACATCGATGTGCTCGCGCTGGGGCAGGTCGCGAACGGTGACCTGCTTGCCTGCATCGCCGACTTCGAGCCAGCCCACGACCGTGCGGTCGAGGACATCGAGGTTGTGTTGGATGACGATCATCTCGCGGGACTTGGGCGACAACGAGATGACGTCACCCTTCTTCACGCGATAGCTGCGGATGTCGACGCGCTTGCCGTTGACCTGGATGAGGCCGTGGCTGACGAACTGACCGGCCTGCGGGCGGGTGCTGGCCCAACCGGCGCGGTAGACGATGTTGTCGAGACGCTGCTCGAGCAGACGCAGCAGGTTCTCACCCGTCGGGCCCTGCAGACGCACGGCCTCTTCGTAGGTGTTGCGGAACTGGCGCTCGAGGACGCAGTAGATGTACTTCGCCTTCTGCTTCTCCTGGAGCTGGGCCAGGTACTCGCTGCCGGCGTTGCGGCGACGGGTGCGACCGTGAGCACCGGGCGGGAAGGGACGACGATCCAGCGCCTTGCGGCCCTTCTCGTTCTCGTAGATGTTGATGCCGAGGCGGCGCGAGACGCGCACCTTCGGTCCGGTGTAGCGAGCCATGTGATCAGGTCCTGCGACGCTTGGGCTGACGGCAGCCGTTATGAGGGACGGGGGTGACATCCTTGATCGAGGTGACCTCGATGCCGGTGTTCTGGATGCTGCGGACGGCGGTGTCGCGGCCCGAACCCGGGCCCTTCACCTGCACTTCGACGCGGCGGAGGCCGTGTTCCATCGCCGCACGGGCTGCCTTCTCGGCGGCCATCTGAGCGGCGAACGGCGTGCTCTTGCGCGAGCCCTTGAAGCCGACGCCACCGGACGACGCCCACGAG
>JANMFL010000464.1:0-2008 GCA_031377945.1 Acidimicrobiaceae bacterium | reverse complement strand
CGATCCGGCTGGCCGATCGCGGCGATCCGTCGCCCGACGACGATGGTGGCAGCGCGACGGTGGGAATGTTCGACCACGTGCTCGGTGTGCGTACACAGCCGCGCTGGACGTTGCGCGAACTGATCGTCGGGGCTTTCGCGCCACTGGTGGTGCTGTTCGCCCTGTCGTGGTCGGACGCGCCGGGGCCGTTTCGTCCGGCAGGGCTGCTGCTCCTCGGTTGCGTCATCACTGCGGCGTTCGCCACAACCCGTTCGGCATTGCTCTGTGCCGTGGTGAGCACGGTGACCCTGTGGTGGCGGTTCACGCCGCCGATGCGGTCGTGGCGGATCGCGGCAGTGGGCGACGCCGTCGACGTCGCGGTGTTCTTCGGCGCCGTGGTCGGCGTGGTGGCGTTGGTCATCCGGCTGGCGGAGTCCCGCGACCGCGAGCACACCGAGCGACAGTTGGCCGATGCGCTGCTCGACCAGTCGCCGGCCGCGATCGCGGTCTTCGACTACGACCTGCGCTGCCGCCGCGTCAACGCACACATGGGTGCGATGGATGGCTACACGACTGCCGAGCATCTCGGGCGGACCCCGAGCGAACTCGGCGTGGTCTGGGGCCAACTGTACGAACACCTGCTCGTTCGTGTACGCGACGAAGGGCGTCCATTGGTCGACCATCCGCTGCACCTCCATGTCCCCCGTCTGGGGCTCGAGCGGCACTGGACTCTGAGCCTGCGTCCGGTGCTCGACCACGATGCGGCGGTGATCGGCATCGGCGCGTCGTTCGTCGACGTCACCGCCCCGATCGTCGCCGCTCGACAGGCCGAGCAGTCGCTCCACCTGGCCGAGACGCTGGCAACCGCCGTCGACCGGTTGGAGGTGGCGGAATGCACCTGCGACTACCTGGGTGCCGCGTTCGGTGGACGCGGCGCCGTCGCGTTGCGCGAATCCGGTGGGCTGGTGGTCGTCGCCGGTCACGGCCATGTGCAGGGGTCGGTCGACCTGCGGAGCGGCAGCGCGATCGGCTTCGACTCGCACACGCCGGTCGCCGACGCTGCCCGGACTCGGCGAGCTGTGGTGCTCATGTCGCCGGCGGAACAGATGGCGAGCTACCCCGAGCTCCGGATGACGGGCGACATCGTCAGCGTCGCGATGCCGCTGCTCGATGCGACGCCAGGCGCCGCCGCCGGGGTGCTGGAGGTCGGATGGGCTGGACCGCGACTGATCAGTTCGTCGATGATGACGCTGCTCGGCACGGTGTCGTCATTGGTGGCGATGGCGCTCGCCCGTGTCGACGCGACCGACGATGCGCAACGCAACCGGTTCCGTCATGCCCTGGAGGCGATGCTGTTCGATGTGGTCATCGCGTCGCCGGTCCGCGACGAATCGCGCCGCATCGTCGACTTCGTCGTCGAGTTCGCCAATGCCGGCAGCGGCTCGAGGTTGGCTGGCGTCACGCTCGGCGAACTCATGTCCGACGAGTATCCGCATTGGCGGGTCCAGACAGTCGAACGGTTCGCTCGGGTCGTCGACACCGGCGAGCCGTTCCAGGCCGACCGTGATTACGGCTGGGGCACCACCCGAGGCGGCACCCCGTACGTCAGCAACTGGGCCATCCAGGTGGCCCGCTTCGGCGACGGAGTGATCGCCACGACCCGCGATGTCGCCGACCTCGTCGCCGCCGAGCAGGTGGCCATCGTCGCCACGGCGCAGCTCGAGGCCGAGCGCACCGCGGTGCGGCTGATGCAGGCTGCTGCGATCCCCAAGGTGCTCCCGGCCGTCGCCGGCGCCGAGTTCGCCGCGGCGTATGTCCCCGCCGATCGGCGGCAGCCCATCGGCGGCGACTGGTACGACGCGTTCGCCCTCGCCGACGGCCGCGTCGCGCTCGTGATCGCCGACGTGTCGGGGCACGGTGCGTCGGCCGCACTGTTCATGATGCAGGTGCGCAACGTGTTCCGTGCGCTGGCCGACGAGCACGCGGATCCCGGCCAGGTGATGGCGCGTGCCGATCGCGTGATCAGCGA
>JANMFL010000459.1:0-6024 GCA_031377945.1 Acidimicrobiaceae bacterium | reverse complement strand
CACCGTCGGCGCCGGCGACGTCGTCGTCATCATCGAGTGACCCGACCCACCGCGCGAACGTAAGTTCCTGGTGCAGGAGCGGCACCAACGACGAGACTGCCGCGATGGAGAACCATTTCGACGGGTGGGTGGCCGAGCACTACGACGAGACGTCGGTGGAGATGTTCGACCCCGATCTGTTGGACCAGACCACCTCGTTCCTCGCCGCGCACTCCGGCGGCGACGCGCTGGAGTTCGCCCTCGGCACGGGACGAGTCGCGCTGCCGCTCGCGGCGCGGGGCATCGAGGTGGAGGGCATCGAGTTCTCGACGGCGATGCTCGATCGGTTCCGGGCCAAGCCGGACAGCGAGCACATTCCCGTCACCATCGGCGACATGTCGACGACCCGACTCGGCCGCACGTTCTCGATGGTGTACCTCGTCTGGAACACCATCTCGAACCTCACGACGCAGGACGCCCAGGTCGCGTGTTTCCAGAACGCGGCGGCACATCTGCGGCCGGGAGGAAGGTTCATCGTCGAACTGTGGGTCCCCGAGCTCCGCCGGCTGCTGCCAGGCGAACGGCAACTGCTGTGCGACGTGACCGAGCGGCACGTCGGCTTCGACGAGATCGACACGGCCACCCAGACAGGGACGTCGCACCACTTCTGGATGATCGACGGCGCGATCCGGCACGGGACGACGCCGTGGCGCTACGCATGGCCGGCCGAATTGGACCTGATGGCCCGGGTCGCCGGGATGTCGCTCGTCGAGCGTTGGTCCGGCTGGGACCGTTCACCGTTCACGAGCGAGAGCGCCCAGCACGTATCGGTGTGGCAGACCCCCGCACCAGGAACTTAAGTTCGCGCGTCAGGGTCGTTGCGGTCGTTGCGGTCGTTGCGGTCGTTGCGGTCGTTGCGGTCGTTGCGGTCGTTGCGGTCGGCGGGGACGTTGCGGACGACCAGGGTGCCGGCGGCCTTGTCGTGCACGGCCTGCCGACGCGGGTCGACGAAGGCCCAGAAGTAGACCGACATCTGCAGGAGCATGCCGATGCCCGGGACGACCCCGAACGCGGCCGGGACGAGCGAGCGGATGAACGCAGAGCTGACGGTGACGCTGCCACCGTCGTCGGCGTGGACGACGCGCGTGCGGCACAGCCACTTTCCCACGGTCCGACCGAAGCGGGCGACGCCGAGGGTCTCGTGCAGCAGGCCAAGCGAGATGAACGCGGTGTTGAACCACAACGCCGGGTCGCCGGTGAGCATGTCGTTGGCCGAGTAGCCCAACGCGGCGAAGACCAGGAACACCGGCAGGCCTGCAACCGCCTGGTCGACGATGAGGCCACCGATGCGCGCCGAGAACGGCGCGAGGACAGCGTCACCGGGAATTGCCGGCGCAGTTCGCTCTTCTGACTGCATCAGCGCACAGCACTCACTCGGCAGCTTCGGCCAACGCTTCGGCGAGCGCCGGGTGCACCAGCAAGCTCTCGACGATGTCGGTGACCTTCAGGTTCGCGGTGACCGCGAGCGCTATGACGCTGATCAGTTCGGCTGCATGGCGACCGACGATCGAGCCGCCGAGCACGACACCCGTCGCGGGGTCGCTGATGATCTTCACGAAGCCGCGCGAGTCGTTGTTGATGAGCGCCTTCGGGGTGGCCGAGAACGGCACCTTGGTGACGCGGATCTTGCGGCCGACAGCGAACGCATCGGCCTCGGCCAGGCCGACGTCGGCAATCTCGGGCTCGGTGAAGATGGCGCTGGCGGCCTTGTCGTAGTCGAGGTGGCGGTGGGCCACCTTCTGCAGGCCCATCACGTGCTCGGCCACCTTGCGACCCTGCATGCTGGCGACGCTGGACAGCGGCAGCTTGCCGCTGACGTCGCCGGCCGCGTAGATGTGTGGCTGGCTGCTCTGGCAGTGCCGGTTGATGGTGACGTAGCCACCACGGCCCGTCTCGACACCGGCTGCGTCGAGATCCAGACCGTCGGTGTTCGGCACGGAACCGATGGCGAGCACCGCGTGTGTGCTCCGAACGACGCGACCATCGTCGCAGCGCACGACGACGTCGTCGCCCTCACGATCGATCGACGTGGCCCGAGCGCCCTTCAACAGCTTCACACCACGACGCAGGAAGTCGTCCTCGAGGACCGCCGCCACCTCGGGGTCCTTGGCCGGCAGCACCTGTTGGCGGCTGACGACGAGCGTGACCTGGGCACCGAAGCTCGCGAACATGTGGACGAACTCCACACCGGTGACGCCGGAACCGATGACCGTGATGCTCGTCGGGAAGATCTTCGGCGGATAGCAGTCGCGGGTGGTGAGGATGCGCTCGCCGTCGGGCGTGCACCACTCGGGAACGCGTGGGCTGGTTCCGGTGGCGATGAGGATGTTGTCGGCCGGCAGCACACGGGTGCCCTCGGCCGTGGTGACCTCCACCTCGTGCGGGCCGACCAGTCGGGCCGTGCCGCGCAACATCGTGACGCCCTGACTCTCGAGCAACTGCGTGGTGTTGTCCTTCAACCGACCCTGGATGTTCGCGATGCGATCGGTGAGCGCCGAGATGTCGACCTCGGCCTCCTGCTGCTCGAGGCCCATGCCCTGGATGCGCCGGGTGAACGCGATGGCGCCGCCCGTGGCGATCATCGTCTTCGACGGGATGCAGTCCCACAGGTGGGCGGCACCGCCGATGACATCGCGCTCGATGAGGGTGACCTGCGCGCCGAGACGGGCAGCATGTGTTGCGGCGGTGTTCCCGGCCGGGCCACCGCCGATGATCACGAAACGAGTCGACACGAATGCCGAGGCTATCTGCGTTCGTCAGGCTGCGCGAGTGAGCGACCAGCGGATGACGCTGGTGATGGCCGCGCCGGCGGGGCGCACGAGCACGGTCTCGCTGAACGGCAGGTACGGCAGTCGCAGCGGCCACCGTGTCCAGCCCGGCAACAGCGCCACCGACGCGGCGGCGAGCACCGCGTAGGGCGGGCGAGCCGCCAGCGGCAGCGGTGGTTCGAGCAGCAGGAACCGCGCCGCCTGACGCGCTTCGGGCGTGCCCTGCAACTCGTCGCGGAAGTCGGCGATCTCGGCACGCAGTTGGCGCACCGTCACCGGCGGGTGGTTCACGCCCAGCGCCGATGCGACGACCGCCATGTCGGCCACGTACTGGTCGGCCTCGTGGTCGGTCAGGTCGGTCGACCCGTACCGCCGGTACGCCGCCAAGAAGCTGTCGACCTCACACACGTGCACCCAGCGCAGCAGATGGGGGTCGTTCGCCGAATAGGCGCGCCCGTCGGCCGCCCGACCACGCACTCGTTGATGCACCGATCGAACCCGGGCGATGGCCGCCTCGGCGGTCTGCTCGTTGCCGAACGTCGTGGCGGCGAGGAAGTCGGCCGTGCGTTGCAGCCGACCCCACGGGTCCTGGCGATAGTCGGAGTGCTGCGCAACGCCGGCCATGGCCAACGGGTGCAACGACTGCAGCAGGATGGCGCGCAGCCCACCCACGAACATGGACGCGTCGGCGTGCACCCGGCGGATGACACGGTCGTCGGCGAACCACCGCGGTCCCGGTGCCTCGAAGATGGCCGCAGCCTTGTCGTCCGGATCGTCACCGACGACGCGGTGACGAATCTGGTCGGCGACCCACGCGCGGACCGGCTGGATGGCGTCAGTCGTGTTCATCGCCGAGGAAACCGTCGTCGGCGAACAGGGTGTCGCGTGCGGTGGCCGGTGGGGCGGCGAACACCTGGATGCGTCCAGATGGCAGGTTGTCGCAGTACTTCGAGTCGAACTGCATGGTGTGGCGCGGCTCGCCCACCCACTCGAAGTGCATGCCGTCGGGGGTGAGGAAGTTCCCGCCCCAGACAAAGCCGTGCTTGCGGAAGATGCGCACGACTCGGCAGTCCATCCGCGGGACGCAGCCCTGGCAGTTCGTGGTGGTGTTCGTGTCGAGCGGCTGCCCCCACGAGTGACGTGAGACCGAGCCGAGCGCCTGGGTGATGCGGGCGAACCGCACCGATCCGGTGGCACACCCCCCGTACCGATTGGCGTTGGCGGCGTCGATCGCACCGCCGAGGCCCGAGTTGACGACCTCCTGCAACGCGGCGACCAGGTTGGCGCGGACGACGCGGTTGCACAGGGCCCGAATGCCGGTCGGGTAGGTCTGCCGCGACGGCAGGTAGTTGGCCACCCATCTGGCGTTCATCGCCGTCCAACCGCTGGTCGACAGCCCCGCGTAGTAGAAGTCGAACTCGCCGAGCTTCGACTTGGTCTCGGCCATGCTCATCTGGCCGTCGGGGTCGGCGGGGTCCCACGAGCGGCGAACCTTGGCCTTGAGTGCGCTCGTCGTGACGCACCTGAGGCTGGTGGCACTGGCGCACAGGCCCCGGTTGGTGAGCGCCCGCGACACTTTGGCCCGATCGAACTGACCGAAGATGAGCACCCGCGTCGGAATGGTGGCACCCAACTTGTTGGCCATTTCGGGAGTCATCACGATCTCGGTGCCACCCACCTCCGCATCGGCGCCGATGCGACCGATGACGAACGTGATGCGGGAGTTGGCCGGACCGACGAGGTCGACCAGGTCGCCGACCCGCGCGCCACGAACGGTCGCCGACGTCTGGCTCATCACGATCTTCCCCTGCGCCACGATGCCCGAGACGTCGCGGCCCATCACCGCCCCGACCGTGGCGAGCGGCAGCGCGGTGACCGCCATGGGGAACGCCCAGCCGGTGCCCGAGGAGCGCTGCACCACCGTTGCACCGCGGCGAACTCGAGTCATCAGTGCAGTGAAGCCACGGCCGACCGCAGCCTGGGCACCGGCGTCGCGGGCCGCAGCGAGTGCGCGGTCGCGGATGGCCGGGGTGAGTTCACCGGTCTGGAACACCGACACGGTGTCGAACGGCAACTCGACGGGCTGTGCGGGCAGCGCGCCCTGTGCGCCACCATCGACGGTGGTGATCGCGGCGTCGGCCTGCGCTGCGGACGAGATGAGCACGAGCGCGAGCGCGAAGCCCACGGCTCGGGATCGGCGGCGCACAGTCATGAGGGCTTCAGGGTACCGGCGGATATGGACCGGGGAAAGGCAGGCCGGACCCACTACGGTCAAGGGACTGTGAGCAGCGACGACACCCCTCTCGACGACATTCATTCCGGCTCCGGCCTGGTGGCCGAGAAGGCCAAGCGTCTGCAAAAGCTCGCCGACCTGCGCGATCAGGGCACGAACCCGTACCCCTATCGGTTCGACCGCACCGTCACGCTCGCCGACCTGCGCCGCGAACACGGCGAGCTCGAGCCGGGCACCGAGACCGAGCTCCACGTCGCGGTCGCCGGCCGGGTCATGTTGCTGCGCGACTCGGGCAAGCTGATCTTCGCCACCATGCGCGACCGCGACGACGAGGTGCAGCTGTTCATCAGCAAGGCCGTCGTCGGCGACGATGCGTTCGAGGCGATCAAGGGCCTGGACCTCGGCGACTGGGTGGGTGTGCACGGCACCGTGATGACCACCCGTAAGGGCGAGCTCAGCGTGAAGGCTGAGCAGCTCGAGTTGCTCTCGAAGGCCGTCCGACCGATGCCCGACAAGTGGCACGGGCTCACCGACACCGACACCCGGTTTCGTCAGCGGTACGCCGACCTCATCGTCAACGACGAGGCGCGCAAGAACTTTCGGGTCCGCCACGCGGTCATCGCCAGCTTCCGCCGCACCCTGCACGAGCGCGGCTACATCGAAGTCGAGACACCGGTGCTGCACGTGGAAGCCGGTGGTGCGCACGCCCGGCCGTTCATCACCCACCACAACGCGCTCGACATGCAGCTGTACCTCCGCATCGCACTCGAGCTGCATCTGAAGCGCCTCATCGTCGGTGGCATGGAGCGCGTGTTCGAGATCGGCCGCATCTTCCGCAACGAGGGCATCTCCCGGAAACACAACCCCGAGTTCACCATGCTCGAGGTCTACCAGGCTTACTCGGATTTCCGCGGCATGATGGACCTGATCAAGGCCATTTTCACCGCCGTGTGCCGCGATGTCCTCGGCACCTTTGAGATCAAG
>JANMFL010000455.1:0-4353 GCA_031377945.1 Acidimicrobiaceae bacterium | reverse complement strand
CTCGAACGGGCCTCGAAGGGCATTCGGCACAAGGTGGACGGCGAGCTGGTGGGCCGCCTGCGTGAGGCGCTGCCGTACCGCCTGACCGACGCCCAGCAGCGAGCGATCGCCGGGATCGAACGCGACCTGGCCGGCCCACACCCCATGCACCGCCTGCTGCAGGGCGACGTGGGCTCGGGCAAGACGCTCGTCGCGGTCAGCGCCATGCTCACAGCGGTACAGGGTGGTCACCAGGGTGCGCTGATGGCGCCCACCGAGGTGTTGGCCGAGCAGCACGCTGCGGGTGTCCGCCGGCTGCTCGACGGTGTCACTGTGCCCGACCCCGGCAACCTGTTCGGTGACCGTCCGCTGCGGGTCGAGCTGCTCACCAACCGCGTCAGCGGTGCGGAGCGGCGCGAGGTGATGACAGGTCTCGCCGAGGGCACCGTCGACATCGCCATCGGTACACACGCGCTCATCCAGGAAGGCGTGCAGTTCCACAGCCTCGGTGTGGTGGTGATCGACGAGCAGCACCGGTTCGGTGTCGAGCAACGGGCCGCGCTGCGCGACAAGGGCGACGGCGAACTGGTGCCCGATGTTCTGGTCATGACAGCCACACCAATTCCGCGCACCGCGGCGATGACCGTCTACGGCGACCTCGACGTGAGCGTGCTCGACGAGCTTCCGCCCGGGCGCACGCCCATCGTCACCAAGTGGGCCAACGGCCCGCTCATGGAGGAGGGCGCGTGGGCGACGGTGCGCGAGCAGGTGGCCGACGGTCGCCAGGCGTACGTGGTGTGCCCGCTCATCGAGGAGAGCGAGAAGCTCGAGGTCGCCAGCGCGCAGGAGACGTTCGAGCGGCTCACGCACCAGGACCTGAAGGGCCTCCGCCTGGCGCTGCTGCACGGGCGTATGCCGTCGGCCGAGAAGGAGGCCGTGATGGACTCGTTCCGCCGCGGCGATGTCGACGTGCTGGTCGCCACGACGGTCATCGAGGTCGGCGTCGACGTGCCGAACGCGACGGTGATGGTCATCCTCGATGCCGACCGCTTCGGTATCGCCCAGCTGCACCAGTTGCGGGGTCGCGTCGGTCGTGGGGCGCACGAGTCCACGTGCTGGCTCGTCACCCAGGAGGTCGAGGACGAGAGCGCACGGGTGCAGGCTCTGGTCGACAGCACCGACGGCTTCGCCCTGGCCGAGGTGGACCTCGAACTGCGCGGCGAGGGCACGTTGATGAACACCGCGCAGAAGGGCCGCAGCGACCTGAAGCTGGCATCGCTGCGCCGTGATCGAGAGTTGGTCGAGCTGGCCCGGGGAGTGGCGTTCGAGCTGGTCGACGCCGACCCGCTGCTGGAGGATCACCCCCTCCTGCTCGATGAACTCCGCGTCCTGTTCAGCGACGAGGACGAGGCCTTCCTGTTCAAGAGTTAGATCTGATCAGACCTGATCAGATTCGCTCGGCTCATGCCATGAGTGTCGTCAGCATCTACGAGGCCAAGTCGCATCTGTCGCGGCTCATCGCCCAGGTCGAGCAGACCGGCGAGGAGATCGTCATCCGCCGTCACAACGTGCCCGTGGCCGAGCTGGTGCCGTTCCGCCCGGTGCTCGAGCCGCGCCGGCTCGGAGGCTGGGAAGGCCAGGTCGAGATCGGTACCGACTTCGACGACCTTCCGGCCGAGGTCGCCGCGGCGTTCGCCGGCCTGCTTCCGTGACGGCACTACTGCTCGACACCCACGTGGTCCTGTGGGCCTTCGCCGACCCAGGCCGGCTGCGTCCCGAGGTGCGCGAACTCATCACCGATCCGCGCCACACGGTGTTCGTCTCGGCGGTCTCGATCTGGGAGGTCGAGATCAAGCGGGTACTCGGCAAGCTCCGCGCTCCGGGCGGGCTCGGCGCTCGATGCGTCGATGGTGGCTTCGATCCGCTGGACATCACGTTCGAGCACGCCGCGGTCGCCGGACAACTGCCGATGCACCACGCCGACCCGTTCGACCGCATGTTGGTCGCGCAGGCCATCGTCGAGCAGGCGACGATCGTCACGGCCGACGCAGCCTTCGCGGCGTACGGCATCGACGTGCTCGACCCGACCTGACGCACGCGGTAGCGTCGTCCGGTGAGCGGGTGACGCTTCGGCCACGGGAGGCTGCATGGGGAACGGTCCGACAGGAACGGTGACGTTCCTGTTCACCGACATCGAGGGGTCGACGCAGCGCTGGCAGCAGGACGACCGCGCCATGTCGAGTGCGCTCGCAATGCACGATCAGACGCTGCGGACCGCGATCGAAGCGCACGGTGGGGTGGTCTTCAAGCACACGGGCGACGGCATGGTCGCAGTGTTCTCGTCGGCGTCGCAGGCGGTGGAGGCGGCGATCGAGGCGCAGGCGAGTCTCGAGCTCGCCGTGCGAATGGGCCTGCACACCGGTGAGGCCGAGTCGCGCGACGGCGACTACTTCGGCCCCACACTGAACCGGGCCGCACGGGTGATGGACGCCGGCAACGGCGGGCAGATCCTGATGTCGGCGTCGACCGCCGGCCTCGTGCGCGACCGCCCGATGGTCGATCTCGGTGAGCACGCACTGAAGGGATTGGACACTCCGGAGCGGATCTTCCAGGTCGGTGACCGCGAGTTCCCGCCGCTCCGCACGCCGCGCCACGCCGCGGGCAACCTCCCTGCGGAGCTCTCCACCTTCATCGGTCGCGAGCACGAGATCCATTCGCTCGCCGAGCAACTTGCGTCGCATCGCCTGATCAGCCTGATCGGCGTGGGCGGCACGGGAAAGACCCGTCTGGCGATCGAGACCGGCACGGCGGCTGCCGAGAAGTTCCCCGACGGTTGCTGGCTGGTCGATCTGGCCGCCATCAACATGGAGGACGCCGTCCCGTTCGCGTTCGCGAACGGTCTGCGGATGACACCTGCGACCGACCGCGACGTGCTCGACGATCTCGTTGTGCGTCTCCGTCACAAACGATTGCTGATGGTGGTCGACAACTGCGAGCACCTGCTCGCCGTCACCGCCGACGCTGTGGAGCGGATCGTCGCCGGGTGCCCCACTGTGTCGATTCTCGCGACGAGCCGGGAACCGCTGATGGTGCGCGGCGAGCAGCTGGTGCCGGTGCCGTCGCTCACCGCCGACGAGGCCGAGCGGCTGTTCCTCGATCGGGCGCACGCCGAGGCACCGGACCTTCGGATCGATGCCGACCAGGAACGCGCCATCGCCGAGCTGTGCCGCCGGCTCGACGGGCTCCCGCTGGCCCTGGAGCTCGCTGCATCGCGGGTGCGGGCGATGACTCCCGTCGAGCTGGTCGCCAACCTCGAGGAGCGTTTCCGGCTGCTCGTCGGTGGGCGCAGGTCGCGCCTCGAGCGGCACCAGACGATGCGCGGCACGCTCGACTGGTCGTACGACCTGTGCAACGCCGTGGAACGGGCGGTGTTCGATCGGCTCGCCGTCTTCCCCGGCAGCTTCGACCTCACCGCCGCGCGCGCCGTGGCGACCGCCGACGACGTCGGCGACTTCGACGTGATCGATGCCGTGCCACACCTCGTGGACCGGTCCCTGCTGCAGCGGACCACTGCGAACGATGGCACCACCCGGTTCAGGATGCTCGAGACGATGCGCGCCTACGGTCGCGAGCACCTCGCCGGGCAGGGAGTGTCCGACGAGGTGCGCGAACGACATGCCCGTTACATGGCCCGCGAGGTCGGCGCGCTCACACTGCGGTTCATCGGGCCCGACGAGGAGGCGGTGTGGGCTCGGCTGGGTGAGTACCGCCCCGACGCGTTGGTCGCGGTGGACTGGTGCTTGGAGCACCACGAGTGGGACCTCGCGCTCTGCCTCGCGTGGGCCGGCGATCGCATCTCGGAACGAGCCATCAACGAACTGCTGTCTCGGATCCGACAGGTGGCGGTCGACGGCGGCGCACCACCGGATCTTCTGGACGAGATCCAGCATGCCGCTCCGACGGATCTCGACGAGTCCCAGGACGTCGCCGCGGCGCGAGGCTGGCGCAGCCTGCGATCGACGCAACCCATTCCCCAGCACCGCTACTCACCTCCTCCGCACCTCTCGTTCAACGACGGAGGCCTGGACGCGGCGTACGTCGACGAGTACATCGCCAGCCTCGATCGATGGGACTCGGCACCGGACTCCACCAGGTACATCGCCCTCTGGGGGGCGGTCCGGGCGCTCGCCCACAACGGCTTCACCGATCGAGTCGACGAGCCGTTGCAACGGGTGGCTGCGTTCGTCGAGACGCTGCACAGCGCGTACGCGAATCGCGGCGTGTTGGAGCTCCACGGCGCGGTGGCCGAGGCGCGTCAGGACTGGCCGACCGCCGTCCACTGGTACGGCAAGGCCCACGCGGCTCGCGTCGGTG
>JANMFL010000410.1:0-1743 GCA_031377945.1 Acidimicrobiaceae bacterium | reverse complement strand
CAGGTGGCATATTCGGCTTCAGCGCGTGGGACAATCCCGCTGGTCGAGACCCGAGCGCGACGGGATATGCCATCTGGCAGATGTCGGCACCGAGGTGGTCAGGAGACGATGCCGCACATGAACACAGCCAATCCAAGCTCGTCCTCACGTTCGACCGGCACCGGGGTCGATCGATCGACGAACCTGCCGTCGCAGCTGTCCTCGTTCATCGGCCGCGAGGCAGAGGTGGCATCGGTCCGCGAGGCGATCATCGGCCACCGCTTGGTCAGCCTGACCGGCGCCGGAGGTTGCGGCAAGACGCGCCTGGCGTACGAGGTCGCCGCCCTGGAGCTGCATCTCGATCGGTACGACGACGGCGTCTGGTGCGTCGAGCTGGCGCCGGTCGCCAGCGGCGATCTCGTCGCGCTCGCGATCGCTGCAGTGTTCGGACTCCGTGAGGAGTTCGGTCGGCCGCTGCTCGACACACTCACCGAGCAGCTCCACGACGTGTCGGCACTGATCGTCGTCGACAACTGCGAACACCTGCTCGACGGTGTGGCGACGGCGATCGAGACGCTGCTGCAACGCTGCTCCGGCATGCGCGTCATCGCCACGAGCCGTGAGACGCTCGGAGTGTCGGGCGAGGTCGTGTGGCGGGTGCCATCGCTCGACGAACTGACGGCGTTCGAGTTGTTCGTGCAGCGGGCTCGCAGCGCGCGCCCGTCGTTCGAACCTTCGGTTGACGAGCGGCCGGCGATCGCCGAGATCGTCTCGCGACTCGACGGCATCCCGCTCGCGATCGAGCTCGCCGCCGCTCGGGTGCGGATGATGAGCCCGGCGCGCATCGCTTCGGGGATCGACGACCGTTTCCGCCTCCTCAGTGGTGGCAGCCGAACGGCGATGTCGCGACAACAGACCCTGGAGGCGTCCGTCGCGTGGAGCTACGACCTGCTCAGCCCTGACGAGCAACAACTCGCCCGCCGACTGTCGGTGATGCACGGCTTCACACTCGAGGCGGCAGAGGGATTGGCGGGCGACGACATTGCGGATCGGTATGCCGTGCTCGACGTCCTGACCCGGCTCGTCGACAAGTCGATGGTGCAGGTCGACCACGCCACGAACGGTCAGGGCTACCGATTCCTCGACACGGTGCGCCAGTACCTCCTGCAGCGTCTCGCCGAGAGCGGCGAGGCCGAGGCCGTGCGCGTCCGCCACCTGTCGTACTTCGTCGCGCTCGCCGAGCGGACTGCGCCGGGTGTTGCATTGCGCGACAGCGCAGCGCTGTTGGCGATGCTCGAGTCCCAGCACGCCAACCTCGAGTCTGCGCTCGAGTTCGCGATCGGTTCCAATCACCGCGAGTGCGCGCTGCGGCTGGCGACTGCGATGGCGCTGTTCTGGGAGCTGCGCGGTCACCTCGGACGAGGTGGGCGATGGCTGGCCAGACTGCTCGACGAGCCCGAAACTGCGCCGAGCGTCCATCGCGCTCGAGCGTGCTGGGCGGCGGCACACCTCGGCCTGTATGCAGGCGATCTCGAGACCATGTCGGCCCGCGCACCCGAGGCGCTGGAACTCGCCGAACTGGTCGACGACGACTGGGCGCGGGCCCGAGCGCTCAACACCCTCGGCTTCGCGACCGCCGTGACGACACCACACGAGGCACGACCCCTGCTCGACCGAAGCATCGAGCTGGGCTCGGCCAGCGGCGACCAGTGGGCGGTGCTCAGCAGCCACAAGATGCTGACCGTCCTGTGCTGGGTGACCGGC
>JANMFL010000372.1:0-33326 GCA_031377945.1 Acidimicrobiaceae bacterium | reverse complement strand
GCCGATGCCGGGCACCGGCCCATTGACCGACCCGGAGGTCGAGCGGATCGCCGAATGGATGGATCGTGGGGGCGGGGTGTTTGCGACCGGCGACCATGCAGAGCTCGGCAGTTGGCTGTGCTCGGCGCTGCCCCGAGTTCGTCGCATGCGGAAGTGGACCGACGCGGACGGTGTACCTCCCACGACCACATCTGGCCGAATCGACACGACAGTGCCGCAACACACGGTGAATGGGCACCCGTTCGCCGAATTCGACGACCAGAGCGACAACGTACCGAAGCGACTGCGGTTGCGCCGGTTCGCGCTGTGGGACGGGCTGAGGATCAGTGTCGCCGAGTCGTTCGCCCCTGTGGGGATGCGGTGGGCGCCACACCCGATCCTCTGCGGCCCTGGCGGGCCGATCGACATTCTCCCGGACCACATGCACGAGGGGGTGGTGACCTCATCGTCGGAGTTGGTGCTCGACGGTTCGTACGTCGTGGGCGGAGCCACGCGAGAGGAGTTTCCCCACTCGGCGAAGAGCCGGCCCGAGGAGATCGCCTGGGCTCGATCGGGTGGGACGACGACCACGTATGAGCAACACGCTCCCGGTGCATCGATCACGGTGAGGCTGCAGGAGGTCCCCACCATCGCCGTCTACGACGGTGAGCCGGTCGGCGTCGGAAGGATCGTCGTGGACGGGACGTGGCACAACTGGCTCGACATCAACCTGCTCGGTGTCGGGGCATCGACAGGGCACACCGGTCTGCTCGGGTCGAATCTGGAGCGAGTCGGGCACTACTACCGAAACATCGCGCAGTGGCTCGCCACGGCGTCCTCTCGGGAAGCCATTCGCAACGGACTGTTCGTTCACATCATCGCCAACACCGGTGGGTGGGCCGAGTCGATCGGAAACTCCCACCTGATGCGCGAGATGGCGCGTGACGTGCTCGGTCGATGGTCGTCGGAATGCACCAGACGAGGGTGGATCTTCGAGCCATGGTGGTGGACGATCGCCCTGCAACCGTCGGAGAAGATCTCGGCCCTCCTGCTGCCGCCCGAGGATGAACTGCAGGAGCGACTCCTCGGAGCGATGGCCACCGCCGTGTATCGACACATTCCGGATCTCGAACCCGAAAATCACCGTGGCGACGAGGAGGACGATCCAGATCGCGGCGAGGTCGATGCTGATCGAGAACGTGTGCTGGAACAACACCGTCGACTGGGTACGACGATGGCCGCCGCGAGGACCGAGGAGTTGCGTGCCGTCGTGGCCGATCTTCGGCGCTCGCTGGAGGCCACGCACAGCTTTGTCAAGCGACTGGAATCGTCGCTCGACGCTGCCGACTGAGGTCGACCTACAGGCGGCCGCTGGCGATGACGCGCTCGAGGAACTCGCGCGTCTCGGGGCGTGCCGGCTCGGTGAACAACTGCTCGGGCGTTCCGCTCTCGAGCACCACGCCGTCCTTCAGGAAGCACACCTGGTCGCTGATCTCGCGGGCGAAGCCCATCTCGTGCGTGGCCAGCACCATGGTCATGCCCTCGCCGCGCATGTCGCGGATGACGTTGAGCACTTCGCCGACCAACACAGGATCGAGGGCCGCGGTGACCTCGTCGAGCAGCATCAGTTCGGGCTTCATCGCCAGGGCGCGGACGATGGCGACGCGCTGCTGCTGGCCTCCCGACAACTGGTCGGGGTAGGCCGTCGCCTTGTCGGCGAGTGAGAACCGGCCGAGCAGTTCCATCGCCGCATCGTTCGCCTCGGCCCGGTCCTGCTTGAGCACCTTGGTGGGGCCGAGCGTGATGTTCTGCAGCACGCTCATGTGCGGGAACAGGTTGTAGCTCTGGAAGACCATGCCGATGCGGCGGCGGATGGGGTCGGGGTCCAGGCCAGGCTCGCTGATGTCGACGCCGTCGAGGAAGATCGCGCCGTCGTCGATGGCTTCGAGCAGGTTGATGCACCGCAGCAGGGTGCTCTTGCCCGAGCCACTGGCGCCGATGAGGCACACCACCTCGTGCTCGCCGACGTCGAGCGACACGTGGTCGAGCACCACCTTGCGCTCGGCCTTCTTGCCGAACGACTTCTCGACCTCGCGAACGCTCAGCTTGGGGGTCATCCGACCACCGACCCACCGGTGCGCTTGCGCTGCCGAGCGGTGTACCAGTCGACGAGTCGAGTCTCGGGAATGGTGAGGATGAGGAAGATGACCGCGGCTGCGACGAGCGGTGTGAAGTTGAACGTCTTGTCCTTGATGGACGTGGCCCGGCGGAAGACCTCGACGATGCCCAGGATGCTGAGCAGCGCGACGTCCTTCTGCAGGGACAGGAAGTCGTTCATGAGCGGCGGGATGACCCGGCGGACGGCCTGGGGCAGCACGACGTGGCGCAGCGTCTGGCTCTGCGACAGGCCGAGCGATCGGGCGCCGGCACGTTGACTCTCGTGCACGCTCTCGATGCCGGCGCGGAACACCTCGGCCACGTAGGCGGAGTAGGCGAGCACCAGTGCGACGGGGCCCCACAGGTACGGCGAGTTCCATGCGCCGCCGAACCAGAGGAAGTGGAAGTCTCCCTCGATCAGCTTCAACTTCGGGATGCCGAAACCGATCAGGTAGATGGTCAAGATGACGGGCACGCCGCGGAAGAAGTCGGTGTACACGGCGGCGAACACGCGCAGCGGGAACAGCACCGGGCTGCGGGTGTTGCGGCACAGCGCGATGACCATGCCCCAGATCACGATGAGCGGCGCGCACTGCAGGAACAGCTTGACGTCGATCCACAGATAGCCGAGCAGTTCGGGGAAGTCCTCCTTGAACCGCGTGGGGTCGAAGAACAGGGCTTTCACCTTCGGCCAGCCGCTCGAGCCCGTGACCACGAAGTACACGACGGCGAACGTCAGCAGGGTCGAGACGAGTGCGACGGTGGTGGATCGCCGGCGGCGCTGGCGCAGCCACACATCGCGGCGGCTCGGCTGCCCGGGGACGCGAGAGGGCGCCGACACTCGGTCGGCGCCCTCGTCGAGATCAGTCATGACCGTTCAGGTTAATGGATCAGCTCTCGGGGAGCGTCGGGGCCTCGGTGTAGTCGGTCATCCACTTCTGGGTGATCGTGTCCAGATCGCCCGAGGTGGTGAGGTTGGCCAGGGCGATGTTCACGCAGTCCACGAGCGGGTTGTCCTTCACGAACAGCAGGCCCCACTGGTCGCCGCCCTGGTCGCCCAGGGGGAACTGGCCGAACACCTTGGTGTTGTCGATGCCACCGAACTCGGCGCCGGCGTTGGCCCAGAAGATGGCCGTCGGCAGGTCGGAGATGATGGCGTCGATCTGGCCGTTGTCGAGTGCGGTCGCGGCATCGGCGTTGCTGTTGAACGTGAACGCCTCAGCGGTGGGCTGGATGACGTCGTTGATGTAGTTCAGGCTGGTGGTGCCCGCAGCGGCGCCGAGCTTGAGCTGCTTCAGGTCGGCGATGGACGTCACGTCCTTGGCCGGGCCGTCGATGTAGCCGATGAGCGCCTGGTTGGCGGTGTAGTACGGGTCGCTGAACGACACGACGGCCTTGCGCTCGTCGTTGATGGTGAACTGCTGCAGGTTGAAGTCGAAGGTCTTGTCGTCGCCGGCGACGGCGGTGTCGAACGACGTGCGCACCCACTTGACGGTGTCGCCCTCGAAGCCGAGTTCCTTCGCGACCGCCAGGGCCAGCGCGGATTCGAAGCCCTCGCCCGATTCGGGTTTGTCGTCGATGACGTAGGGCGGGAAGGCGGGGTCGCCGGTGGCGATGGTGAGGCCTCCGGCCTCGAGGGTCTTGCCCTCGGCGCAGGCCTTGGCGTCGCCGCCTTCCGTGGCGCCGGTGGTGGGCGCAGCGGTGGAGTCGGCGGCTGTGGTGTCGGCGGCTGTGGTGGACGACGCGTCGCTGTCGCTACCGCAGGCGGCGAACAGGACGCCGCCGGCGGCGAGGAGCGCGATGATCTGGCGCTTCATGATGGATGGAACTCCTTTGTTCACGGGAGCAGTGCCTGGGCACTGATCCCAAGATTCTAGAGGACGCCGGAAATCGTGCCTTGACGGTGAGACGGAATTCGTCTTAGTGTCTCAGCCGATGACGAACTCGGTCACTGTTGCCGCGTCCGCCGCGGGGGTCCATCACTCTGGGGTCCACTCTGGGGTGGAGGCGCGAGTCCTCGACGCAGCGAAGCGCTGCGTCGAGCGCTGGGGCATGTCCAAGCTCACCATCGACGACATCGCCAACGAGGCCAGCGTGTCGCGCGCCACCCTGTACCGAATGTTCCCGGGGGGCAAGGATGTGCTCTTCGAGGCGCTGCGCGTCCGCGAACTGGAGGACTTCTTCACTCGCCTGGCCGCCCACCTCGAGCACGTCGACACGCTCGGCGATCTGCTGGTCACCACCGTCGTCGCCGCCACGCACGAACTGCGCGACGACTCGCACCTCGCGGTCATGCTCGCCAGCGAGCCGGGCGAGACCCTCACCTCGCTCACCGTCGACGGTCTGCCGCGGATCATCCGCGTCGCCACCGTCTTCTTGGTGCCACTGGTCGACGAGTACCTGCCCCGCCGAGACAGTGCCCGCCTCGTCGAGCTGCTGGCCCGTCTCGTCATCAGCTACTTCCTCGCCCCGTCCGACCATGTCGACCTCGGCGACCTCGACAGTGCCCGTTCCTTCCTCGGCACGTTCGTGCTCCCCGCCTTCGAACCACTCGTCCGTCCGTAACCGATTCACCTTCACCAACCTCGACCCCTGCATCACAGCAACAGGAGCCAGCAATGACCGTCACCCACAGCACCAACGAAGAGATCATCGGCCGGTCCGAGATCAACGACATCGACGCGATTCTCGCCATCCCCAACGCCGATCCGAACGAGGTCGAGCACGTGGTGAAGAACAACGCCGACACCATCTTCACCTGGGACTACACCCTGCAGCGCCCGGCGCTGCGCAAGCTGTACGAGAAGGCCAAGACCGGTCAGTGGAACGGCACCACCGACCTGCCGTGGCACCTCGATGTCGACGCCGAGAAGTGCGCGATCGAAGAGCGCGAGCTCATCGGCACCGGCCTCGATCCCAACACCTTCATCGGCACGCCGGTCGAGAAGTGGGACGACGCCAAGTGGCTGGAATTCAACATCGAGAGCAAGCGCTGGAGCCTCAGCCAGTTCATGCACGGCGAGCAGGGCGCACTCATCTGCACCGCGAAGATCGTCGAGACCGTGCCGTGGTACGACGCCAAGCTGTACGCCAGCACCCAGGTGGTCGACGAGGCCCGTCACGTCGAGGTCTTCGCCCGCTACCTCGAGGAGAAGCTCGGCGGCGAGTACCAGATCAACATCCACCTGCGCATGTTGCTCGACGACATCATCAACGACAGCCGCTGGGACATGACCTACCTGGGCATGCAGATCATGGTCGAGGGATTGGCCCTCGCGGCGTTCGGCTTCCAGCACCAGATGACCACCGAGCCGCTCCTCAAGCAGCTGCTCCGCTACGTGATGAGCGACGAGGCCCGTCACGTGGCCTTCGGCGTGCTGTCGCTGAAGGAGTGCTACGACCAGATGACCGACGCCGAGATGAAGGAGCGTCAGGAGTTCGCGTTCGAGGCCGCCATCCGCATGCGCGACCGCTTCATGTCGCAGGAAGTGTGGGAGCGCATGGGCGTGAACGTGAAGGACATCCTTCCGCTCGTGCTCGCCGACCCCACGCGCATCATCTTCCAGAGCATGCTGTTCAGCAAGATCGTGCCGAACTGCAAGAAGCTCGGCCTGCTCGAGCGCAACGATCAGTGGCTGCGCCGCCGCTTCGAGGAGATGGGCGTCATCCAGTTCGAGGACTGGGCCGACACCGGCGAAGAGTACGCAGCGTTCGAGCTCGGCAACGAGGTCGCGGTGCCGCACGCCGGCGCCTGAGCAACCCGTATCGTCGGCCAGTTCCAGTACGCTGCTCGGCGATGTCCAACGTCTCCGATCCCTTCTTCCGCACGTTTCACGCATTGCGCATCAAGGGCTTCGCCAAGGCAGAAACGATCGCCGAGGTGGCCGATCTGCCGCTCGAGATCGTCGAAGAGCACTTGCAGGGGCTGGTCGCACGCGAGTGGGCCCAGTTCCGTGAAGCACGCGAGCTGTGGCAGCTCACTGCGGTCGGTCGAGAAGAGCACCACATCGCGCTCGCCGAGGACGTGGGTGGCGCCCACATGGCCGAGCAACTCCACGGTCCGTATCAGGACTTCCTGCAGCTGAACGAGGATTTCAAGCAGCTCTGCGGCGACTGGCAGCTGCGCGCCGGAGCGCCCAACGACCACACCGATGCGAAGTACGACGCGGCAGTGGTGCAGCGCCTGGTGCAACTCGACTCGGCGGCCGCGCCGATCGTCGAACGCATGGCGGCCGTCCTGGCCCGTCTTGCGCCGTACCAACCCCGGTTGGCACGCACGTGCCAGTCCGTGGTGAACGGCGAAACGAAAATGTTCACCGGCGTGATGTGTGGCAGCTATCACGATGTGTGGATGGAACTCCACGAAGACCTCATTCTCACCCAGGGCATCGATCGCTCGGCGGAAGGCTCGTTCTGATGGCACGTTTCGGCAGGGTTCTGACGGCGATGATCACGCCCTTCGACGAGTCGGGCGCGCTCGATCTCGACGAGGCGAGGCGTCTGGCGCGCTGGCTGCAGGACAACGGCAACGACGGACTCGTCGTGTCCGGCACCACGGGCGAGTCGCCGGTGCTCACCGATCACGAACGGCTCAGCCTGTTCGCCGCGGTCATCGAAGCGGTCAACATTCCCGTCATCGCCGGCACCGGGACGAACGACACGGCGCATTCCGTGCACCTCACCAAGGAGGCGACGGCGCTCGGCGCAGCCGGCATCCTCGCCGTGTGCCCGTACTACAACCGTCCGTCGCAGGCGGGCATCGAAGGGCACATGCGGGCCATGGCCGAGGCGTCGCCGCTGCCGCACGTCGTCTACGACATCCCGGTGCGTTCCGGCCGCAAGATCTCCACCGGGCTGTTGCTGAAGCTCGCCAGCGAGGTGCCCAACATCGTCGCCCTCAAGGACGCCGCCGGCAACCCTGGTGAAACGGCCGTGCTCATCGCCAATGCACCGGATGGGTTCGAGGTCTACAGCGGCGATGACGGCTTCACGCTTCCGCTGCTCGCAAGTGGCATCGTCGGCGTCATCGGCGTGGCCACGCACTGGAGTGGTGTCGATCACCAGGAGATGTTCGACCTGTGGGAGAAGGGCGACACCGCAGCGGTCCGGGCGGTCAATTCCCGTCTGCTCGAGAGTTTCGCGTTCGAGACCGGTGACGACGCCCCCAACCCGATCCCCACGAAGGCGATGATGCGTCACCTCGGGTTCGCCGTGGGCCAGGCCCGCCTACCGATGGGTCCTGCCCCGGCCTTCGTGGATGAACGAGCCCCGCACGTCATGGCCAACCTCGTCGAGAAGCGTGGTCTGTGATGGCGACTCCCGTTCGTGTCGTCTTCCTCGGCGGTCTCGGTGAGATCGGTCGCAACTGCATGGCCATCGAGCAGGACGGCAAGGTCCTCCTCATCGACTGCGGCCTGATGTTCCCCGACGCCGACATGCACGGCATCGACCTCGTGCTCCCCGACTTCACCTGGCTCCGCCAACGCGCCGACGACATCGTCGGCGTCGTCGCGACGCACGGGCACGAGGATCACGTCGGCGCGCTGCAGTACTTGCTGCGCGAACTGAGTTTCCCCATCTACGGGTCGGCAGTCACGCTCGGTCTGGCGCGGAATCGCATCGAGGAAGCCGGGCTGCTCGGCAAGACCGATCTGGTGGCGGTTCGCGACGGCGAGCGCCGGATGATCGGCCCGTTCGACGTCGAGTTCATCCCGGTCACCCACTCGGTGCCGCATGCTCACGCCATCGCGCTGCACACCTCGCAGGGCGTCATCCTGCACACCGGCGACTTCAAGCTCGACCTCACGCCGGTCGACGGCCGCCGCACCGACCTCGGTCGAATCGGTGCCATCGCCAGCACCGAAGGCATCCGGCTGCTCCTCGCCGACAGCACGAACGCCGAAGAGCACGGTCACGCGCCCAGCGAGACCAGCGTCGGTGCGGTGCTGCGTGCGGTGTTCTCGGAACAGAAGGGCCGTCGCATCATCACGGCGAGCTTCGCGAGCCACCTGCACCGCATCCAGCAGATCGCCGACGCTGCCATCGCCAATGGCCGAGTGGTGGCCACGCTCGGGTTGAGCATGAAGAAGAACGTGCGCATGGGACGAGACCTCGGGGTGCTGAACATTCCCGATGCGTCGCTCGTCGACATCGACGAGGTCGACAAGTACCAGCCCGGCCAGGTGTGCATCGTCTCCACCGGATCGCAGGGCGAGCCGATGTCCGCGCTGGCGCTGCTGGCGCGTGGCGAGAGCAAGTGGGTGAAGGCGGGCGCCCACGACACGGTCGTGTTGTCGAGCCATGCCATTCCCGGCAACGAGAGCGCGGTGAACCGCGTCATCGACGACCTGCTCCGCGCCGGCGTCGAGGTCATTCACTCGGGCGTCGCCGACGTGCACGCCACGGGCCATGCCCAGGCCGACGAGCTGAAGACGTACCTGAGCATCACCAACCCCGAGTGGTACGTCCCGATCCACGGGGAGTACCGCCACATGGTCGCCAACGCGAAGCTCGGCGTGGTCATGGGCGTGCCCCATGACCACGTGCTGGTGTGCGAGGACGGCGATGTGCTCGAGCTGAGCGACGACGGCTTGAAGGCCGTCGGTCGTGTACCGGCCGGATACCTCTACGTCGACGGCATCGTCGGCGACGTCGGCCAGGGCGTGTTGCGCGACCGCAAGGTGCTCGCGGAAGAGGGTGTCGTGGTGGTCGTCGTGACGGTCGACATCGAGACCGGCAAGGTGCTCGTCGGCCCCGAGATCATCACCCGCGGCTGGGTCTATGCGCCCGAGGCCGAGGACCTGCTCGACGAGGCGTGCGATCGCGTGGCTGAGGCCGTCGAGAAGGCGCTCGCCGCAGGAGTGCGCGACGTCGAGTCGCTCGAGCGCGACGTGCGTCGTGCGGCCGGCAAGTTCGTCAACGAGCGCACCAAGCGCCGTCCGATGATCGTGCCCGTCGTCATGGAGGCCTGACGCCGGTCGCCGTCGGAGATTCGACGGCTTCGCCGAGGGTGATCCTGTGAACGCTGTTGGTGAATGGGTCTCACGGTCCGTGTACGGAGTATCCGGTTGGGCGTACCGTGTGTGTTCATGGCAGCCGTGCGACGCCAGCAAATCTTGATGATGGTGTCTGCCGCCACCCTTTTCTTCTCCTTCTCCGTCACGCCACCCGTGGCGGTGCACGCCGACGACGGGGTGAGCCTCGGTGGCGTCGTTGCCGCCGACGTGGCCACCACCGACGACGGCGCCCTCGACGACGCCGTGACGACCACCACCATCGTCGCGTCGGAGCCTCCTCAGGCCGGTGCCGGGGGTCTCGCCCCCGAGATCGGACCGATCATCGTCCCGACCGACGAGTCCAGCTTCTCGGGCGCCTGGTGGCTGGTGGCATTCGGTGGAGTGCAACTGATCGGTCTGTTCTTCATCACCCGCCGGGCCCGTGCCCGATTGTCCACGGAGGACGCACGGTCGTAGCCTCGGCGGCATGACCTCTCGCCGACCGATGGCTGCGGCGTTGGCCGTCGTCCTCGCCTTCACTGCGTGCAGCGACGATGCCGCGTCGCCGGCCGGCAGCACCGGCACGTCCGGTCCCGGCGCCACCATCTGCGACCCGCAGGGCACGGCGCAGGCCGAAACCGACCTGCCCGTCGTGGCCGACATCGATCGGGCGATCGCCGACCTCGAGGTCGAGCTCGGCGGTCCGCAGGAGTACTTCGAGATCAATGCGACTGCCCGATTGGTGAACCTGTGGGTGTCGTTGAACGACGGGGCGCTGGCGCAACCCTGGCTGTGGACGAACGGCGAACTGTCGACCGAGGACGGCAATGATGCGTCGGGCGGCACCTTCGTTGCCGCTGACCTGGACTTCGACCCCGATCTGGTGTTGACGAAGGTGCGCGACGAAGTGCCGGACAGCATCATCGAGACCTTCTACGTGCACGGCGACGGAACGGGGAACGTGCAGTACAGCGTGCTCGCCTCGGCGCTGTGCGGAGGTGGCCTCGACGTGATCGTCGGACCCGAGGGAGATGTCCGATCGGTCGACCCCGTCGATTGATTGCCCCCAACGACGCGCGCCCCCTTGGTACCGTGGCGTCGATGGCAACCCAGCCCCAACGCAAGCCGCGGTCCACGCCGACCGCGCCGGCGAAGCGTGCGGCCGCGCCTGCCCCCACGCCGACCCGTCGCGAGCAGGCCTCCAGCGGCATCCGCGAGGCCGTCGGTGGGCGTGAGGACGAGTTCTGGGGCCTCGGCTTCATCGCCGTCGGCATCCTGCTGGCCTTCGGCATCTGGTTCAGCGTCGCCGGTCCGCTCGGCCGTGGTGCGAACACCGTGGTCGGGTGGTTCGCCGGCGTCGGGCGCTACCTGGTACCGGCCGTGCTCATCGCCGTGGGCGTCGCCCTGGTCCGCAAGGGCCGCAGCGCGCACCGTTGGCGTCTCGCCCTCGGCTGGGGGCTCAGCGCGTTGGCCGTGCTCGGGGTGCTCCACGTCGTGCGTGGCCCGGAAGAGATCTGGGGCGGGTTCGACACGCTTGGGCGCGCGGGTGGCTGGTTGGGTGCGCTGGTGGGCGAACCATTGCGCAGCCTGTTGGCCTCGGCGGGTGCGATCGTCGTGTTCGGCCTGATGTTCCTCGGGGGCGTGCTGCTCATCACCGGCAGTTCGGTGAAGACCGCGGCGACCAATGTGTCCAAGGGTGTGTCGGCCATCGCGGTTCCGGCCGGTCGACGGTTGAAGACGGCAATGGGCAACGTCTCCACGCTGAAGAGCGACCGCGAGGCCACCGGCGAACACCCCGCGCCACAGGTCTACGACTTCGCCCAGGACGACGACTGGACCGACGACGAGTCGGCGGCTCCCAAGCCGAAGCGGGCGCGCACTCCCAAGCCGCTGCCGCCACCCATCGCCGGTCCCGGTGAGCAGGCCGCGCTCGACCTCGGTCCCGGAGCCGAACGCGGCCCGTGGACGTTGCCGCCGGTGAGCTACCTGACGTTGAGCAACAACCAGGCCATCAACAAGGCCGAGATCGAAGCGCGTGGTCGCACGCTGGTCGAGAGCCTGGCATCGCACGGGGTCGACACGAAGCTCGTCGGCATGACCGTGGGCCCGACGGTCACCCGATTCGAGCTCGAGCTCGGCTCGGGTGTGAAGGTCGCCCGGATCACCAGCTTGAACCGGGACATCGCGTACGCGATGGCCGCCACCGACGTGCGCATCCTGGCGCCCATCCCTGGTCGATCCGCCATCGGTGTCGAGGTGCCCAACCACACCCGCCAATTGGTCAGCCTGGGCGACATCATGACCTCGGCCGATGCGCGTGCGGCCACCAACCCGCTCGACGTGGCCATCGGCAAGGACATCGCCGGTCGGTCCATCTTCCTCAACCTCGCCACGACGCCGCACCTGCTCATCGCGGGTGCCACCGGTGCGGGCAAGTCGAGCGGCATCAACTGCATCATCTCGTCGTTGCTGATGCGCACCACGCCCGAACAGGTGCGCCTCATCCTGATCGACCCCAAGCAGGTCGAGATGGGGCAGTACAACAAGCTGCCGCACCTGCTCACGGCGCCCGTCACCAACCCGAAGAAGGCTGCGAACGCGTTGGGTTGGGCCGTGAAGGAGATGGAGCGTCGCTACGACCTGCTCTTCGAGGTGGGCTTCCGCGACATCCTCGGCTACAACGCCGCCTACGACCGCGGCGATCTGCACCGCGACGCCCACGGTGAGGCCATCGTGCTCGCCGAGGGTGAGGACCCGAAGTACGAGCGTCTGCCGTACATCGTGGTCGTGGTCGACGAGTTGAACGACCTGATGATGATCGCCGCGCGCGACGTGGAGGAGAGCATCACCCGCATCGCCCAGAAGGCGCGTGCGGTCGGCATCCATCTCATCGTGGCCACCCAGCGTCCGTCGGTGAACGTCATCACCGGCGTCATCAAGGCCAACATCCCGGCTCGCATGGCGTTCGCCGTGTCGTCGCTCACCGACAGTCGAGTCATCCTCGACCAGCCTGGCGCCGAGAAGCTGGTGGGCAAGGGCGACATGCTCCTGCTGCCCGGCAACAGCAGTCACTCGCAACGCATCCAAGGGTGCTTCGTCAGCGAGGAAGAGGTTCGTAAGGTCGTCGCCCACTGGCGTCGCCAGGCACCCGAGGTCGTCTACGTCAGCGGCGTCGAGGGCGATGCCGACGGTCAGATGGGTGCCGGCAACTTCGGCGGTAACGGCAGCGACGACGACGAGGACGAGGTCCTCATGCGCCAGGCCATGGAGCTGGTGGTACGCAGCCAGCTGGGCAGCACCTCCATGCTGCAGCGCAAGTTGAAGGTCGGATTCGCTCGTGCCGGTCGGATCATGGATCTGCTCGAGCAACGTGGCGTCGTCGGCCCCAGCGAGGGCTCGAAGGCCCGCGAGGTGCACATGACGGTCGAGGAGTTCGAACTACTGCAAGAGGCGCGCCGCAACGGCTGATCTGGCGCGCGGCGCCGAAAGGGCGCACGATGAAGTCGAGCCTGGAGGTGTGCGATGCGTCGCCTGCTCGGAATCGTCGTCCCGTTGTTGCTGGTGGCCGGATGCGGCAGCACGAGCCAGTCGGGGAGCACCACCGGTGCCCCGACCACCGCGGCGGTGACCACCACCGAGGGGGTGACGAGCACGGTGCCCGACACGACGCTGCCCGAGACCACCTCGCCCGTCAGCACGTTGCCGCCGACCGACGAGCCGGGAGTGGCGATGTACTTCGTGCGCGGTGAGACGCTGACCGTTACGGGTCGTTTCCTCGGCACGTGGGACATCACCGCGGTGATGCAGGCGTTGCTCGCCGGGCCGACCGACGTCGAACTGGCCGATGGTGTGAGCACGCAGATCCCCGCGGGGACCAAGCTGCTCGCTGCCACCGTCGACGGCAACGCCGCCACGGTCGACCTGAACTCCACGTTCGAGTCGGGTGGGGGCAGCCTGTCGATGACGCTGCGGGTGGCCGAGGTGGTCTACACGCTCACCCAGTTGCCCGATGTCGACATCGTGCACTTCCGCATCGATGGTGAGCCTCGCGAGATGATCGGCGGCGAGGGGATCGTCGTCACCGATGCAGGGCGCGCCTCGTTCCAGGACGGCGTACTGCCGGGAATCCTGCTCGAGCAGCCGTTCGACCGGACTCCGCTGACGAACCCGATCGTCATCGGGGGCATGACCAACGCGTACGAGGCGACCGTCAACTACCGGGTGCTCGGGACCGATGGTGCGGTCATCGTCGAGGGCATGACCATGGCGTTGTGCGGCACTGGCTGTTGGGGCGGGTTCACCGCCGAGATCAGCCTGCCGGCTGACACCACGGGTCCGGTCACGCTGCAGGTGTTCGACTACAGCGAGGCGGATGGCACGACGATGCTCGACCTCGTCGAGATCACCCTCACCCTCGCCTGACCTGACCTGACCCGACCTGGCCCGGACGCGAAGGAGGAGGGCGCAGGATCGGCGCCCTCCTCCCTTGTGAACTCGTGGACGGTGAACCTGGTCGGCTCAGCCCTCGACGACGGCGACGCGGCGGCGGCTCGCGGCCAGCGCCCCAGCGCCGATCACCAGCAGGCCGCCGGCCAGCAGCGCCATGGTGGTGGAGCTCGAACCGGTGGCGGGCATCTCGGTGCCGGTGCCGGTGTCACCCGCGGGGGGCAGCAGCACACCGTCGATGACGTGGATGATGCCGTTGCAGGCCTTGATGTCGGTGGTGACCACCTTGACCGTGTCGTTGAGCACCACACCGCCGTCGACGACGGCGATCTTGATGTCGGCGCCGTTCAGCGTCGTGGCCGACGTGAGGCCGGTCACCGTGGTGGCGTCCACCTCGCCTGCGACGACGTGGTAGGTGAGGACGCTCGTGAGGAGCTCGGTGTCGGCGAGCAACTGCTCGGCCGTCATGTCGAGTGCCGTGAGGGCGGCGGCGAACGCGTCGTTGGTCGGGGCGAAGACGGTGGTCTTCGCGTCGTCGCAGCTGTCGAACGGCCCCACGAGGTCGGCGGCGCCGAGCGCCGCAACCAGGGTCGAGAAGTCGGGGTTGCCCGAGGCGATCTCGGCGATCGTCTGCGTCTCGTCGGCACGTGCGGTGCCGAACGACAGTGCGCCGATGGCGACGGTTGCGGTGAGTGTGGCGAACAGCTTCTTCACGGTGGGTTCCTCCTCATGAGCGATCGGCTGGTGCCGGTCAGTTCACGGACTTCGGGGCCGTCGGCTCGATGGATGGGTATTGAGCACTAAATACTTGAGTGGCCTGTCTGCGGTCGGCCCTGGGCGTGACAAGATCGCGGGAGCGAACCGCGGAGGAGACACCATGGCAGCCATTCATCAGGGCCGCTGGACGGCCGAGATCGAGGGCGACTTCGTCGTGTTCATCATCGGCGCGAAGCCGACGTTGCGACATCCCATCAAGGCCGTCAAGGACTACGGCGGCAAGCGGGGAATGGGCCACATGCTGAAGTACCTGACGGAGCATCCCGAGAAGGGGATGCTCGGCTTCCAGTCGTTCGGGCTCACGAACGTGCAGTACTGGAGGTCGTTCGAGCACCTCGAGGCGTTCGCCAAGGACACCGACGATCCGCACCTCGACGTCTGGCGGCAGTACATGAAGCGGGTCGGCAAGGACACGCGCTCTGGAATCTGGCACGAGACGTTCCTGGTTCGGGCGGGGGAGTACGAGGCGATCTACGGCAACATGCCGCCCACCGGACTGGGCAAGGCGGCGCGACTGGTGCCGTTGGCCGAGTCGACCATGGCCCGCAATCGGCTCAAGGTCGCGGCCAAGTCACCAGGAACTTAAGTTCCTGGTGATGCTCCGGGTCGTTCGACGGTCGAACGGATTGACACACTCTCGGCCATGACCGAGTTCACCGAGATCACGTCCGGACTGCGCTTCCCGGAAGGTCCCATCGCGATGCCCGACGGCACCGTGATCCTCGTCGAGATGTTCGGGCCGCGCATCACGCGCGTCCACCCGGACGGGACGAAGGAGACGGTCGCCGAGATCGTCGGCGGTCCGAACGGTGCGGCCATCGGTCCCGACGGTGCGCTGTACCTGTGCAACAACGGCGGTTGCTTCACGCCGGTGGATCTCGGCGAGTTGTTGCTGCCGGGACCGTTCGATCCGGAGCGCTACATCGGCGGCCGAATCCAGCGGGTCGACCTCGTCACCGGCGAGGTGACCGATCTGTACACCGAGTGCGACGGCCGTCCGCTGCGCGCGCCGAACGACCTCGTCTTCGACGCCCACGGTGGGTTCTGGTTCACCGACCACGGCATCCGCGACGAGCACGCGCGTACGTCCGACTTCACCGGCATCTACTACGCCAAGGCCGACGGCAGTCACATCAGCGAGCAGGTGTTCCCGGTGGAAGGCCCCAACGGCATCGGCCTGTCGCCCGACGGCAACACCGTGTACTGGGCCGAGACGCACACCGGTCGCGTGTTTCGTCGCACGATCGCCGAGCCCGGCGTGGTCGCTCCCGCGATTCCGATGGACACTTCGGTGTGCCTCGCGGGTCTGCCGGGCTACCAGTTGCTCGACTCGCTCGGGGTCGACGGTGACGGCAACGTCTGCGTGGCGACGCTGGTCAACGGCGGCATCACGGTCATCTCGCCCGTCGATGGCAGCACCACGCACGTCGCCACCGGCGACCTGCTGACCACGAACATCTGCTTCGGCGACAACGACGGCAGCGGCGAGTACCGCGACGCCTACATCACCTGCTCGGGCACGGGTCGCCTGCTGCACATGCGCTGGCCGAACAACGGCCTGCGCCTCAACCACCTGTAGCACCTGGCCGCACGGGGCGCGCCGGTAGCCTGTGCCCCTCATGGGACAGCGCTTCTACGTCGAGACCTTGGGGTGTCCCAAGAACCAGGTCGACAGCGACAAGCTCGTCGGCACCCTGCTGGCCGACGGCATGGCCGCGACCGACGATCCGTCGGCCGCCGACCTCGTGGTCGTGAACACCTGCGCGTTCATCGAAGAGGCGCGCAAGGAGAGCATCGACACCATCCTGGCGCTCGAGGAGCAACGCAAGGACGGGGCTCGCATCGTCGTCACCGGCTGCATGGCCGAGCGCTACGGGGCCGAGTTGGCCGAGGCGCTGCCCGAGGTCGACCAGGTCGCCGGATTCGGAGTGCCGGTGAACGTGCCGATGCTGATGCTGATGCCGATGCCAGTGCCGAGCCCGTCAGGGCAGACGCAGCGCGGCAAGAAGCTCATTCCGGTGTCGACCGCGCCCATCCCCACGCTCGATCTGCTCAACCTGCCGCGGCCGAAGAGTGCCTCGCCGTGGGCGTACGTGAAGATCGCCGAGGGCTGCGACCGCTCGTGCGGCTTCTGCGCCATCCCGTCGTTCCGCGGCCCGCAGCGCAGCCGCGACGTCGCGTCCATCCTGGCCGAGGTCGAGCAGCTCGAGGTACGCGAGATCGTGCTCGTCGCCCAGGACCTGGCCAGCTATGGCAAGGACCGCCCCGATGAGCTGGGTGCCGGTTCCATCGTGCCGCTGGTGCAGGCCGTCAGCGGCGTCGTGCCGTGGACCCGGCTGCTGTACCTGTACCCGAGCGACCTCACCGACGAGCTCATCGACGCCATCCTCGCCACCAGCGTTCCGTACTTCGACCTGTCGCTGCAGCACGTCAGCAAGCCGCTGCTGCGCCGCATGCGTCGTTGGGGCGACGGCGAGCGCTTCCTGCGCCGCATCGAGGACATCCGGGCACGCGATCCGCACGCCGCGTTCCGCAGCAACTTCATCGTCGGCTACCCCGGTGAGACCGAGGAGGATCACGACCAGTTGCTCGCGTTCGTGGAAGCGGCGCAGCTCGACTGGTGCGGGTTCTTCGCGTACAGCCCCGAGGACGGCACGTACGCCATGGAGCTCGATGGTGGGGTGCCCAAGGGTCTGATGAACGACCGCCTCGCCGAGCTGCGCGAGATGCAGGACGACATCACCGCGGCGCGCAGCGACGCCACCATCGGCACCACGTTCCGCGTCCTCGTCGACGAGCCCGGGGTGGCGCGCAGTACTCGAGAGGCTCCCGAGATCGACGGCATCATCGAGGTGCCCGACCATCTGGCGGTGGGCGAGTTCCACGAGGTGCGCGTGGTCGATGCCATGGGGCCGGACCGCGTGGCAGACTCGGACTGATGCCCGTCGATCCCAGTGCTGTGAAGACGTGGGCGAATCTGGTCACCGTCGCCCGGATCCTCGTCGCACCGTTCGTGTTCCTGCTCATCCCCGACACGCCGGGGGGCACGTGGCCGGCGTTCATCCTGTGGTTCGTGCTGTGCACCACCGACGGCGTCGACGGGTATCTCGCCCGACGCCACGGCGCGACGACCCTGGGCGCGTTCCTCGACCCGCTGGCCGACAAGGTGCTCGTCCTCGGTGCGATGTTCTTCCTGGTCAGCAACGGCACCTTTTCGATCGTCCCGGTGGCGATCGTCGCCGGCCGTGAGCTGGCCATCAGCCTGTACCGCACGTTCGTCGGCGCCAAGGGCATCAGCGTGCCGGCCAGCAAGATCGCCAAGTGGAAGACCTTCGTGCAACAGCTCGCCATCGGGTTCGCGATCCTGCCGCTCACCGATGACTCGAAGTGGCTCTGGAACGGGTTGCTGTGGATCTCGGTGGCCCTCGCCCTGATCAGCTTCGGGCAGTACGTGTTTCGGGCACGCCGTCACGAGCTGGTTGCCGACGTGGCAACCTGACGCTCATGCGGTGCGACGTCCTCGCGGTGGGTACCGAGCTGTTTCTCGGCCAGATCACCGACACGAACAGTCAGTGGATCGGCGAGCAGCTCGCTGCTGCGGGTGTCGACTCGCTGTTCCAGGCGAAGGTGGGCGACAACCTGGCTCGTGTCGAGACCGTGTTGCGCCGGATGCTGACCGACGCCGACGCAGTCATCATGTGCGGCGGCCTCGGGCCCACGCACGACGATCTCACCCGCGACGCCATCGCTGCGGTGATGGGCGTTCCGTTGGTGCAGGACGATGCGGTTGCCGACGTCATCCGCGAGATGTTCGCGTCGCGCGGTCGCCGCATGGCCGAGAACAACCTTCGCCAAGCACAGGTGCCGGTCGGTGCCACGATCATCCCGCAGACGCGGGGCACCGCGCCGGGCCTCGTCTGTCCGGTCACCGTCGACGGACGGCCGAAGGTCGTCTACGCGGTGCCCGGTGTGCCGCACGAGATGAAGGAAATGATCCAGCGGGCAGTGCTGCCCGATCTGCTCGAACGCGCCGGAGAAGCCAGCGTGATCGTCAGCCGCACGTTGCGCACGTGGGGTGAGAGCGAGAGCGGACTGAACGAGCGGCTCGACCCGGTCATCGCCCGACTCGAGTCCGAGGGCAATCCCACCCTCGCGTTCCTCGCCAGCGGATGGGAGGGCATCAAGGTGCGCCTCACCGCCAAGGCCGGCACGAAGGCCGAGGCCGCAGCCATCATCGACCGATGGGACCTCGAGGTGCGCGAGCTGGTGGCCGACATCGTCTTCGGTGTCGATGACGACACGATGGAGTCCGTCGTGCTGCAGTTGCTGCGTGAGCGCGGCCACACGCTGGGCCTCGCCGAATCGGTCACCGGTGGCCTGGTCGCGGGACGCATCACCAACGTGCCCGGCGCGAGCGAGGTGTTCCGTGGCAGCGTCGTCAGCTATGCCAGCGAGGTGAAGTTCGATCTGCTCGGCGTACCGGTGGGACCGGTGGTCAGCGAGGAAGCCGCCGCAGCGATGGCCGTGGGGGCACAACGCGTGCTCGGCAGTTCGGTGGCCCTGTCGCTCACCGGCGTCGCCGGCCCGAGCGAACAGGACGGCATGCCGGTCGGCACGCTGTGCGTGGGCCTCGCCATCGGCGAGGTCGTGACGACCCGGACGTTTCGTCTGCCCGGCCAGCGCGACCAGATGCGGCAGATGAGCGTCATCACCGCGCTCGACTGGCTGAGACGGGTCCTCGTCGGGCCGTAGGCTGGCCCGCACGCCTCGGTAGCTCAAAGGATAGAGCAGCGGGTTTCTACCCCGTTGGTTGTGGGTTCGAGTCCTACCCGAGGCACTGGTTCGGTCGCCGGCCCGGGGCATGCGGCCGCGGCACCGGAACTAGGGTGGTCCGGGTGGCGACCACGTCCGACCCCCGGCGTTCCCTCACCAAGGGCCAGCGCACGCGTGAGCGCCTGTTGCGCGTGGCCGTCGATCGATTCGGTGAGCAGGGCTTTCGCGCCACGTCAGTGAGTCAACTCAGCCGAGACGCGGGCCTCACCCCCGCCGCCGCGTATGCGTACTTCGCGGACAAGGACGCCTACTGGGCCGCCGCCGTCGCCGCCGACCTCGACGCGCTGGCCGGCGAGCTGCGCGACGCTGCAGTGCAGTCCGACAGCCCGTTGTACGAACTGATGTCGGGCCTGTTCCTCTCGCTCGACCGACACCCGCTGACACGACGAGTCTTCGCCGAGGGCACCGCGGACGACCTCCAGTTGGTGCTGCGGCATTCGCTGTTCGCGGGCACGACGGCGCTCATCGCCGATCGGCTGGCCGGGCGCAAGGCGGCGGGTGTGCTGCCGGGAGACGGCGATCCCGAGGTCATGGCGCGGGGCATCGAGACGGTGATGTTCGGCCTCCTCGTCACCGCGGTCCGTGCCGGGCTCGTGGACGACCGTGATCGGCTGTGGTCGGTCGTGGAAGTCCTGCGTGCTGCGGTGGGCGGCGCGCCCACCGCGAACGAGATCGAGGGCGTCTGAAGGTCGGAAATCGGCCCCCGACGGCCTACCCTTGGGGAATCCCGTTTGGGCGGCGATACCCCCGATTCGTGAGGTCGATGTGAAGTTCAAGAAGGGCGACACCGTCATCTATCCCCAGCACGGTGCATGCATCGTCGTAGGGACCAAGAAGATGGAGGCCTTCGGTGCAATGCAGGAGTACCTCATCCTGAAGACCGTCATCAACGAGATGACGCTCTCGGTGCCGGTGCTCAAGGCCGACGAAGTGGGCGTGCGCCCGCCGGTCAGCGCCGACGAGTTGGAAGACCTCGTCTCGGTGCTCAGCAAGCCCGATCCGCGCGTGCCGTCCAACTGGAGTCGCCGCTTCAAGAACCACCAGGAGAAGCTGAAGAGCGGCGACGTGTACCAGGTCGCGGAAGTCGTGCGAAACCTGGCGGCGCGCAATCGCGATGCCTCGCTGTCGGCGGCCGAGCGGACCATGTACGACCGGGCGCGGATCAACCTGATCAGCGAGATCGCCCCGGCACTGAAGGTCAGCGCCGAAGAGGCCGAGAAGTATCTCGACGACGCGCTCGCCAAGGGCGTGCTCAAGCCGGCCAAGGAGCCGGCCAAGAAGAAGGCCTGACCTTCTTTCGGTCTAGTGTCCAGACTCATGTCTGGCACCATCACCCGCGATCAACTCGAGGGTCTCATCCGCAGCGGAGAGATCGACACCGTGCTCATGGTCTTTCCGGACCTGCAGGGTCGTCTGGTCGGCAAGCGCACCACCGGTCGGTTCTTCCTGCAGAGCGTCGCTGACGCGGGCACCGAGAACTGCGACTACCTCATCGCGTGCGACATGGACAACAACCCGGTGCCCGGGTATCGGTTCGCGAGCTATGCGCAGGGCTATGGCGACATGCTCGCCAAGGCCGACTGGAACACGGTGCGGCGCATCCCGTGGGTCGACAAGACAGCGATGGTCATGTGCGACCTGCTGAACGTCGAGTCGCACGAGCTCATCGAGGTGGCGCCGCGGTCCGTTCTGCAGCATCAGGTCGACGCGGCGGCCGAGCTGGGCTTCCTGCCGATGGTGGCCAGCGAGATCGAGTTCTACCTGTTCCGCGACACCTACGACGAGGCCCACGACAAGGGCTACCGCGACCTGAAGCCGCACTCGCCGTGGCTCGAGGACTACCACATCCTGCAGACCACGAAGGACGAGTACATCCTCGGTGCCATCCGTCGTGGCCTCGAGGCGGCCGGTGTGCCGGTGGAATTCAGCAAGGGCGAGGCCGGCCGCGGTCAACACGAGATCAACCTCGACTACACCACCGCGATCGAGATGGCCGACCGCAACAGCGTCTACAAGCTCGCTGCGAAGGAGATCGCTCACTTCCACGGACGCTCGGTCAGCTTCATGGCCAAGTACGACTTCAACGACACCGGGTCGTCGTGCCACATCCACTCGAGCCTGTGGAGCATGGACGGGCAGACCGCGGTGTTCGAAGACCACCACGGCGCGAACGGCATGAGCGAGACCTTCCAGCACTACTTGGCCGGTCAGATCGCCACGGCACGAGAGTTCAGCCTGCTGTGGGCGCCGACGATCAACTCGTACAAGCGGTTCCAGCTCGGGTCGTGGGCGCCCACCGGTGTCGGCTGGGGCGTCGACAACCGCACGCTCGGGTTCCGCAAGGTCGGTCACGGCAAGGGCACCCGGGTCGAGTGCCGCATCCCGGGCAGCGATGCGAACAGCTACTTCGCGTTCGCCGGCACGATCGCCGGTGGCCTGCACGGCATCCGCAACAAGATGGAACTCGGTGCACCGTTCGTCGGCAACGGCTACGAGACCGACGAGATCCCGCGCATCCCGTGGAGCATGGTCGAGGCCATCGACCTGTGGGAGCGCAGCGAGGTCGCCCGTGAGTGCTTCGGCGACGAGGTGCACCACCACATCCTCACGATGGCCAAGGCAGAGTGGATGGCCTTCAACCAGACGGTCACCGACTGGGAACTCCGGCGTTACTGGGAGCGCATCTAGCCACGCGCCGGCTTCTGGGCGGGAAAAGTGCGCTCCCTCTCGGCGCTGTCATGTGAGCGGGCCGTGGCGGCCCGCTGAGCTGACAGCGCCAGCAAAACGCTGGTCGCAGGCACCGGATCTTGCGCTCAGCGCAACATCCGGTGCCAGCGGTGGCCAGTACCTAACTGCCGGTACTTCGAGGATTACGTGGTCGGCGAATCCTTCGAGCACGGTGCGTACGTGGTCGAGGCCGAGGAGATCATGGTGTTCGCACGCCAATACGACCCACAGCCGTTCCATCTCGACCTGAAAGCCGCGGCAGCGAGCGTCTTCGGGGGGTTGACCGCATCGGGGTTTCACACCGTCGCGATGCAGGGTGCGCTGATGCACTCTTCTCCTGAGGCTGGTGCGGCGATTCTTGCTGGCCTTGGTTGGGACGAGGTGAGGTTCAGTAATCCAGTGCGCGTTGGGGACACGCTTGCCGTTCGGTCCACGTGTGTTGAGACGCGCCCATCGGAGAGCAAGCCTGACCGAGGCATTGTGCGGAACAAGGTGGAACTCCTGAATCAGGACGGGCAAGTCGTGCTGAGCAGTGTGCACAACTTGCTCATGCGCCGCCGCCCCAGCGATTGACGGACCGCTGACTCCCCGTTTGCCTCGAAGCCGTTCGCCTGCTCGCCCAGCGGCCATACCTGCCTGGTTGGACGGTCCGGTCCGGCCGTGGTCAGGCGTCGAACTCGACCATCACCGGGAGGTGGTCGCTGATCGCCGCCCAACTGTCGCCGCCGTCGGGCACGTGACCGTCGACGACGGTGGCGTGCTCGGGCACCAACACCCGGTCGAGTCGTTGGCGGGGGACCTGCGACGGGTTCGTCGACTCTCCACCCGGGTCGCGCAGCCCGGCGACGTGGAACTCGCGGACGATCTCGATGGCGTCGTGGTCGTGCGTGTTCAAGTCGCCGGCAACCACAGCGATCGGCGCGGCGTCCTGCACCACGTGCTCGGCGACCCGGCGGGCCTGGGTGATGCGCTCGTCGACGGCGCGGTCGGAGGCGAGATGGGTGTCGTAGACGCGCAGCGCCGAATCGGGCCGGGTGACGGTGACGGCGAGCAGGACGCGGTGTCGATACGTCCAGGTGCTCGCGCCGTGCGAGATGGTGGTGCGCACCACGTGACTGGTCGGGTGAGGGGACAGGACGGCGAGGCCCTCGGTGCGCCACCACGCCAGCGGCGAGTAGGGGTGGTGCTTGCGGGCCCACACGTGTTGCCAGCCGAGGCGCTTGGCCAACCGACGCGCCTGGCGTCGTTGCACCTCCTGCAGGGCGAGCACCTGTGGTGCATATCCCTCGACGACCTCGGCGACGACCTCGAGGTTGGGATGTGCCGACCCGTGCAGGTTCCAAGTGAGGATCCGCCACCGCGCACTTGGTCGTTCGGTCATTGAACATCAGTCTTGCGCGTCCACTACCGTCGCGCTCCATGAGTCGTCTGTCGGGCAAGGTCGCCCTCATCACTGGTGCATCGTCGGGTCTCGGTCGTGTGGGCGCAGAGCGCTTCGCGGCGGAGGGGGCAAAGGTCGTCATCGCCGACATCTCCGATGGCGGCGATGCGGTCGAGGCCATCGACGCGGCAGGCGGTGAGGCCAGCTTCGTGTACACCGACGTCACCGACGAAGCATCGGTGAAGAACGCCATCGACTTCGCCGTCGAGACCTACGGCGGGCTGAACGTGCTGTACAACAACGCCGGCGTCATGCTCGGCGACGACGACAACCCGGTCACCACGAGCGTCGAGACCTACCAGAAGACGATGGACATCAACGTCCTCGGCACGCTGCTCGGCTGCAAGTACGCCATCCCGGCGATGCTCGAGTCCGCCCAGCAGAGCGGTTCGGCGTCGTCGATCGTCAACGTCGCGTCGTTCGTCGCGCACATGGGTGCCGCCACGCCGCAGATCGCCTACACCGCCTCGAAGGGAGCGGTACTGGCGATGACCCGCGAGATGGCCGTCATCTACGCCCGCCAAGGCCTGCGCGTCAACGCGTTGTGCCCCGGCCCGATCATGACGCCGCTGCTGGCCAAGTTCCTCAGCGACGACGCAAAGCGCAGCCGTCGCCTCGTGCACATCCCGATGGGTCGCTTCGGCGAGCCCGTCGAGATCGCCAACGGCGCGCTGTTCCTCGCCAGCGACGAGAGCAGTTGGATGACCGGGCAGAGCCTGATCATCGACGGTGGCATCACCGCCGCCTACGTCACCCCCGAGTGATGTCGCCCCTCCATGGTTCCTCGGCCCTGCCGCCCGAATTCGGACAGCAGGTCGCGGCCTGGATGCAGCAGCGCGTCGAGTTCTCACCGCTGGGTCGCCCCCTGCCGCCGAGCGAGATGTATCCGCTCATCGACGGCAGCATCACCGCCGGTGGGCTCGGCGTCGAGGCGGCGTGGGAACGGTTCACCGATCGGATCGCACCGAACACGGTCGGGCTCGACAGCGAGCGGTACCTGGCGTTCATTCCGGTGTCGCCGTCGGCGGCCGGGGTGTGGATGGAAGCGGCTGTCGGGGCGGCGACGTTCAGCGCCGAGTCGTGGCTCGAAGCTGCCGGCGTGGTGGCCGCCGAGAATCAGACGCTGCGCTGGCTCGCCGACCTGATGGGCCTTCCCCAGGCGGCAGGTGGTTGCTTCATGAGCGGAGGCTCCATCGGCAACCTGTCGGCACTGACGGTGGCTCGCGATCAGTGCCCGCCTGGCCGACGCACCGTGGCGTGCGCCGACACTGCGCACGCGTCGGTGTTCAACTCCATGCACATGCTTGGCCTCACCGACGTGGTGGTGGTGCCCACCAGCGCCGACGGCCGATTCACGGGTGCGGCGCTCGCGGCTGCGATCGGCGACCGGACCGACATCGGCATCGTCTCGGCGGCAGGCGGATCGACGAACGCTGGTGTGGTCGACGATCTGGCGGGCTTGGCCGACGTCGCCGAACGCCTCGGTGCCTGGCTGCACGTCGATGGCGCATACGGCGCGGCGGCAATGCTGCTGCCCGAGCGTCGTGACCTGTTCGACGGCATCGCCCGAGCCGACTCGGTGATCATCGACCCGCACAAGTGGCTGTTCGCGCCAGAGGGATCGTGCGCGTTGCTGTACCGCGACCCCTCGCTGGCGTCGGCCGTGCACACTCAACACGGCCCGTACATCGACGTCCTCCACGGCGACGAGCCGCTGTGGAACCCCAGCGACTTCGGCTATCAGCTCACGCGGCGGGCCACCGGAATGCCGTTGTGGTTCGCGCTCGCCACCCATGGTGTCGACGCGCATGTCGAAGCGGTGCGTGCCGGTGTGCGCCTGGCCGAACTCGCCGCATCACGGCTCGCCGCGACGCCTGGAGTGTCGTTGGTGATGCAGCCGACGCTGGGCGTCGTGCTGTTCCGCCGTGAAGGGTGGGGTCGCGACGAATGGAAGCGCTGGGGTGAGCGGCTGCTGCACGACGGCATCGCCTTCGTCGCGGCATCCACGTGGAAGGGCGAACCGGTGGGTCGCCTGGTGTTCATGCACCCGCGCACCCCCGACTCGGTGATCGACGAGATCATCGTCACCCTGGTCGACTGACCACCCGCGTCAGCTCACAGGCTGCGGATCCCCGCCGGTGTCGTGATGGAGGCGACCAGCGATGCCGGTCCGACGGCCACCTCGATCCGGGCATCGATGCCGATCTCGGCCAGGACCGCATGCACCAGGTCGGCTTGCGGGTGTGTCAACTGCAGCGACGTCAGCACGCACTCGTCGGGGAGCGAGGTCGGCGGATGGGGCGATGTCTGCCAGTCGATGAGGAAGGGCAACGCGCCGAAGTGCGGTGCTGCGAGCAGCGGGAACGTGAGCCGCCACTCGAGGAGGACGCCGTCGGGCCGAGAGCGTGACATACCGATCGCCTCGCCGAGGTCGATACCCCGCGCTGCGCATGCGGCGATGACCTCGTCGAGCGGACGCGCCGGACGGGCGCACCATGCCACCAGTGTGGCCGCGGTGAGGTGGTCGACGCCGAACGGTCGGGGCAGCGGCGGGTCGGGCTGGTCGGCATCGGGTCCGACGACCTCGAGGTAGGCCCCACCTCCCAGCCCGGTCAGTTCGTTACGCGTGCCGCGACCCACGTGCGCCCCGCCGGGGGTGAGCGCGAGGCCCCACTCGTCGGCGATCACGCTCGCGGTTGCGGCGACATCGGGGGTGGCGAGCACGAGATGATCGATCATCTGTCCAGTCTGGTCTCTTGTGCCTTCGTGACCGGCAACAATGGGGAGATGAGCAACGTCGCATTCCTGGGCCTCGGCGTGATGGGCGCGCCGATGGCGCGGCATCTGGCCGCCGCCGGTCACAAGGTCACCGTCTACAACCGCACGCCCGAGAAGGCTCTGGCCTGGGTGGCGTTGTACGGCAACCGTGCCGCACCGACGCCCCGGGAAGCGGCCGAGGGCGCCGAGTTCGTGTTCATGTGCGTCGGTAACGACAACGACGTTCGCGACGTCGTCTACGGGGTGGATGGCGCGCTCGCCGGTGCCGAGGCCGGCGTCGTGCTGGTCGACCACACCACCGACTCCGCCGAGGTGGCCAAAGAACTGGCCGAGGCGTGCGCCGAGTTCGGCGTGGGGTTCGTCGATGCGCCCGTGTCGGGCGGGCAGGCAGGTGCCGAGAACGGTCAGCTGACCATCATGTGTGGGGCCGACGACGAAGCCTTCTACCAACTGTCGCAGCCGGTCATGGCGGCCTATGCGAAGGCCACCGCGTTGATGGGCAAGGCCGGCTCGGGCCAGCTGACCAAGATGGTCAACCAGATCCTCATCGCCGGCATCGTGCAGGGTCTGGCCGAGGGGCTGAACTTCGCCATGCGTGCGGGGCTCGACCCCGCGCAAGTCACCGAGGTCATCAAGTTCGGCGCCGCGCAGAGCTGGCAGCTCGAGAACCGCGGCCACACCATGGTGAAGAACGAGTTCGACTTCGGCTTCGCAGTGGAATGGATGCGCAAGGACCTGGGGATCGTGCTCGACGAGGCCAACCGTCTCGGCGCGCGACTGCCGGTGACCGCGCTCATCGATCAGTTCTACGCGCAGGTCATCGCCCGTGGCGGCAAGCGCTGGGACACCAGCAGCCTCATCGACCTGCTGGCGAACGACTGAGTCTCAGCGCCGCGGCCACCTACCCGAGCGACAGCGGCAGGTGGTCCACCCCGCGGATCGTCAGTCGATCGCGCCATCCCGGCTCGCCCGCCAACTCGACGTTCGGGAAGCGCCGGATCAGCGACGTGAGCGCGGTGCCGGCCTCGAGCTTCGCCAACGACGCCCCGAGGCAGTAGTGCACCCCGGCAGCGAAGCCGAGATGTCGGTTCGCGTTCGCCCGGTCCAGGCGCAACTCGCCGGGCCGTTCGAAGACGGATGGGTCGTGGCTCGCCGCACCCAGAACGGTCATCACCATCGTTCCCTTGGGCACGGTGATCTCGCCATCGAGGCCTTCGTACGTGACGTCAACAGTGGGCACGCGCGCGGTCTGCTGCACCGGGCCGTCGTAACGGAGCAGCTCGTCGATGGCGTTGGCGTCGAGCGACGGGTCGGCGGCCCAGCGGCGCAGTTGGTCAGGATGCCGCAACAGCGCCAGCGCGCCGTTGCCGACGAGGTTCACCGTGGTCTCGTGTCCGGCCACGTAGAGCAGGATCACGAACGTCCGTAGTTCGGCCGGGGACAGCCGGTCGCCGGACTCCTCCACCTGGATGAGGGCGGACAGCAGGTCGTCGCCGAGGTGCCGTCGCCGGTGGTCGATGATCTCGGTCAAGTAACCGCCCATGGCGATCGCGGCTGCTTCCGCCGCGTCGAGCCCGGCCTCGTCGGCCGTCGGCTCGAGACTGGCGGTGAGCACCTGCGACCAGGCGCGCACGTCGTCGCTGTTGTCGGTGGGAATGTCGAGCAGGTCGCTGATCACCTGGAACGGCACGGGAAACGCCAGTTCCTCGACCAGTTCCATCGATCCACGCTCCGCCGCCACGTCGAGCACGTCGTCGACCAGCTGCTGCACGCGCGGTCGCAGCCGTTCGATGGCGGATGGCGTGAACGCCTGCGACACCAGACGACGCAGCCGAGTGTGGTCCGGGGGGTCGAGGTTGAGGATGCTCTTCGCCGCGGTGCCGTCCTCGAGGCGCTGGCGTTGGCGCTCGCGGCGCGGTTGGCGCGGGTCGTTCTCGCGTTCTGTGATGTTGGCCTCGATGTCGCGTGCGAACTCGGCGCCGCGCAGCGTGCGGGCGACGTCGTCGTAGCGGGTGAGCACGGTGAAGCCGAACGGCGACACGTGCACCGGGTCGTGCGTGCGCAGGGCGTCGTAGAACGGGTACGGGTCCGCCCGGAACGCCGGGTCGAACGGGTTGAAGACCGCGTCGGCCATCAGAACTCGAAGGCCGGAGGCTCGTGCTGGCGGATGATGTCGCCCCAGACGATCCACTGCGACCCGTTGACGCCGGCCTCGATCGCCTGCATCGCGGCTTCGGCGACTCGGCTCGGGTCGATGACCGGCAGGCCCATCGCCGTGATGAACTCCTGGGCTTGGCTGGGCACCAGCGGCGTGTTGACGAAGCCGGGGCAGATCGCGCTGACGCACACACCCGTGGTACCGGACTGCTCGAGTGTCGCCCCGAGCGACTTCACCAGTCCGACCACGGCGTGTTTGGTGGCGGTGTAGGCGATGTCGCCCGGCATTCCGCCGAGCCCCGCCATCGATGCGGTGACGACAACATGGCCGCTGCCGCGCTCGACCATGCCGGGCAGCGCGGCCTGGGCACCGAAGAACACACCGTCGAGGTTCGCGCCGACGATGGCCCGGTACGCCTCGACGCTGACGTCGGCCAGCGGTGCCGCGGGTGTGTTGGCCGGATCGCGGCCTGGGGTGGTGATGCCGGCGTTCAGGTGCACCATGTCGAGCGGCGGAAGGCGACCGATCAGCGCAGCCCAGGCCGCCGGATCGGCGACGTCGAGTTGGATCTCGTCGCTCGACTGCGGGTGCAGGTCGGCGATGTGGACCGTGGCACCCTCGGCCCGGTATCGGGCCGCGCAGGCCTTGCCGATTCCGCTCGATCCACCCGTCACCAGGACGTGCTGTCCGCTCAATGCACCCGTTGCTGCCGTCGTCATCCCGTGAGCCTTCCACGCCTCGTTCTTGTCGCGACGAATCGACCGTTTCAGTGGATTCGTCGCGACACGAACGACTCTTGCCGACCCGTACCTCCCGCCGTACCCAGTGTGGACGTGAAGGAAGTCGACGAAGCGCTCATCGCCCTGGCCGCCGATGCGCACCACCTGGTGGACCTGGGAGTGGTGCACCGCTCGGGCATGACGGCCCGGCAGTGCCAGCGCCGGGTCAGGAGCGGCGAGTGGGTGACCGTGCATCCGGGTGTGTGGCGTCACCGGGCCACACCGGAGACCTGGGAGATCCGGGTGCGAGCGGCGGCGAGCTGGCTCGGGGGAGAGGCGGCACTGGCCGGCGCGTCTGCAGCTCGTTGGTGGGGGCTCTCCGTGCGGAGCATCGAGTCGGCCATCGACAGCGGTGTGCGGTTGCGCCTGATGTCCGTGGCGCGGCTGCGTGATCGCCTCGCCGAATGCTCCGGCTCCGGTCGGAGCGGGGTACGGCTCTTGAGGGAGGTGTTGCTGGACTCGGGCGGCGAATCCGACCTCGAGCGCCGCTTCCTCCGACTGATGCGCGTGAACGGTCTGCCCCGCCCGGCGCAACGCGCTCACCCGGCAGGGCGTCACCGTCAGGGAGTTCACCACGATCGACGTGATCGGCGACCCCGACTACGTGGTCGGCGAGGTCGGAGCCGCGTTGAGGTCGTTCTTGTCGCGCTGAAACGACCGAAACGGTGGGATTCTCGCGACATGAACGAGCTGGTCGACGTGAACGGCGTCAGCGTTGGGTGGCGGCGGCGACGGCGTCGACGATGCGGTCGATCTGCTCGTCGGTGGTGACCAGGGGAGGGCAGAACAGCAGCGAGTCGGCATTGAGGGCCCGACAGACCACGCCGCCGTGCTCGAACATGTGGTCGCGCAGTTGCATCGCGTTCTGGTCGGCGTGCAGGCCAACGGCCCACATCGCACCGAGACCACGGATGTGGTCGACCGTGCCGTCGCCGGCGAGGGCGCCGAGGCCGGCGGACAGGCGATCGCCGACGTGCGTGGCTCGCGAGACCAACTCCTCGCGGCGCATGATCTCGAGGTTCTTCAGCGCCGCGGCGCACGACGTTGCGTGACCGGAGTAGGTGAACCCGGTGCGCAGGAAGAAGTCGGGGTCGGCTTCGAGGGCCGCACGCGGCGCCGGTCCGACGAACACGCCTCCGAGGGGCTGATAGCCGGACGTGACCGCCTTGGCGAAGGTCACGAGGTCGGGGCGGACGCCGTAGTGGTGGGCGGCGAACCAACTGCCCAGGCGGCCGTAGCCGGTGATGACCTCGTCGAAGATCAGGTAGGCGCCGTGCTGGTCGCAGAGGCGGCGGACGCCTTCGAGGTAGCCCTCGGGGGCGGGGTAGATGCCGCCGGCACCCTGGACGGGCACGACGATGACAGCGGCGACCTCGTGGCCGCGCTCGGCCATCAGTGACGCCAGCGCCTCGACGTCGTCGGCGGGGACCTGCACCACGTCGTCGACGAACGGCCCGAAGTCCTGTCGGTTGGGCGCGATGCCCTGCGCGCTGGTGCCGCCGTACGCGGTGCCGTGGTAGCCGCGAACCCTCGAGATGATCAGCTTGCGATGACCCTGGCCCGCCTGGACGTGCGCGATTCGGGCCAGCTTCATGGCGGTGTCGATCGACTCGCTGCCCGATCCGGTGAAGAACACACGGGCGTCCGCCATGGGTGCGATGCCGACGAGCTCCTCGGCCAATGCCTCGGCGGGGTCGGTGGTGAACGGGTCGAAACACGAATACGCCTCGAGCGTGGTGACCTGCGCGGCGATGGCCTCGGCCATCTCGGCTCGGCCGTGGCCGATCGCGCAGTACCAGAGGCTGGCCATGCCGTCGACGAGTTCGCGACCGTCGGCGTCCCACAGCAGCGCGCCCTGGCCGCGAACGATGCGGATGAACGACTCGCGGGTCGGCTTGGCGAAGGGGTGCAGAAAGGCCTTGGGCATGCCCCGACGGTACTCAGGTCGCGGCGATGCTGCAGATCTCGGCGAAACCGTCGCGTAGGCACTCCAGCAGCACCTCGGGGTCGGGTACCGCTGCCGCGTCGCTGTTCACGCCGATGCAGCAGGTGCCGTCGTACGACATGAGCGTGATGTTCACCGCGGAGCCGGCGGTGGGACCGAACGGGTAGAACCGCTCGACCCGCTGGCCGCACAGCCACATCGGGATGGACACGCCAGGCACGTTGCTGGCCAGGAAGTCGACACCTTTGAGCATGGCTCCGATGACGCCCTTCGGCATCAGGTTCAAGAAGCCGGCGATGGTCTCGGTGTGGTCGAGCGAACGCTCGGACCGGACGACGTCGACCACCTCACGCATGGCGAGGATGCGCAGTGCGGGCGTCGCTGCGTCGATCGGCAACACGAATCGCATGACCGAGACGTGATTGCCACCCTCGTGGTCGCCGGCTGCGCGTTGACTGATCGGCATCGCGACTCGCAGTTCCTGCACCTCGTGCCCATGTCGTGCGTGGTAGCGGTGCAGCCCCGCGGTGATGCCCGCCAGGAAGCCGTCGTTCAGACGGCCACCGGCCGACTTCGCAGCGCTGCGAAGATCCTTCATCGGCACTTCGAGGACGCGGAAGTTCGATGACTTCATCCGGCCGACCATGACGGTCGATTTCGGAGTGGTCGCCGGCGCGATGAGGCGGCCCACCGACTTCGCGGTCTCGACCACCTCCATCGCTGCCCGCTGCGGGTGACGGACCGCGTCGAGCAGGCTGGGTACGACCGAGGTCGCCTGATGTCGGGCGAAGTCGATGGCGCCGGCCACGTCGTGCGCCACCACGTCGCGCAATTGGTCCATCGTGCCGGTGCGATGCACGGTCGCAGCGGCAAGCGGCTCTGGTGCCGGGGGGGCCGGTTCGAAGTCGTACAGGTGCGCGGCCAGCTGCACCGCGCCGATGCCGTCGGTGACGACGTGGTGGGCCTTCATCACCAGTGCCGCTCGACCGTCCTCGAGGCCTTCGACGACGGTGAACTCCCACAGCGGGCGCGCCGAGTCGAAGCCGCCCATCGCCTCGGTGCAGGCCCAATCGAGCAGATCCTGCACGCCGCTGCCGTCGGCGAGTCGGATGTGGCGCAGGTGGTAGCGCAGGTCGAAGTCGTGGTCGTGCACCCACTGCAGCGTCGTCGGGTGCAGTGGCACGGGCACCACCTTCTCGCGGAGCGCCGGCACCAGTTGGGTGACGCGTTCCATCCGTTCCTGCAGGCGCGTCCAGTCGGGCGGCCCGTCGAGCACCACGACCCCCAGGATCGTGCTGCGCAACAACGGGTCTGCTTCGACCATCCACATGATCGTGTCGTTCTGACTCAGGTACGGCCCCGGCATCGTCGTTCCCCTCCGAACACGCATCGTGCGCGCGGACGGCGGTCGACCGCCAGGGACCTTCGCCCACTCGCGCGGACCTGGTGGTCTCGCCACCCGATTCGCTGGGACGTAATGCCCTAGTGGCCAACGGCGACCCTTCATAGCGTGGCTGTGTGAGCCCCCGATCGATCGTCGACGCGAATGAAGCCGTCGCGGCCGTCGCTCACCTGCTCTCCGAGGTGGTGGCGATCTACCCGATCACCCCGGCCTCGCCGATGGGTGAGCACGCCGACCAATGGAGTGCCAGTGGCCGAGTGAACCTGTGGGGCGCCGTCCCCGAGGTCATCGAGATGCAGAGCGAGGCAGGTGCTGCAGGTGCGTTGCACGGCGCCATCCTTCGCGGTGCACTCGCCACCACCTTCACGGCCAGCCAAGGGTTGCTGCTGATGCTGCCCGAGATGTTCAAGATCGCAGGTGAACTGACGCCGACGGTCATCCACGTCGCGGCTCGCTCGCTGGCCACGCACGCACTGAGCATCTTCGGTGACCACAGCGACGTCATGGCCGCACGCAGCACCGGGTTCTCGATGCTCGCCGCGGCCGGTGTGCAGGAGGCCGCCGACATGGCGGTCGTCGCGCATGCTGCATCGCTCGAGACCCGGGTCCCGTTCCTGCACTTCTTCGACGGCTTCCGGACCAGCCACGAACTGAACACGGTCGACGTGCCGGACGTCGATGTCATCCGTGCGATGGTGAGCGACGATCGCATCAGCGACCATCGGCTGCGCGGTCTCGATCCGGATCGGCCGATGCTGCGCGGCAGCGCGCAGAACCCCGATGTGTTCTTCCAGGCCCGCGAGGCGTGCACCCCGTTCCACACCGCGGTGCCTGGCGTCGTACAGGAAGCCATGGACCGCTTCGCCGGGCTCACCGGTCGGCAGTACCACCTGGTGGACTACCACGGTG
>JANMFL010000154.1:0-4315 GCA_031377945.1 Acidimicrobiaceae bacterium | reverse complement strand
GACGCCGAACCGTTCGCGGTCCGGGTCTGGCGCAGTCCGGTCGGGACCGACGACTTCCGCCCCACGGACGCCGTGCATCCGAAGGGCGCAGGCGGCAACGACGTTCAGCTGTCAGCCGCGTTCGACGGCACCGACGTGCTGCTCTCCTTCAACGACCGCGGCGGCGCCACGTTCCGCCTCCGTGCCGATGGCTCGATGTCGGGCTGGGTCACACCGGCGACCGGTCGCGGCGGCGACATCGACCTCGAGTCAGCCCCGGGCGGCGGCGCCGTGTGGGCGCTCTCGCAGACCGGCGCATGGGGTGGCGACGCCGACCCGACGCAGGTGGTCTCCGTCGCCGCAGCCGAGGGTGCGGCGTTCCGCGACGTCGTGCTGCCCGAAACAGTGGACCTCACCGACGTGGGCGTCCGCCTGTGCGGCCTCGGCCAGTTCGACGACGGCAGCACGGCCGCGGTGATGTGCGACGCGAAGGGCGCACGCCAGTACCGCTCGACCGACCACGGCGCCAACTGGGAGCTGATCGGCACGGCGACCGCCGGGAACGAGGGCGACGAGTGGTCGTGGGGCGGCGGCGCCTCGCCGCAGGGCCCGATGGTGTTGTCGGTGAGCCGCACGAGCGCCGAGACGACGAAAGTCAGTAACGGGATCTGGGCCGTCGTCAGCTCCACCGACGCCTGGGTGAGCATCCTCGGCGGCTGATGGATGCGCAGAACTCACGTTCGCGGCGTTCACCAGGAACTTAAGTTCGCGGCGCGTCACGCGTCAGGCGAGGAGGCGGTAGCCGATGCCTCTGGCCGTGACGATGAGCTTCGGGTCGTCGGGCTGGTCCTCCACCTTCACCCGCAGGCGGCGCACGTGCGCGTCGACGAGCCGTGAGTCGCCGAGGTACTCGTAGCCCCACACCCGCTCGAGCAATTGGTCGCGCGACAGCACTGCGTTGGCGTGGTCGGCGAACTCGCACAGCAGGCGGTACTCGGTCTTGGTGAGGTTCAGCTCGACCCCGGCCTTCAGCACGATTCCCTGCTCGCGACGCATCTCGATGTCGCCGAACTTCGTCGCCGAGGTGGACGCCACCGACGCCTCGTGATGGAGATGCACTCGGCGCAGCGCAGCACGAATGCGCGCAGCGAGTTCCTTGGGAACCACCGGCTTGGTGACGTAGTCGTCGGCGCCGGCCACCAGCCCGGCGACGAGATCGTAGGTGTCGGTCTGCGCGGTGACGATGATGATCGGCACGATGCTGATGGCCCGCAACTGTCGGCAGACGTCGAACCCCGAGAGGTCGGGCAGGCGCAGGTCGAGCAGCACCAGGTCGGGTTCACGCTCGTGGAACAGGCCGATGCCCGAGCGCCCGTCGGGCGCCTGGCGCACTTCGTATCCCTCGTCCTCCAGCGCCAGCGACAGCGCCAATCTGATGGCGTCGTCGTCTTCGATGAAGAGCAGGGAGTTCACGCTGCACACTCTGGCAGAACCGCCCCCGCCTCCGGATTCTGTTACAGAAATCGCACACAACGAGCGGGGATCGGTCACACACGGGGTCCAAGATCAGACCTGTTCACGCTGCTCTGGTGGGGTACCTACCTCCCCCTGGTGCCCCACCGGCAGCGGAACCTGCGGGCAGCACCAGGCGTCCAACGCCAGAACCCAACCCGACCATGGAGGTTGCGACATGCTGGCACCAGCGCTCACCGCTCACACCGATCTTCACCGGCATCACGTTGCCGTCTCGGTCGCCGGGCCCCTCGCCACGGAGGATCACGCTGCCGCCCTCCAGGCGGCGTGTCTGCCGCTCCCCCGCACGTATGGCCTCATCGTCAACCTCAGCGGCGTCACGGTCATCACCGAGGCAGGCCTGAAGGGGCTGCGCTCGCTCGCCAGTGCCGTGCAGTCGACTGGTCACTGCATCGCCTTCGTGTGCAGCGAGCTGATCATGCGGGCCGAACTGGTGTTGGCCGACCTCGACACCATCGCCCCGGTGCTGCAGGCCGATGAGCAAGCGTTCCCCATCGTCGGCTACGCCGCCTGATCCCGGCTACGCCGCCTGATCCGGCTGCTGATTCGGGGAGGGGTGGTTCTTCGGCCACACTGTGAGCGATGAACTCGACGCGACGACGCCGCACCCTGCGCCTGCGCACGCGCGTCACCCTGTTCTTCTCGCTCGCGTCGCTCGTGGCGGGCCTCGGTCTCGCCGTGGTCACCTACGCCGTGGCGAGGTCGTTCCTCATCGACCAACGCCAACAGACCGCGCAGACGCAAGCGTTCGCCAACGCCAAGACGGTGCGCGACCAATTGCTCGTCGAGCAGAAGTTCGACGTCGCCGACTTGCGGACCGAGAGCGGCGGCTTCCCGCTGCTGGTGCTCGATGGCGTGCAGTACACCACCGACGCCACCTACTCGCTCGACTCGTTCCCGCTCGAGCTGCAGTTCGCCGTCAGCCAGGGCGCCAGCGCGCAGCAACGCTTCGAATACCTCGGTGACCCCTATGTCGCGGTCGGTGTGAACATGCCCGCGGTCAACGCGCAGTACCTCGAGGCCTTCCCGATGGAGAGCACACAGCGCACCATCAGCCGCATCGCGACCGCGCTGCTCGTCGGCTCGGGCGTGACGATGATCCTCGCCGGTTTCCTCGGCTGGTGGGCCAGTCGCCGCCTGCTGCGGCCGCTCTCACGGGTGGCAACCGCAGCGGGGTCCATCGCTGCCGGAGGTCTCGACGCGCGCATGCCACCCGAGAACGATCCCGACCTCGACCGCCTGGCCCGATCGTTCAACGACATGGCCGACGCGGTGCAGACCAGAATCGAACGCGAGGCTCGGTTCGCCAGCGACGTCAGCCACGAACTGCGCTCACCGATCACCGCACTGACGGCAGCCGTCGAGGTCCTCGACGGCCGGCGCGACGACCTGCCGGATCGCACGCAGCAGGCGCTCGACGTGGTGGTCAGCCAGGTCCGCCGCTTCGACAACATGGTGATGGACCTGCTCGAGCTGTCGCGCATCGACGCCGGCAGCACCGAGTTGCATCGCGAAGAGGTCGACATGCGCGAACTCATCCCGCGCATCGCCCAACGGTACGGGTTCGGCGACGTGCCCGTCGAGATCGATCCGAAGCTGGCCGCAGTGGCGAAGATCGACAAGCTGCGCTTCGAGCGCATCCTGGCCAACCTGCTCGAGAATGCCCGCGAGCACGGCGGTGGACCGGTGCGCGTCTCGCTCGACCGACAGGGTCGGTCAGCGATGGTCCTGGCGGTCGACGACGCCGGGCCCGGCGTGGCGCGCGGTGAACGCTCTCGAATCTTCGAACGCTTCGCCCGCGGCAGCGCGGCACGACACCGCGTCGGCACCGGACTGGGACTGTCGCTCGTCGCCGAGCACGCCCACGCCCACGGTGGCGAAGCATGGGTGGAGGACCGCCCCGGTGGCGGCGCCCGTTTCAAGGTGAGCTTCCCGGAGGTGGTCTGATGCGCGTACGATTGTTGGTCCTCACCGCGGTCCTGACGGGGGCAGCGGTCTCGTTCGGCGCGTGCAGCGTGGTCGGCAATGGCAAGGTCGACACGGTCGACGCACCGTTCGGGCTGGATGAAACACTGCCCAGCAGCACCACCATCGCCCCGACGACCACCGCATTGGCGACCACCACCACGGGGCTCGACACGAGCACCACCGGCGTGCCCACCGAGCCGGTGCGGTTGTACTTCATCACCAGCGGGCAGCTGAACTTCGTGCCCACGCCGCTCGCCATCGGCCCCTCGCTGGGTCAAATCGTGGCGGCGCTGCAGGCCGGCCCGCCCGACAACGAACTGGGCGTCGGACTGCGCAACGCCGTGCCCGACGACGTCGAGATCAAGGCCAACGACAACAACGCCGGCGTGGCCATCGTCGAGCTGCCGGAAGGCTTCTTCGACGGCATTCCTGCTGCCGCCGACCAACGTCTCGCGACCGCACAGCTGGTGCTGACGCTCACCGACAGCCGGGGTATCGGCCAGGTGCAGTTCAACCAGGCGGTGCAGAAGCCCTCGGGCGCGCTGGCGCCGGCCGGTGAGCTGCTGTCGCGCAGCGACTTCCTTGCATTGGTCGAAGGGGCCACGACGCCCAGCACCTCGAGCACCACCACCAGCACCAGCACCACGACGCCTGGTTGACCCACGCCGATAGCGTGCACCACCTCATGCGCAGTGGATTCGTCACCCTCGTCGGCCGGCCCAACGTCGGCAAGAGCACGTTGGTGAACGCCATGTGCGGTCACAAGGTCAGCATCGTCAGCGACAAACCGCAGACCACCCGCACCCGAGTCATGGGTGTGCACACCACACCCGAG